>NZ_JBVIWC010000019.1:0-137865 GCF_055594965.1 Kitasatospora sp. NPDC040550 | reverse complement strand
TGTGTTTGTGTTTGGGCGGGGAGTAGGTGGCGGGGGGGGGGGGGGGGAGCGTGAACCAAGGGTAAGGGGACGGACCCAGCCCGGTCCCCTCCCCCCCCGTCCCCGTCCCGCCCCGCCCCGCCCCGCCCCGCCCCGCCCCGCCCCGCCGGACATCCTGACCCGGAATCACCGGCCCCGAGGGCGGCACCGGGAATCACCGAACCCAACCAAACCGCAGGTCAAGTCTCCCAAAAGCCCTGGTAAAGTTCCTCCCCGTGCCGCAACGGGGGGACCGCGGCCGTTGCCAGGGGGCATCACCGCCGGCCTCGTTCCACCGGACCGCCACGGTGGCGGGGGTGCCGCCCTGCTCACGTCCGGCCGCCCCGCGGTCTCCCCCCGTGCCCCGGAGAGGGGTGGCGGCGCTCCACCGGAACACGGGAGACAGCTCATGGCTGACGAGATGGTTCGTCTGGCTCAGAAGTTCATCAACACGACCTACAACAGCGGTGCCACGCTCGGCATGTCCAAGCTGGAGGAGGACGGCCGGACCGGCTGGCCGACCATGTACGCGCTGACCCGCGCGCTCCAGTACGAGATGGGCATCACCGCGCTGTCGAACTCCTTCGGCCCGACCACCCTCTCGACGCTCCAGGGCAAGTACCCGAAGCTCGACGAATCGACCGTCCCGTCCGCGAACTTCTGCCGGATCCTCCAGGCCGCCCTGTACTGCAAGGGCTACGACGGCGGCGAGATCAACGGCCAGTACAACGACCGGGTGAAGGCGGCGGTCAGCAGGCTCAAGACCCACATGGGCCTGGAGTCGGTGTTCCCGGGCAGCGCCCTCGAACCCAAGGTGGTCAAGGCCCTGCTCACCATGGACGCCTACGTCACCGTCAACGGCGGTACGGACGGCGTCCGGGCCATCCAGCGGTGGCTGAACGGCCGGTACGTCAACCGCAAGGACTTCTTCGTCATCCCCTGCGACGGGCACCACTCCCGGGACGTCGCCAAGTCCATGCTGCTGGCGATCCAGTACGAGCTGGGCATGGCCGACGGCACCGCGAACGGCGCCTTCGGCCCCGGCACCCAGGCGGGCTTGAAGGGCCGTACCCTCGCGCTCGGCGCCACCGGCACCTGGCCGACACTGTTCACGGCGGCGATGATCCTCAACAAGCGGGACGTCCCGCTCGGCGACTTCACCGCCGCGGTGAAGAGCGGTGTCGAGGCCTTCCAGTCCTTCGTGAAGCTGCCGGTCACCGGTACGGGCGACTTCCAGACCTGGGCCTCGCTGCTGGTCTCCTACGGCGACCAGACCCGCCGGGGCTCCGCCTGCGACGGCGTCACCAAGATCACCCCGGCCCGCGCCCAGGCGCTCAAGGACGCCGGCTACCAGTACATCGGCCGGTACCTCTCCAACGCCTCGACCACCAGCCTGCCGGAGAAGCAGATCCAGCCCGGCGAACTGGCCACCATCAAGCAGTACGGCCTGCGCTGCTTCCCGATCTACCAGACCTGGAGCCGGTCGGCGGACTACTTCGGCTACGAGCAGGGCAACAACGACGCCTTCCGCGCGGTCGAGTGGGCACGCTTCCACGGCTTCAAGCCCGGCACCACCATCTACTTCGCCGTCGACTACGACGCGATGGACGGCGAGGTCACCGCCAAGATCGTCCCGCACTTCCGCGGCGTCCACCACACGATCAGCGAGAACTCCCCGTACCGGGTGGGGATCTACGGTCCGCGCAACGTCTGCCAGCGGGTCGCGGACGCGGGCTACGCGGAGACCAGTTTCGTCTCCGACATGTCCAGCGGCTTCTCCGGCAACCTCGGCTACCCGATGCCGACCAACTGGGCCTTCGACCAGATCGCCACCATCACCGTCGGGTCGGGCGCGGGCGCCATCGAGATCGACAACAACATCGCCTCCGGCCGCGACACCGGCCAGGGCGACTTCGACCCGGGCCTCCCCAGCATCGCCGGGCTCGACGTGGACCTGGACAAGACCTCCTACCGCGACCCGATGCTGCGCGACGTCCAGAAGTACCTCACCTCGATCGGTGTCCCGGAGACCGGCGGCTCCGGCTGGACGGACTCCGACTGGGTCACCCTCGGCGGGGTCTCCACCACCAAGGCGTACGACCTGGTGCTCAGCGCGGACTGGCTGTTCACCGCGCTGGCCCGCGAGTTGAAGCTGCGCAAGGCCCTGATCCAGGCCCCCGTCCTGTGGGAGCTGCGCAAGCTGAACCCGCTCGACGCGGTCTCCGACGCCGGCGTCCGCAACGGGATACTGGAGGACTGCAGCACCGGCTGGGGCCAGATCTTCGCCCGGGTCGCCATCGCCGCCCGCAACTACTGCCTCAAGGAAGGCCTGATCAACGGCTCCCCGCTGGCCGAGCCCAACCTGCGGGAGGTCTGGGACCAGCTCCAGGACCCGGCCTACAACATCCGCTCGGTCGCCTACCTCACGGTCTACAACGCCCACCAGCTCAAGATCGCCCGCCCCGACCTGACCACCGGCCCAGCCGACACCCAGGCCCTGCTGGCCCGGTACAACGGCCTCGGCGAGGACGCCCAGCAGTACGGCCGCGAGCTGATCGGCCTGTACAACGTACTGGAGGGCTACAACCTGCTCTCCCGCACCAAGTGAGCTCCCGAACCCCGGCGGGCGCCGAACGGCCCCGGGACTACTCCCCCGCCGCCGCCGTCGTGAACCTCCTGCTGGGGGTGCCCGGCGTCGTCCCGGTCTGGCTGCTCTACTACTTCGCCGCCAACTGGCCGCTCGCCGCCCTCGGTTGGACCAGCCGCGAGCCGACCGAGAACGACGGCGTCCTGCCCTGGCTGCTGCTGCCCGGCCCCCTGGTGCTCGGCTCCGCCGTCCTGTGGTGGCTCGCCAACCGCGCCGTGCGGCGCCGCACCGCCCCGCACGGCCGCCGCACGGTGTACTGGCCCACCAGCGTCCTGCTGACCCTGGTGCCCACCTTCGTGCTCATCATCGTCCTTTAGGAGAAAGAGAGTTGGAAGACGTGCAGACCGCAGTCACCCGGCGGACCGTCGTCCGGGGCACCGCCGTCCTCGGAGCGGCCGTCGCCACGGCCGCCCTGCTCCCGGGCACGGCCACGGCCGCCCCGGGCAGCACCCCGCCCGCCCCCGAGCTCCCCGAACGGAAGCTCCCCACCAGCGCCAACGGCTGGACGATCGAGCAGGAGGCCAACCACGTCTCCACCGTCTGGACCCGCCAGGTGGCCGGCACCGGACTCTCGGTCGACCTCCGGATCGGCGACGTCGAGGAGATCCTCGTCCACCTGATCCGGCGCTTCCACTACGAGGTGGAGGAACTCCCCAGCGGCGACCTGCTCGGCTGGCAGGAGATCGGCGGCCTGCGCACCGCACTCCCGGAGTCCAACCTCGCCTCCGGCACCGCCGTACGCATCCGCCCCGGCGCCTCGGCCAAGGGCGGGCTCTTCCCCCACCAGGAGCTGGTGCTGCGGGACATCCTCGCCGACTGCCAGGGCGTCGTCCGCTGGGGCGGCGACGACGACGAGGTGGACGAGTCGCTGTTCTACCTCGCCCTCGGCCCCCAGGACCGCCGGGTGAACCGCCTCGCCGACCGCCTGCGCGGCTGGGCCGAACGCCCCGGCGCGGGCGCCGGTACCCCGGTGGACGTCACCTCCCCGGACCGCCGCACCGAGGCGACCGCCCTGGCCCGCACCCAGCGCGCGGCCTGACCCCGCCCGGGGCGGGCCCGGCAGCGATGCCGGGCCCGCCCCCGAACCCTCGTGATCAGCCGTCGAGTTCGGCCCGCAGGCGGCGGGCGGCGCCGACCAGGCTGTCCAGCGAGGCACGGGTCTCGGGCCAGCCGCGGGTCTTGAGGCCGCAGTCCGGGTTGACCCAGAGCCGCTCGGCCGGGATCGCCGCGAGACCGGCCCGGAGCAGCTCGACGGCCTCCTCCGTGCTCGGCACCCGCGGGGAGTGGATGTCCCAGACGCCCGGGCCGACCTCGCGCGGGTACCCGGCGGCGGCCAGCTCCCCGGCGACCTCCATGTGCGAGCGGGCGGCCTCCAGGGAGATGACGTCGGCGTCGAGTTCGTCGATCGCGGTCATGATCGCGCCGAACTCGGCGTAGCACATGTGGGTGTGCACCTGGGTGTCGGCGCGCACGCCCGAGGTGGCCAGCCGGAAGGCCTCGGTGGCCCAGTCCAGGTAGGCCGGGCGGCCGGCGGCGCGCAGCGGCAGGGTCTCGCGCAGGGCCGGTTCGTCGACCTGGACGACGGCGGCGCCGGCGGCCTCCAGGTCGGCGACCTCGTCGCGCAGGGCGAGGGCGACCTGCCGGGCGGTCTCGGCGAGCGGCTGGTCGTCGCGGACGAAGGACCAGGCGAGCATGGTGACCGGGCCGGTCAGCATGCCCTTGACCGGACGGTCGGTCAGGTCCTGGGCGTAGCGGAACCAGTCGACGGTCATCGGGTGCGGGCGGGAGATGTCCCCGGCCAGGACCGGCGGCCGGACGTAGCGGGTGCCGTAGGACTGCACCCAGCCGTGCCGGGTGGCCAGGTAGCCGGTGAGCTGCTCGGCGAAGTACTGGACCATGTCGTTGCGCTCGGGCTCGCCGTGCACCAGGACGTCCAGCCCGGCCTTCTCCTGGTAGGCGATGACCTCGCGGACCTCGGCCGCCATCCGCTCCCGGTACGCGGCGGCGTCGATCCGCCCGGCGGTCAGGTCGGCGCGGGCGACGCGCAGTTCGGTGGTCTGCGGGAAGGAGCCGATGGTGGTGGTCGGCAGCAGCGGCAGCGCGAGCCGGGCGCGCTGGGCCTCGGCCCGTACGGGGTAGGGCTGGGCGCGCCGGGCGTCGCCCGGGGTGACGGCCGCGGTGCGGGCGCGGACGACCGGGTCACGGGTGATCGGCGAGGTTGCGCGGGAGGCCAGGTCGGCGCGGTTGGCGGCGAGTTCGGCGGTGATCGCGCCGGTGCCCTCGCGCAGGGCGCGGGCCAGCAGGGCGGCCTCGGTGGCCTTCTGCTTGGCGAAGGCCAGCCAGCGGACGATCTGCGGGTCGATGTCGCGTTCGAGGGTGGCATCGATCGGCACGTGCAGCAGCGAGCAGGACGGCGCGACGTCGACCCGGTCGGCGAGCCCGAGCAGGGTGGCCAGGGTGGCCAGTGCGGCGCCCAGGTCGTTGATCCAGATGTTGCGCCCGTCGATCACCCCGGCGACCAGGCGCTTGCCGGGCAGCCCGCCGACGGCGGCGAGGTCCGCCAGGTTGGCGGCGGCCGGCCCGGTGAAGTCCAGCGCCAGGCCTTCCACCGGGGCCTTGGCCAGCACCGCCAGGGCGTCGCCGAGGCGGTCGAAGAAGCTCGCCACCAGCAGCTTCGGCCGCCCGGTCAGCGTGCCCAGCTCGCGGTAGGCCCGGGCGGCGGCGTTCAGCTCGGCCGGGGTCCGGTCCTGGACCAGCGCGGGCTCGTCCAGCTGCACCCACTCCGCGCCCGCGGCCCGGAGTGCCGCGAGCAGCTCCGCGTAGACGGGCAGCAGCCGGTCCAGCAGGGTGATCGGCTGGAAGTCGGGGGCCACCCCGGGCGCCGGCTTGGCGAGCAGCAGGTAGGTGACCGGCCCGACCAGCACCGGACGGGCGTCATGGCCCAGTGCGAGGGCCTCCGCGAGCTCGGCGACGGCCTTGGCCGGGTTCGCGGCGAAGGCGGTGTCCGGCCCCAACTCCGGGACGAGGTAGTGGTAGTTGGTGTCGAACCACTTGGTCATCTCCAGCGGGGCGACGTCCTGGTTGCCGCGCGCCATGGCGAAGTAGCCGTCCAGCGGGTCGGCGTCGACCGCCTCCCGGTGCCGCGGCGGGATCGCGCCGACCGCCACGGTGGTGTCCAGCACGTGGTCGTAGAGCGAGAAGTCGCCGGTCGGGACCTCCTCGATGCCGGAGTCGGCGAGTTGCTGCCAGTTCCCCCGGCGCAGGTCGGCGGCGGTGGCCAGCAGCGCCTCCGCGGTGACGGCGCCCTTCCAGTAGCCCTCGATCGCCTTCTTCAACTCCCGGCCCCGGCCCTGGCGGGGGTAGCCGTGGGCGGTGGCGAGGGCTGCCGCGGCTGCGGACTTCGTGGTCAAGGGACTCTCCTTCGCGAGTCTGATTCCTCAAGTGCCCGGCGACGGGGGTGAGGACGCGAAGGGACGACGGACCGGACGGGCCCCCGTACACGGGTACGGCTCCGCCGGGTGTGGTCGCCGACCCGCCCTCGAGGTCACCGGATGGCCGCGCGCGAACGGTCGCGCCCGGGCAGTGGCAGGTCTTCGGACTCGCGGGCCCGCCCGTCCTCGTCGAGGACCGGCACCTACTGGCCGTCGCTTCCCAGACCCGGTCCGGGCCCAGTGCGTATGACGGCGGTCGTTCCCACTCACCGCTGCGGGGCAGTCCCGGACTGGCCAGTTGAAAGGCGTCACCGGGTTCCCTCTTGCGACACCCCGCCTGGCGGACGGGGCGAACCAGCTGCACCGGCCACCCTACGGCCAACCCGCCGGTCTCCGGCCGGAGAACCGCGCAACCGTCCGCATGGTGAGACGGCGTCAGCCTCCGACCGGGGTGACGGCCCGGATCACCGGACTGTCACCCCGACCAGGCAGGTGTCGTCGTCGGTGTCGGCGCCGCTGTACTGCAGCAGGTGGTCCAGGTGCCCTTCGAGGCCGTCCCCGCCCTCGGCGGCCAGTCGGTGGGCCCGCTCGGAGAGGGTCGTCAGATGGCCCAGCGAAGCCTCGAGGGACTCGTCGCGGCGCTCGATCAGCCCGTCGGTGTACATCACCAGGGTGTCCCCGGGCCGGAGCGCGATCTCCTCCTCCTGGTAGTCCGCCTGGTCGACGGCGCCGAGCAGGATCCCACCGAGCTGCGGAAGGGTCCGCGCCCGGCCCCCGCGCAGCAGGACCGGCGGCGGGTGGCCCGCCCGGGCCCAGCGCAGCCGGCGGGTGGCGGGTTCGTAGAGCCCGCAGACGGCGGTGGCGGTCACGTTGTCGGTGAGGTGGTGGGTGACACTGTTCAGCCAGTTGAGCAGTTGGCCCGGTCCGGCACCGGTGGCGGCGAGGCCGCGCAGGGCGTTGCGCAGGGCGACCATGCCGGTGGCGGCCTCGATGCCGTGGCCGGCCACGTCGCCGACGCAGATCAGGACGTCGCCGGTGGGCAGCACCAGGGCGTCGTACCAGTCGCCGCCGACCAGGTGGTCCTTCTCGGCCGGGCGGTAGCGCACGGCCACGTGCAGGTCGTGCAGGTCCAACGGCCCCCGGGCGGGCGGCATGATGGCGTGCTGGAGCTGGAGGGCGAGGCGGCTGCGCTCGGCGGCCTGCTGCTCGCTCTGGGCGAGCTGGTCGCGGGTGGCGGCCAGGGCGACCTCGGTCCAGTGCTGGGCGGAGATGTCCTGGTAGGCGCCGCGGACGACACGCAGTCCGCTGTCGGGGTCGTGCACCGGTTCCGCCACCACCCGGATGTGCCGGGTGACCCCGTCGGCGCGCTGGAGGCGGAAGGCGGTGGAGGCGGGCCGCCGGTGGTGCAGCAGCGTCCGCAGGAAGCGGCCGATGGTGTGCCGGTCGTCCGGGTGGGCGTGCTCGGCCAGCTGGTCGAGGGAGATCGGCTGGTCGGTCGGCGCCAGCCCGTGCAACCCGAACAGGGTCTCGTTCCAGTCGATCCGACGGGTCACCAGGTTCTCCTCGAAACCGCCGATGCGGCCGAGGCGCTGGGCGTGCTGGAGCAGCCGGGCGACCCGCGGGGTACCGTCGTCGAGCCGCCAGACGACCACCAGGTGGGTGCCGTGCCGGCTGATGCCGACCTGGGCCCGGGCGGTCAGCGGCACCCCGTCGACCAGGGCGGCGAGCCGCATGTCCTGGGTGCGGAAGGGCTCGCCGGTGGCGAAGACGTGCTCGACCATCTCGGCCAGGCCGCCCGGTTCGGCCGCCAGCGGGTAGGCCTCCAGCAGTCGGCGGCCCACGATCGCCACGGTCGGCCGGCCGGCAAAGTCCACGAAGGACGGATTGACGTGCCGGATCACGAATCGGGGCGGGAGCTCGTCGTGGTCCGGGGCCAGCCGCAGGACCAGGCAGGGGTCGAACAGTCCGTCGGCCAGCTGCCGCAGTTCGTCGAACTGGGCGTCCGCGGGATCGGTGGTGGAGAACTCCCGGCCGTCCCAGGACTCCAGGGTGGCGGCCGCCACCTCGGCGAGCGCCTCGAACTGCCGTTGCAGGGGCTGGGAGCGCGCGGGCAGCTCCTCGCTCCAGCAGAGCTCCAGCACCCCGATCAGCCGGCCGCCGACCCCGGCCGGAACGGCCAGCCGACCGCCGCGGACGTCGTGCTGGCCGATCGAGGGGAGCGAGGCATCGGCGAGCACGGGGTAGGCGACGGTGCCGCGTTCGTCCAGCGCCCGGCGGGCCGGGGTGGGCACGCCCGGGGGTACGTGGCGCCAGCGGCGGGCCTCCTCCGGCTGGAACCCGGCGCTGCCCGCGAGGGAGAGCGAGAGGTCGGGATGGGCGGCCCAGACGGCCACCGCGGCCACGCCGAGCGGCCGCAGGGCGTGCTCCAGCATGGAGCGGGCCGCGCTTTCGGCGTCGCCTCCCACGAGGGTGTCCGCCTCGATGCTGCGCAGCCGGCGGGCGACCGGGTCCGTGCTCCGGACGGCCGTACCGGCGACGAACTCGCGGGCGAGTGCGGAGATCCGGTCCGCCGCGACCTGGTTGACCAGGTCGGCGGCCAGCGCCAGGGTGGTCACCCCGGCCTGCTCGGCGAGGCCCTCCAGCTGGCGGGCGGCCTCGGTGGGGCCGCAGCGCAGCCGTTCCACCAGGACGCCGACGGCCAGCTCGACCACGGCGCGACCCGCCGAGTCGGCCTGGGCCTGGTCGAGTTCCCGGCGCAGCCACTCCACCGTGCTGGCGAGCCGGCCCATCGCGGTCGCCGTAGGGTCCGGTTCCGGGCCGACCGGGGCTTCCCGGCCGGCCGTCGGTTCCCGCCCGTCCGACCGGAACACCTCGCCTGCCGGGAACGGGTCGCCGGACGGCTGCGGGCCGGCCGGGGTTCGCTGGGTGCCGACCCTGGGCAGGACGGTGGCCGGGTCTGCCGCCCGGGCGCGATCGGCTGCGGGCTGCTCCGGTGGGTGCTGCACGGTGGTGGGCTCCTGGTCGTGGACGGTGGCTCCGGACGGCGGCTACCGGGTGAGGTGGTGAGTGATCCGGTTGATCACTTCGTCCGCGTCCACCGGCTTGGTGATGTAGTCGCTCGCCCCTGCGGCCAGGCTCTTCTCCCGGTCTCCGAGCATCGCCTTGGCGGTCACGGCGATGATCGGCAGCCCCTCGTGCTCGGGCATGGCGCGGATCGCCGCAGTGGCCGTGTACCCGTCCATCTCGGGCATCATCACGTCCATCAGGATGACGTCGATGCCGGGGTGGGCGGTCAGCGACTCCAGGGCGGCGCGCCCGTTCTCGGCCTGGAGGACCCGCATCCCGTGCAGTTCCAGGATGCTGGTGATCGCGTACAGGTTCCGGTCGTCGTCGTCGACCACCAGCGCGGTGCGCCCGGCGAGGGCCGGCCCGGCGCCGGGGCTCCAGGCCTGGACCCGCTCGGCGTCGCGGACCGACGGGAGCGCGCCGCCGGGCTGGTCGGCGCTCATGTGGAGGGCGATCCGCTCGCGCAGTTCGTCGAGGCTGGCGAGCAGTTCCAGCGGTCGCCCGCCGGGGCGGGTGACCGCGTCCGGGTGCGGGACGGCGGCGCTCCGGTTGTTGTGCGCCAGCACCGGCACGGTCTGCAGCGCCGGGTCGCCCTCCATCTCGGACAGCAGGGTCGCGGCCGTGCCGTCCGGCAGGTCCAGTTCCAGGACCACGCAGTGGCAGGGCGCGGTGGCCAGCGCGGTGGCGGCTTCGTGGGCGCCGACGGCGGTGATGATCTCGACCTCCCGGTGCCCGGCGGAGTAGCGGGCGAGGTCGGCGACGGCGTTCTCCGCCACCAGGGTCAGCAGGCCGTTGGGACGCCCCTCGACCACCAGGAGCCGACGCGGCCGGCCGGCGGACGACTGGTCGGCCGGTTCGTGGGCCTGGTCCGCGGCGGGCCGTGAGCCGCCGCCGTTCAGCGCCCCGGCCGCTGTCGGGGCCTCGGCGGCGGCCACCTCCGCATGGACCACCGGCAGGTAGAGGGTGAAGACGCTGCCCCGGCCCAGGCTGCTCTCGACGGTGATCGCGCCGCCGAGCAGGTAGGCGATCTCCCGGCTGATGGACAGTCCGAGGCCGGTGCCGCCGTACTTGCGGCTGGTGGTGCCGTCGGCCTGCTGGAAGGCCCCGAACACGGTCTCCAGGTGCTGGGGCGCGATGCCGATGCCGGAGTCGGTGACCCGGAAGGCGAGCACCGGCACGCCGCGCCGTACGCCGTCGGGGAGTTCGGCCGCGGTGGCGGGCTCGATCCGCAGCTCGACCCGGCCGTGCTCGGTGAACTTGACGGCGTTGGAGAGCAGGTTGCGCAGCACCTGCCGCAAGCGGTAGTCGTCGGTGCGCAGTTCGCCGGGGACCCCGCTGGCGGTGCGGACCGCGAAGTCGAGGTTCTTCTGCCCGGTCATCGGGCGGAAGGTGGCCTCGACGTAGTCCAGCAAGGTCTGCAGCGGTACCGCGTCGATGCTGAGGTCCATCTTCCCGGCCTCGACCTTGGACAGGTCGAGGATGTCGTTGATCAGCTGGAGCAGGTCGGAGCCGGCCGAGTGGATGATGCCGGCGTACTCGACCTGCTTGGCGCTCAGGTTGCGGGTGGGGTTCTGCGCCAGCAACTGGGCCAGGATCAGCAGGCTGTTGAGCGGGGTCCGCAGTTCGTGGCTCATGTTGGCGAGGAACTCGGACTTGTACTTCGAGGCGAGGGACAGCTGGTGGGCACGCTCCTCCAGCTCCTGGCGGGCCTGCTCGATCTCCAGGTTCTTGGTCTCGATGTCCCGGTTCTGGGCGGCCAGCAGCTCCGCCTTGTCCTCCAGTTCCGCGTTGGAGAACTGGAGTTCCTCCTGCCGGGCCTGCAACTCGGCGGACCGTGCCTGGAGTTCGGCGGTGAGCCGCTGGGACTCGCCGAGCAGCTCGTCCGTCCGGGCGTTGGCGATGATGGTGTTCACGTTGACGCCGATGGTCTCCATCAGCTGGTCCAGGAAGTCCCGGTGGACCTGGGTGAACGGCTGTACGGAGGCCAGCTCGATGACGCCGAGGACCTGCCCCTCGACCAGGATCGGCAGCACGATGAGCGACAGCGACTCGGTGCGGCCGAGGCCGGAGGAGGCGGCCAGGTAGCCGGGCGGCAGGGCACCCACCGCGATGGTCCGCCGGCTGCGTGCCGCCTGGCCGACGAAGGACTCGCCCAGCCGGAAGCGGGTGGGCCGCTCGCCGTCGGGGAACGCGTAGGAGCCGACCAGTTGGAGCACCGTCCCCCCGCCGCCGTCCTCGGCGAGGTAGAAGGCACCGCACTGGGCGCCGACCAGCGGGGCGAGTTCGTCCATCACGGACTCGGCGACGACGCCCAGATCGCGCCGGCCCTGCATCAGCGCGGAGAACCGGGCGAGGTTGGTCTTCAACCAGTCCTGTTCCTCGTTGGCGCGGGTCGTCTCGCGCAGCGACTCGACCATGAAGTTGATGTTGTCCTTGAGGTCGGCGACCTCGCCGGAGGCGTCCACGGTGATCGAGCGGGTCAGGTCGCCGGCCGCGACGGCGCTGGTGACCTCGGCGATCGCCCGGACCTGACGGGTGAGGTTGCCGGCCAGCTCATTGACGTTCTCGGTGAGCCGCTTCCAGGTGCCGGAGACGCCCTCGACCTTGGCCTGCCCGCCGAGCCGGCCCTCGGTGCCGACCTCCCGGGCGACCCTGGTCACCTCGTCGGCGAAGGAGGAGAGCTGGTCGACCATCGTGTTGATGGTCTCCTTCAACTCCAGGATCTCCCCGCGCGCGGTGACGGTGATCTTCTGTGAGAGGTCGCCCTCGGCCACCGCGGTGGCCACCTGGGCGATCGCCCGGACCTGGCCGGTGAGATTGCCCGCCATGGAGTTCACCGAGTCGGTGAGGTCCCGCCACGTCCCCGAGACGCCCTCGACCTTGGCCTGCCCGCCGAGCCGGCCCTCGGTGCCGACCTCCCGGGCGACCCGGGTCACCTCCCCGGCGAAGGACGAGAGCTGGTCGACCATCGTGTTGACGGTGTTCTTCAACTCCAGGATCTCGCCCCGGGCGTCGACCTCGATCTTCTGCGTGAGGTCGCCGCGGGCCACCGCCGTGGTCACCTGGGCGATCCCGCGCACCTGAAAGGTGAGGTTGCCGGCCATCGCGTTGACCGAGTCGGTGAGGTCCGCCCAGGTGCCCGACACGCCCGGCACCTTGGCCTGCCCGCCGAGCCGGCCCTCGGTGCCGACCTCCCGGGCGACCCGGGTCACCTCCGAGGTGAAGTGCGACAGCTGGTCGACCATCCCGTTGAACACCGAGGCGATCTCGCCCAGCAACCCGTGCTCGTCGTCGGGCAGCTTCGTGCTGAAGTCGCCGTCCCGTACGGCCGTCAACCCCGCCAGCAGCTGACGCAGTTCGGGCTCGTTCACCAATGCCGTCTCCGGCTCGCCCGGAGGGCGCTGCCGGAGGCCGTCGGTCGTGGTCGGGACAGCCATCGAACGTCGCCTCCGTAGAACGCGGGACCTCAGCCCGACATCCGGTCGTGAACACCGCCTGGCGGAACGGACGGGCCGATCCGCGCTGCGGGTGCGGTGGGCACCCCAACGGAGGCTACCCCAGTGGCCGTTCCGCCGGAAACGGCCGCCACCAGGCCCGGGAAGGCCACCGGACACGACCGTGGGGCCGCCCGGTCGGACGGCCCCACGGCGCGGAGCGGCCGACCGCTGCCGGCCGCTCCGTGGGCGGTTACCAGCGGTACCAACGGCCCCGCCCGCCGGTCGACGAGGTCCCCCGGGCGACGAAACCGAGCAACCAGACGACCAGCACGATGACGGCTGCCCACCAGAGCACCTTGAGCGCGAAACCGGCGCCGAACAGGATCAGCGCGAGCAGCAGGACCAGCAGCAGCGGGAGCATGGTTCAACCTCCTCGGTCAGGGCTGTGTGCTCGGCCTTCTGCCCCCGTATCGCGAAAGAATGCCCCGGTTCGCACCGCAGCCGCCGGGCAGTTCGGCCAGAGCGCCCGATGCCCGGCGGGCAGCAGCGTCCGCCCGGCCCGGTCCAGGAAGGCCGGCCGGCCTTCCCCGCCGCCCCGGACGAGGGACCTCGCCGAGCCCGGCGTCGACGAAGGACCGTACGCCCTCGACGACGCCCTCGACGACGTCCTCGACGACGCCCTCGGCCCGGTCACCGCAGGGGATCGCCGCGTCGACGACGAGGCCCCGCGGGTCGCGCGGCTCCGTCGTCATCGTGTGTCCGATGCGCACCATGCCCCGGCGCCCACCCGGTCCGGCCGTCTCCACCAGGGCGCGCGGATCGCTCCGCACTCCGGGTGTGACGTTCACGAATTGATGGCCATGGGTAGTCGAATGGAAGCCGAGAGTAGCCGAACTGGGGGGTGGTCCAGGGAGCGACGATGCCGGAACACGAGGAGAGCGGTGCGCGGGCCGACACGGACGGGCCCGGCGGTCCGGACGGGCCGGACGGGCCGCGGGTGCCGCCGCAGGGCGGACCGGGCGCGGCCGAGGAGGCCGATCCCCTCTCCGGAAGACCGTCCCGGCCCGCGGGCGGCGCGGTCCGCTGGCCGGAGCAGATGCTGCCGCTGCTGCGTTCCCCGAACTCCGCCCACCCGGCGGCCGGGCACGGCGAGGAGGACGAAGAGGGCTCCGCCGAGCCGGGGCCCGCCGCGGTCGCCGCCGTGCTCGGACTGGCGCTGCTGGTGGGCGAGTTGATGCTGACCTGCGGCGAGGGCGCCGAGGACGTCGAGGCGGCGATGCTAGCCGTGGCGCGCACCTACCGGGTCCGCCCCTGCGACCCCCAGGTCGCCTTCACCCGGGTCGCGGTCTCCTACCGGCCCGGCCACGGCGACCCGCCCGTGACGGCCGAGCGCTTCGTCCGCCGCCCCACCGGGGACTACTCCGGGCTGGCCGCGCTGTTCCGACTGGTCACCGAGATCACCGCGGGCGGGCTGGCCGTGGACGACGCCCACCGACGGCTGCGCGCCGTCCGCCGACAGTGCCGCCACTACCCGGCCTGGGTCCTGGTGCTCTCCTCCGGCCTGCTGGCCGGCGTCGCCACCCTGCTGGTCGGCGGCCGGGCCGATGCCCGGGCCTGGCTGGTGTTCGTGAGCGCCGTGGTCACCACGGTGGTGGGCGGCGTGCTGGCCGACCGGGTCGAACGGCACGACCTGCCGGAGTTCTACCGGATCGCGGCGGCCGCGACCCCGGCCGCGGTGGTCGGCATCCTGATGTCCTTCAACCAGCTGCAGCTGCGCGGCTCGGTGGTGATCACCGGCGGGCTGTACGCGCTACTGCCAGGCTGGCCGATGGTCGCGGCCGTGCAGGACGGCCTCGCGGGCTTCTACCTCACCGCCGCCGCCCGGCTGCTGGAGGTGCTGTACCTGCTGGCGGGCGTGGTCGTCGGAGTGATGACCGTGCTCTACATCGGGGTCAACAACGGCGCCGACCTGGCCGCCGAGAGCGGCCCGGCCGCCCCCGCCAACCCGCCGCTGCAACTCGCGGCCGCCGTCCTGCTCGCGCTGACCTTCGCGGTGCTGCTCAACACCGAGCCGACCACCCTGCCGGCCGTCCTGGTCAACAGCGCGGCGGGCTGGACCACGTACTCCGTGCTGGCCGACGCCGGCACGGAGCCGATCGTCGCCACCGGCCTGGCCGCCGTCCTGGTGGGCCTGTCCGGCCAGCTGATGGCCCGGCACCGGGGCAGCTCGGTGCTGCCGTACGTCACCGCGGCCCTGGGGCCGCTCCTGCCCGGGTCGCTGCTGTACTTCGGGCTGCTCGCCTTCGTCCGCGGCGAACCGGAGGCCGGGCTCAGCGGCCTCGGGCACGCCACCGCCACCGCGTTGTCCCTCGCCATCGGCGTCAACCTGGGCCGGGAGGCGGCCCGCCTCTTCCTCCCGGCGCGGCCGTCCTCCCCGGCCGCCCGGCACCGGGGCCGCCACCGGCGCTGAGGCCCGGCCCGACGTGTCCCGGAGGGCTGCCGGCCCGCCCCGTCCGCCGCTCCTCCGGTCTCCGGACTCCCTCACCGACCCGAACGGCGCTCATCGGGCCGCTGCCCGAGCCCGTGCGGGCCGGTGCCGTCGGGAGTGTGCCAGATCTCCGCGCGGGCACCGGCCCCCCGCTCCGCCCGCAGCCGGCGCCGGCGGGCCAGGCGGTGGCTGCACCAGGCGAAGGCGCCGATGAGCAGCGCGGCGACGAGCAGGGCCAGCAGCAGGACGGCCGGCCAGGGGGCGACGCCGGCGGCGGCCGCGAGCGCTCGTGCGGTCATGCGTGTGCTCCGTTCCTTCCGGTTGCCGTCGTGCCCGGCACGCGCGGCCGGGGTGGCCGCCGACGCGGCGGCGGCCCGGCCCCGAGGGGAGGGGAGGCGACGGGCCGGGACCACCGCGCGCGTTCCGGCTACCCCGTCCGGCCCCGCCCATGCGCGGTCGGCCCTGCACGGTCGGCCCGTGCAGGGTCGGCCCGTGCAGGGTCAGGGGAGCAGCCGCGCGAGGGCGGCGTCGACGTCCAGGTGTTCGGACTCCCGGCCGGCCGGCACCAGGGTGAAGGCCTCGACGAGGAACGCGGTCACCGCCTCCGAGGGAACGCTGATCACGGCCCGTCCGTCACGGCTGCGCAGCGTCACCAGGGTCCGCCCCCGGGGCCCGGGGGCGACGGTCACGTCGCCGTACCCGGCCGGCGCGTGCCGCCCCTCGTTCAGCAGCTCCCGGGCGAAGAACCAGCGGACCTCCTCCTCGTCCCCGTCGTCGCCGACCGGTGGGAAGGCCAGGCAGACCGCGTACGGGAGCGAGGCGTCGAAGCGCAGGTGCGCGTCCAACGGGACGTGCGGGAAAGGGCCTTCGGGCAGGGTGACGGCGGTGGAGCGGCAGGTGGCGGCGGACATGCGGTGGCTCTCCATTCGGTCTCCGGGGGGCTCCGGGTCATCCGCTGCGGCGCGGAGCGCCCGACAGCGGCAGCGCTCGGCTACCCGTTCCGGACCGATCCACCGCCCCGGATCGCCATGGATTCCGCGCCAGTTGAGCACCGGTTCCGCAGGCTTTCTCCCTGCGCACACGCCGGGCATCCGTCCGGCGACGGGTGCTGGACGGATGCGAGGTGGGGTGGCCGGAGGGGGCTCGTCAGGGCGACACGGCGTCCGGCCCCGCATCAGCCGACGGGCCGTCCACCGAAGTCACGCAACCGCGTCCGGCGCCGGACCGTCCGGTGCCTGGCCATCGGGCATCCGGCCATCGGGCATCCGGCCATCCGGCATCAGGCCGTCCGGACCCGCCTCCGGTCCGGGCTGTGGGCCGAGGCCCGCCGTTCCGACCCGGGTGAGCGCCGCGGCCAGCCGGCGCACGGCGGTCTCGGCGTCGGCCAGTTCGCCGGTGCTGGGCACGACGGTGCCGAAGGACCGCTGCCGGTCCGCGGGCAGCGACCGCCAGGCCAGCACGGGCGTCAGCACGGTGCTGGCCCGGGCGAGGAACCAGGCCAGCTGGCCGTGGGTGCGGGCGATGCCGACGGCGATCACGGCGAGCGCTTCACGGACGTCCTCCAGCCGGTCGATCACCGGCAGCCGCTCCTGCCCGGCAGCGGTGCCGACGGCCCGGACCAGGTCGTCGGCGGTCCTCCGGGCCAGCGCAGCGTCCTGCGCGGTGAACGCCAACAGCCCGTCCCGGAACTGGCGTTCGGCCTCGGCCACGAGCTCCGCGACCTGTCCGGACAGGTCGGTACCGGAGCTCGGGGGCCGGGCCTGCTGAGCCCTGCGCACGGTCATGGCGGTCCTTCCCGGTGGGCCTCGGCGCCCAGGGGGAGGGCACCGAGCCCACCCTGCGCCACCCCGGGGTCCGCCCACAGCTACGGGAGCGAAGCGGCGGACCCCGGACAGCGCTGGAACGAAACGGGTCCGGCCAGGAGCGCGACGACCCGGCTTTGCGTCCCGCCGCCCGGCGCGTAGCGTCGGCACCGACCGCGCAGCGCCGGGCTGCCGCGCCGACGACGGGTGGTGAGGATGGTCGAATCGTTGTTGTTCGACAGTGCGAGTACGGAGGCCACGGAGGAGTTCCTGTCCACGGCCTACACGCCGATGCGGATCGGCAAGTCGGTGCCGTACGCCCGGGCCAGCATCCGCCGCCGCTCGGTCGGCCCGCTCAGCGTGGACCGGCTGTCCTTCGGCTACGACATGGCCTACACCGCGGCCAGCCTCGGCAAGGTCTGCCTGGTCAGCATGCACGCCGGGACGCTCGCCGACCGCACCGGGCCGGGCGGGGAGACGGTGTTCGGCCCCGGCGAGACCTTCCTGGTCGCCCCGCCGGACGCCCCGTACCGGGGCGAGGTCCGGGCGGCCCGCTACACCATCGCCATGTTCGACAGCAGCCTGCTGGAGGCCGTCGCACCGGTGGGCACCGACGGACGGGGCCCGGTGCGGCTGACCGGACTCCGGCCGGTCGACGAGGCCGCCAACCGGCAACTCGGCGCGACGGTCGCCTACGTACGCGACCACGTCCTGGGCAATCCGGCCGCCTGCGCCAGCGAACTGCTGGTCGCCTCCGCCGCCCAGCACCTCGCCGCCGCCACCCTGGCGGCCCTGCCCCACACCCGCCGCACCGATCCGGTGCCCGCCGACCGGACCGACGCCACCCCGGCCACCCTGCGCCGGGCGATCGCCTACATCGAGGCGAACGCGGAGCGGGACGTCACCCTCGCGGACATCGCCGCGGCCGCCTTCGTCACCCCGAGGGCCCTCCAGTACGCCTTCCGCCGCCACCTCGGCACCACTCCGCTCGGCCACCTCCGCCGGGTCCGCCTGGACGCGGCCCACCGGGACCTCCTCGCCGCCGATCCGGCCACCGCCACCGTCACCGGCATCGCCATGCGCTGGGGCTTCGCCCACGCCGGACACTTCGCCGGCCTCTACCGCGCCGCCTACGGCCGGCCCCCGGGCGACACCCTGCGGGCCTGAACCGCCTCCCGGGTCACGGCGGTCCCGAGGCGGCCACCGTCCCCGCGCGTCCACCCGGCGCTGCCGCCGCACCGACGCGCCCGGCGCCGCCGTGGAGTCGCGCCCGGGCATCACGGCGGACCCGGCCGTACCCGGGCCTCGCGCGGGCTCGTTGACCGGGCATGCGAACGATCACCACAGCCGCCCCCACCCGGCGCGTCCTGCTCACCACGGCCGCGGGGGCCGCCACCGGCCTCACCCTCACCGCCGCCGGACCGGCCCGGGCGGCGGAACGGCCCGCCCCGGACCGGCCCGACGGGCGGGCGGGGCGGCGGGTCGCCGTGCTCGGCGGCGGGGTCGCCGGGCTGAGCGCGGCGCAGGAGCTGGCCGAGCGCGGCTACCGGGTGACGGTGTACGAGCGCAACGACGTGCTGGGCGGCAAGGCCCGCAGCATGGCCGTGCCCGGCACGGCCCGGGGCGGTCGGCGCCCGCTGCCGGGCGAGCACGGCTTCCGCTTCTTCCCGGGCTTCTACCGCAACCTGCCGGACACCCTGCGCCGGATCCCGCTGCCGACCGGGGCAGCCGGAGTGGCCGGGGCAGTCGGCGGCACCGTCCACGACAACCTGGTGAACGCGACCGAGGAGCTGTTCCCCCGCGCCGGTGGCCGCCCCGCACTGCGGCTGCCGTTCCGCACCGTGACCGCTCCCCCGGCGCTCGGCGAGCTGACGCCCGACGCGCTGCTCCAGACGCTGACGGGCCTGCTGGACACCGCACTGCACCTGCCGGCCACCGAGGTGGCGTACTTCGTCAACCGGCTGCTGGTCCACTTCACCAGCTGCGAACCGCGCCGCCGCGAGCAGTGGGAGCGCGTCCCGTGGTGGCGGTTCATCCGGGCCGGCGAGATGTCGTACGACTACCAGCGCCTGCTGGGCGTCGGCATCACCCGCAACATCGTCGCCACCAAGGCCGAGGAGGCCAGCACCCGCACCGTCGCCCGGGTCCTCCAGGCCTTCGTCTACAACGTCCTGGGCCGGGGCAACGACGGCGAGCCGGACCGCGTCCTCAACGCCCCGACCAGCGAGGCCTGGATCGACCCCTGGGAGGAGCGGCTGCGCACCCTCGGCGTGCGGTTCGAACTCGGCGCCGAGGTCGAGGAGTTGCTGTACCGGGACGGCCGGATCAGCGGTGTCCGGCTACGGAACGTGAGCGCCCCCGTGGTCGCCGACCACTACGTCAGCGCGATGCCGGTCGAGCACGCCCGCGCCACCTGGGGCCCCGGCCTGCGCGCCGCCGACCCGCAGCTCGCGCGCTGCGACCTGCTGCGCACCGACTGGATGGTCGGCGTGCAGTTCTACCTGCGCGGCCGCACCCCGATCGTGCACGGCCACGTCGACCTGGTCGACTCGCCCTGGGCCGTCACCTGCATCGGCCAGGCCCAGTTCTGGCCCGACCGGGACTTCCGCCGGGACTACGGCGACGGACAGGTCGCCGAGTGCCTCTCGGCGATCGTCTCGCAGTGGGACGCGCCGGGGATCCTGTACGGCAGGCCCGCGCTCAAGTGCTCGCGCGAGGAAGTGGTGCGCGAGACGTGGGCCCAACTCAAGGAGTCCCTCAACAGCGGTGGCAGGCCCGTCCTGGACGACGCGGACCTGGTCAGCTGGTTTATGGACCCGGCCGTCACCGGCCTCGGCGGCCCCGCCCCGGCCAATCGCGAGCAGCTGCTTGTCCACCCGGCGGGCACCCTCGACAACCGCCCCTCCGCCGCGACCGCCGTGCCCAACCTGTTCCTGGCCGGCGACTACGTCGCCACCGACATCGACCTGGCCACCATGGAGGGCGCCAACGAATCCGCCCGCCGCGCGGTCAACGCCCTGCTCGACACCGACGGTTCACCGGCCCCGCGCTGCACCGTGTGGCCGCTGTACCAGCCGCCGGAGCTGGCCGCCCTCCAACAGCAGGACGAAGTCCGCTACCGGCACGGGCTGCCGAACGCCCTCGACCACGGCTGACGGGCACGCTCCCGCCCTCGTGAGAACCGAGGAGGTGCGCGGGCCGCCGCACGGGCCGCATAGAGTGAGTTGATCATTCCGACTGAAAGGCCACGGCGCCACGGTGACCGAGTCCCACCCCCACCTCCTGTTCTCCTTCGGCACGCTGCTGGACCGGCAGGTCCAGACCGCGCTCTTCGGGCGCACCGTCGCGACCACCCCGGCCTCCCTGGCCGGGTACGCGACCAGGCCCCTCGGCATCACCGACGAGGCCGTGATCGCCACCAGCGGCCAGGACGTCCACCTGACCCTGGAACGCAGGCTCGGCAGCGCGGTCGAGGGCGCCGTCCTGCGGCTGAACGACGAGGAACTGGCCGCGGCCGACGCGTACGAGGTCTCCGACTACGCCCGGCGACAGGTCCTGCTCACCTCGGGCGAGACCGCCTGGGCCTACCTGGACGCGAACCCGCTGCGCTCGGCGGCACGCATCGTCATCGTCGGCGACAGCATCGCCTACGGGCGCTGCGACCCCCAGGGCGGCTGGACCGGGCACCTGGCGGCGGCCCACATCGCGGCGAACGAGACCCGGAACCGGGTCTTCAACCTCGCCGTCCCCGGCAGCACCCTGGCGGACGTCAGCGCGCAGACCCCCGCACTCCTGCCTCCCCGCCACCCGGACACGCTGATCGTGGCGGCGGGGATCAACGACTCCGCCGTGCCGCTCGCCGCACCGGGCGACGACCACGACGGACTCACCCACCTCACCGGCCACCTCGACTCGCTCGCCGCGACGGCCCGGCGGCACGACGCCCGCCTGGTCGTCGTCGGACCGATCTGGCTCGACGAGACCCGCACCGGCGACTACGAGGGCCTCCGCTTCACCACGGACCGGGCGCTCGCACTGCGCACGGCCCTCCGGACCTGGTGCGCGGACCACCACATCGACTTCCTCGACCTGTGGGAGCCGCTCCGCGACCTGCCCCACCTGCTCGTCGACGGCCTGCACCCCGACGCGGCGGGGCACAAGGAGCTCCACCGGTACCTGGACACCCTCGGCTGATCGCAGCGGAGCCGGACCCGTCGGCGCCCGGGTGCGGGCCGCCCGGCCGCCGGGTGCGGTCGTCACGGTGGCCGGGCTCTGAACTGTCGGCGGCGGCCCGGGCGGCCGCCCCGAGGGGAGGAGGCCAGTGCCGCCCGGGCCGTTCCCTGCCGACCCGTTCCTCGTGTGACCCCGATCCGGCCGGCCAAACCACCCGGCCCGATTCCTTCGACAACGGGCATGACAGCCCAAAGACCGGGCAGACGGAGGCCGTTGGCGAAGAACGACAGCAATCCGGAGGAGAGACCATGACGATCCTGTGGGCCCTGGTCGCGGGACTGGTGGTAGGCGTCCTGGCGAAGCTCGTACTGCCCGGCCGCCAGCCCGTGCCACTGTGGCTGACCATCCTGGTCGGCGCCGCCGGAGCGGTGCTCGGCAATGCCGCCGCCTCCTACTTCGGAGTGCGGCACACCGGCGGGATCGACTGGATCCGGCATCTGCTCCAGGTCGGCGTGGCCGCGGTACTGATCGCGCTGGTGTCGCCCGCCTACGCGGGCCGGCGCCGCTGACCCGCAGCGGCAACTCTCCCGCGGTGCCTGCGCGGTGGGCGAGCGATTCGTTCAAGACCCTGCGGCGACCGCCACCGAAACCGTCGAACCCCGCGCCCGGGTCATCGGCATCGACCCCGACCCGGGCCCGTCGGACACGAGCCCGACCCGCGCGACCGGCCCCGGCAGCGCGACCCGGTCGTCGGCGAGCGCCGCCATCGCCGCCCGGCACTGCCACGGCGACCTGGAACACGGCGTGCCGGTGCGGCGCGCTGTCCGCGAGCGGCCCCTGGTACAGCGCGTAGCCCGTCCCCACGACGAAGTGCGGCTCCGCCCCCTCCGGCTCCCACCGCTCCATCCGCCCGATGCCGCCGGAGCACGCCGCGCCCACCCCGGGTTCCGGCCAGGGCGCGCCGTACGGCCGGCACGACCGGGGGACCACCGGCGTCAACCTCCGCCCGAGCCCGATCGGCCGGGAGTCACCGCTGCCACCGGGGCGCCGTCAACCGCGCGCGCCGGAACCGGCGCCGAGGCGGCCGAGCATCGCCATCACGATGATCCGCATCTGCTTGTCGTTCGTCACCGCACAGTGGGCGTCGACACCCCGCTCGTCCGGTTCCTCGTTCGGGTCGACCAGGCCCAGCCGGATCAGGTCGACGGCGTACTCCCGGCACTGGGCGTAGCGCTCCGTGGCACTCACCGCCTCGACGTGGTCGATGCGGCTCGGATCCCCGGCGCGCAGCAGCGCCGGGGTCGGTACGGGCCCCAGCACCTCCCCGAGCCACTCCGAGACCGTCTCCCGGGAACTGCCCCGCTCCAGCTGCGACGCGGACGCGGCGGTCAGCGCCAGGTGGACGAGGAGCAACCCGAACCATCTGGCGACCTCGGCCGGAGGAGTGTCCCCACCCTCCGGCGGCATCACGGCCCGGTACAGCCCGGCCAGATCATCGGCACTCGCGGCGGCGATCACGGCCTTCACGGCGCTGCCGAGCGCAGCCTCGTCGGTGCTCACGTCAGTGGTCCTCCCCACCATCGGCAGCCGCCAACTTACCGCCTCCGCCGGGGGATCCGCGCGACCCGGCGATCGTTCACCCCCCGGGCCGAACTGACGCTCGTGCCCGTGACGGCCCCGGTACGTCGTCATGACCTCGCCCTCCGAACGGGGGTCGGGCCGGGCGCCCACCCGCCCGGCCCGACCGCCTCGGCCAGGCGGTCAGCCTTCGACCTCCCGCCGCTCCAGCCGGGTCCCGGCCCGCAGGGTGATCGACATCAGGTCGCTGGGACCGTCGAGTTCGAGCCGGTGCCAACGGCCGCGCGGGACGATCACGGCGTTCCCGGCGGCCAGCCGCACCGACTGCTCGGCCGCACCGGGCTCGACCGGCCGGAAGAGGACCCGGGCGCCGCCGGCCAGGCAGCACACCGCCTCCTCCGCCTCCGGGTGCATCTCCCAGTGGTCGGCGTGCACGTCGGCGTCGGTCTCCACGTGGAAGGCCGCGACCTGCCAGGCGCCCTCGGCGCCGGCCCCGCCGCCGGTCATCCGCCGTTCGGTGGCCCGCAGTCCGCCGTCGGGGCGGAAGTGGAGCGCCGAGGCGAACAGGTCGACGACGGCGATCGCGGCGGTGGTCATGAGGAGGTTCCTTCCAGTTGGAGATCTTCTTGGAGTTCGGCGGCGGCGAGCGGACGCCCCTCGGTCGCGCCGGGCCGCCGTCGGGGCAGGACGGTGACGGCGACGACCGCCGCCAGCGCGAACAGCACGGCGCCGGCGGCCAGCCCGAGCGCGTACCCGGCGTCCAGGGCGGCCGGGCCGGTGGTCGCCCCGGTGGCCGACCCGGTGCGGTGGGCGGCGAGGGTGGCCAGGGCCGCCAAGCCGACGCAACCGCCGAGTTGGCGCGAGCTGTTGAGCAGGCCGGAGGCCGCCCCCGCCTCGCGGGGTGCGACACCGGTGGTCGCGGCGGCGGCGACGGGGGCCAGCACCAGCCCGGTGCCGATGCTGGTGACCAGGGACGGGCCCAGGACGTCGCCGAGGAACCCGCCGTCCGGACTGATCAGCGCGAACCAGCCCAGCCCTACGGCGGCCAGTACGGCCCCGGGCACCAGGGCCGCCCGCGGGCCGCGGTGCGCGGTGATCCGGGTCGCGAGCAGCGAACCCACCACCAGCCCCGCCGAGAACGGCAGGAACGCGGCCCCGGTGGCGGCGGCGCCCAGCCCGAGCACCTGCTGGAGGTGGAGCGAGACGAAGTAGAAGGCCGCGAACTGCCCGGCGGCGGCCAGGAACACCAGCACGTTCGCCCCGGCGACCCACCGGCTGCGCAGCAGCCCGAGCCGCAACAGCGGTGCGGGGGACCGGAGTTCGGCAGCCACGAAGCCGACCAGCAGCGCAGCGGCGGCACCCAGCGTCCCCAGGGTCGCCGGGGATCCCCACCCCTGGCTCTCGGTCCGGACGACGCCGAACACCAGCAACCCGACGCCCCCGGTGGCCAGCACCGCGCCGAGCACGTCCAGCCGTTCCCGCCGTTCGGGCCGCGCCCCGGCCCCGAGTCCCCTGGGCAGCAGCGCGAGCGCCGTCGCCACGATCGGCAGGTTGACCAGCATGACCCAGCGCCAGCCGGCGTACTCGGTGAGCACCCCGCCGGCCAGCACGCCCAGTGCGCCCCCGGCGGCGTTGGCGGCGCTCCACGCCCCGAGGGCGCGGACCCGCCGGGGGCCCTCGGGGAAGGCGGTGGTGAGCATCGCCAGTGCGGCCGGGGCGGCCGCCGCAGCGCCCGCGCCCTGCCCGGCGCGGGCGGCGACCAGCTGCCAGGGGTGCTGGGCCAGCCCGCCCGCGAGCGAGCAGAGCCCGAAGGCGGCCAGGCCCAGCACCAGCAACCGCCGCCGCCCGTACAGGTCGCAGGCGCGGCCGCCGAGCAGCAGCAGCCCGCCGAAGGTGAGCGCGTAGACGTGGACGACCCAGGAGAGGTCGAGCGGGGCGAAGCCCAGGGCGTCGCGGATCGCGGGCAGCGCGACGTTGACCACGGACATGTCGAGGGCGAACACGAACTGGGCGACGGTGACCGCCGCGAGCACCAGGCCGGGTCGGCCTCGCGAGTTTTTATACATGTAAGGAAAGTACCCTCGCAGGCTCACCGCTGTCGAGCCGCACAGGACCGGCGAGGCACGACGGGCCCCCGGACGAGGCATGATGAGGGGATGCAGCAGCCCTCCCCCACCCCCCGCAAGGCCACCGGCCGTCCTCCCCGCATTTCCCGGGAGGAGGTCGTCGAGGCGGCCCGCCGGATCGTGGCCGAGGAGGGCGTCGAGCGGCTGACCATGCGCCGTCTGGCCACCGACATCGGCAGCACCCCGATGGCGCTCTACCACCACGTGCGCAACAAGGAGGAGTTGCTCGTCCTGCTGCTCGACGACTACGCCGCCCGCACCCTCCACCCGGTCGAGCTCCCGGCCGACCCGCGCGAACGCGTCCTCACCGCGGCCGCCGCGATCCACGACGCGCTCGCCGCCTGCCCCTGGATCGTCGAAGTCCTGGCCGCCGACGACCTGTTCTCCATCCACGCCCTCTGGTTCGTCGAGCAGATCGTCGACGGACTGGTCGACTGCGGCCTGACCCCGGAACGCGCCGCCCACGGCTACCGCGCGATCTGGTACTACACCGCCGGGGAGATCGTGGTCCGCACCACCGCCGCCAGGCGCCGCACCGACGACGACCGCCCCACCTACCGGGAGCAGGTCTTCGCCGGCCTCGACCCGGCCGTCCACCCCCGGCTGGCCCAGGTCGCCGACCGCTGGGAGACCCTCACCGCCCAGGAGACCTACCGCGACGGACTGAGCGCCCTGGTCTCCGGCCTGCTCGCCGCCCGCTGAAACGCGGAACCGGCCCGCCGGGCGAAACGCCCGACGGGCCGGTCCAGGGCCGGAGTTCAGGACCAGGGGTCGGTGAACGCCCTCCCGGGGACGGGCTTGGCGATCAGCGCGATCGCCGTGAAGAAGTTCACCTGACCGATCGCCAGCATCAGCGTGGCCAGCGCCTTCTCGTCGTAGTGCGCGGCGACCTCGGCGTACAGCTCGTCCGACACCCGCTCGCCGTCCGGGTTGGGCTGCAGCACGGCGTCCGCCAGCGCGAGGGCCGCCCGCTCGGCGGCGGTCAGGAACGGCGAGTCCCACCAGCTGGCCACCGAGGTGATCCGCTCCTCCGACTCACCGGCCTTGCGCAGGAAGCCGGTGTGCAGGACGGTCAGGTAGGTGCTGCCGGCGAGCTGCCCGGCCCGCAGCTGGACCAGGCTGACGGTGCCGCGCGGGAGCGAGCGGTTGCCGACCGCCCGGAACAACGCGGCCGAGACGTCGGCGAGTTCGGGGACGAGCTGGTTCGGGTCGGTGGCCATCCGGGGGCGCAGCGGGATCTCGTCGGTGATCGAGCGGGCGCTGGGCCGGTCGGCGGTCAGGTCGGTGCTCATGGTCGTGTTCCTCTCGGGCGTTCGGTGTGCTCTCACCGACCCGACGGATCCCGGCACCCGAGTGTGACAGCGCCGGGAGAGGAATTCTCAACCCCGTTCCACCCGGCGCCCGCCGTCGTGCCCCGCCCGCATGCTCAGCACCGCACCGACCAGCAGCAGGCCGATCAACGCGAGCAGCGGAACCGTCCACGACCCGGTGCCGCCGTGCAGGACCGCGACCAGCGCGGGGCCGGCGGCGGAGACCAGGTAGCCACCGGTCTGGGCCATCGTGGACAGCCCCGCGACGTGGTCGTGGTCGGTACCCCGCCGGGTGAACAGCACCCCGGCCAGGGCCTGCCCGCCGCCCATGCCGATGCCGAGGATCGCGGCCCAGGCCGGCGCCCAGGCGGCGGGGGCGAGCAGCAGGCCGAGCAGCCCGAGCGCGGAGACCGCGGCCACGCCGAGGATGTGCGGGCGCTGGTCCCGGCGGGCCGCGGCCAGGGTGGGCGCGAGGAAGCCGCCGACGGCCAGGCCGAGGATCATCACGGCCTGGTCGGTACCGGCGGTGGTCCGGCTCACGCCCGCGCCGACCAGGATGGTGGGCAGCCAGGCCAGCGTGGCGTAGAAGACCAGGGTCTGGATGCCGAAGTAGGCGGTCAGGCTCCAGGCCAGCGCCGTCCGGCCGACCGGCCGCCGCACCCCGGGGGCCGCCCCCGCCGGGGCGCGCCGCCCGACCCGCAACTGCGGGGCCGTGCCCACCACGGCGAGCACCGCCGGGACGACGGCGAGCGCGATCGCCGCCTCCCACGACCAGGCGCCCGCGACGGGCGCGACCAGCGCGGCGACCACGGCCGAACCGGCGCCCATGGACAGCGCGTAGACGCCCATCATGGTGCCGATCCGCCGGGGCGCGAAGCGGGCCCGGACGAACACCGGGATCAGCACGTTGACCACCGCCACCGCGGCGGCCACCAACGCCGTCCCCACGTACAGCCCCGGCATCCCCAGGGTCCGCACCACCGCCCCGCCGACCAGCAGCACGCTCGCCCAGAACAGCCCGCGCTCCTCGCCGAGCCGCCGCCGGGCGAGCGCGCCCAGCGGTGCGAACAGGCCCATGCAGAGCGGGGGTATCAGCGCGAGCACGGTGACGGTGCCGGCACCCCAGCCGGCCACCGGGGCGAGCGGGCCGACCTGCCCGAAGGCGACCCTGCTGTTGAGGCTGAGCAGCACGAAGCCGAGCACCAGCAACACGCCGGAGGCGGGCGCCGCGCGCGTCGGTGTGGGTGCCGGTGTGGGTGTCGGTGTGGGTGTCGGCGTCGGTGTCGGCGTCGGTGTGGTCGCGCTGACCGTTGCGGCGGTCGGAGACGGCATGGGCGGATACCCTTCGCATCGCGGAAGTTAGGCTTGCCTAAGCGTTCTCGCTCAAGTGCGCTTGAGCGCAAGCAGCGGTACGAAAGGCAGTGCCGGCAGCGAGCCCGGGAAGGAACCGCGGATGTCCGACCTCCACTCCATCACCGAGGTCTCGGCGGCCTTCGGCCTCTCCGTCGCCGCCCTGCGCTACTACGAGGAGTGCGGCCTGGTCATCCCCACCACCCGCCGCGGCCGGGTCCGCCACTACGACCGCGCCGCCCTGGAACGCCTCGCCCTGGTCCAGCTCTGGCACGTGGACGGCATGATCCCGGTCGCCGGCACCGGCGCCGTCCTCGCCACCGAACAGGCCGCCGAACGCCGAGTCCTGCTGGAGGCCCAACGCGCCGAGATGCTGGCCCGCGCCCGCCGCCTGGAGCACGCCGCGGCCGTCCTGACCCACATGCTCAACTGCCACCGCGACCAGCCGCTCACCTGCCCCACCACCCTCGCCCACATCCACGCCCGGGTCGACGCCGCCCTCACCGGCGAACCCCTCACCGACGGCTTCCTCCCGCCCCCGTCGGATCCCACCCCGTCGGGCCCAGACCCGTCGGATCCCACCCTGTCGGACCCCACCCCGTCGGATCCCGACCCGCAGGAGGCCTGAGCCCCACCCCACCGGAGGCCCGGGCGCCCCGAGAGGTGCCGTCCCCGCCCACCGCCGATACTGGGGTCGCAGTCCCGAAGCGGCCCCGGCGGGCCGGGTACGGCCCTCCCCGCGCCGCAGAACCCGAGGAGCCCCCGTGTCCGAACCCGCGCCGACCGGCCCCGTCGGCCCAGCCGCTGCCGGCCCCGCCACCGGCCCGGTCGTCGTCGGCTTCGACGGCTCCCCCGAGAGCCTCACCGCCACCCAGTGGGCCGCCCACGAGGCGCAGCGCCGCGCCGTCCCGCTGGAGGTCCTGGAGGCCTGGCCCTGGCCCAAGCGGGACGTGGTCGGCAGCGACCAGACGTACCACCGCGCCCTGGCCCACCTCGCCGAGCGCGAGTCCGCGCTGACCGCCCTGTCGCCCGGCCTCTCCGTCGTCTCCTCCGCCGTGTCCGCCGACCCGGTCGAGGCGCTGGAGGCCGCCTCGCACCGCGCCGCCCTCCTCGTGCTCGGCTCCCGCGGGCTCGGCACCCTGCGCGGCTTCCTGGTCGGTTCGGTCAGCCAGGAGGTGCTGCGGCGCTCCGCCTGCCCGGTCGTCCTGGTCCGCGCCGACCACGACGAACCGGACGGCCCGGTCACCGTCGGCCTCGACCTGACCCACCCCGCCGAGGAGGTGCTGGAGTTCGCCTTCCGGGCCGCCGCCCTGCGCTCCGTCCCGCTGCGGGTCGTCCACGTCTGGTCCCCGCCGGCCGGCAGCGAGTACATGGCCTTCGACGCCATCGGCGGGCTGGAGCGCGAGGTCTCCGGCGTCGAACGGGACGGCCTCACCACGGCCCTGGCCCCGCTCCGGAGCCGCCACCCCGAGGTCGAGGTCACCGCCGACCTCGTCCGCGGCAAGCCCGCCGTCGAACTCGTCGACGCGGCCGCCACCGCCCGTCTCCTCGTCCTCGGCCGCCGCCTGCGCCACGCCCCCCTCCGCCACCACCACCTCGGCCCGGTCGCCCACGCCGCGATCCACCACGTCCACTGCCCGGTCGCCGTCATCCCCTACGACTGACCGCCCACAGCCCGACGCCCCGCCGGGGAATCAAGCCGGTGGATCCGGGCATACGGCCGCAGGGGTTGGACTATCCGTTGTGTGCTTCGAGTTCGGTAGCCCGCTCCTGGTGGGTGGCCGCCCACGACGCCAGGAGCGTCAGATTGTCAGCGGTCGGCGTGTCCGCCGGTGCGGTGTAGACGTTGAGGTACAAGCCGGGTTCGGCGGGCAGTTCCAGGGACTCGACGTCCAAGTCGAGTCGGCCCACGATCGGATGGCGCACACGCTTGCGACCGGACCGGTGCAGCCGCACGTCCTGGGATGCCCACCGCTGCCGGAACAGCTCGCTGGACGTCGACAGTTCGCCGACGAGGGCGATCAGCTCCTCGTCGTGCGAATTGCGGCCGGCTTCCATGCGCAGCTTCGCGGCCACGGCAGCGGCAATCTGGTCGTAGTCGACAAAGAGATCTCTTGCCGCCTCGGGGTTCAGATAGACGAACCGCGCCGTGTTCGCGGGCCGTCGTGAGTCGGCCAGCACCGGTGAATAGAGCGCGCGAGCGAGTTGATTCATGGCGAGCACGTCATAGCGGCCGTTACCGATCCAGGCCGGCGCACCGGAGATCGCGTCGAGCACCTGCTGCAGCGTCGAGCGCACCGTCACGGCAGGCCTGCGCCGGCGTGGGCCGCCGGGCGCAGGGGATCGGCGCGCGAGGTGGAACAGGTGGTCGCGCTCGGCCTCGTCGAGTTGCAAGGCGGAGGCCAACGCGTCGAGCACGCCATCGGAGGCACCGGCGAGGCTGCCCCGCTCCATTCGCGCGTAGTAGTCGACCGATACCCCCGCCAGTAGCGCTACCTCCTCGCGGCGCAGACCTTTGACCCGACGGTTGCCGCCGTAAGCGGGCAGGCCCGCCTGCGCGGGTGCTATGCGGGCGCGACGCGAGCTGAGGAACTCCCGGATCTCGGTGCGTGGATCCATCGTGGCCATCCCCTCACCCTAAGCCCGTCCCGCAGTCCGAGGGGTGCCCGATGCGGTCGTCGCTATGCCGCCGTCCACCGGGATGACGGTGCCCGTGAGGTAGGACCCGGCCCGGCCGGCGAGAAACACGGCGATACCCGCCATGTCGTCGTCACGGCCGAGCCGGCGCAGAGGGGCCGCCGCCGCGATCGTGTCACCGACGGCATCGATCGTGGACGCCGTCATCTGCGACGGGAACACCCCCGGCGCTACCGCGTTCACCGTGACGTGCTGTGGGCCCAGCTCTCGGGCAAGCACTCGGGTGAGTTGGTGGAGTGCCGCTTTACTGCTGGCGTAGGAGTAGTTGGGCGACTCGGCGACGTGAATGGCCGCGATGCTGCCGATGTTGATGATCCGCGCGGGATCATCGGCAGTGCCCGCCCTGCGAAGCGCGGGCAGCAGCGCCTGCACCAGCCAGAACGGCGACTTGAGGTTGAGGTCGATCACCGCGTCCCAGGCCTCGTCCGGGAACGTCGCCAGCGGCTCGTGCCACATCGCTCCCGCGTTGTTGACAAGGATGTCCAGGCGCTCCGAGTCGACCTGGACAAGATCGGCGAGGCGCTGACACTCGTCGTGCCTGGACAGGTCGGCGGGGATCGCTCGAACGTCGCCGAATTCGGACAGTAGATGCTGTGCCTCCGCGCACGCCTCTTCCTTGCGTGAGCTGACGACGACGCGGGCACCTGCCTGGAGAAGGCCGCGCGCCATCATCAGCCCGATTCCCCTGGTGCCGCCAGTGACAAGGGCGTACTTCCCACTCAGATCGAAAAGCTCTGCGTGAGTGGTGAATTGGTCGTCCGCCATCGGTCTCCGTCCCTTCTGTCGTGGAAGAACGCGCCAGCACGGTCGCGCATTCGAGGCAGCTGAATTGAACTGACGGGGGTAAAGCTGCGATGTGTCTCCATGTTGGCAGGCGCTGTGGATGCCTGGGAGGCCCTGGTGATACACGTACTGCGAGGGCACCCTTGCCTGGTGCACTGACCCCGGATCCACCAGCTCGATACCGGTGGATGGTTCTTCCAGAAACGAAGAAGTGCCTTGCGGCCTGCGGTGACGGGGTCCTCCAGGACCACATCAGGCGAAAAATGGCGTGCCGACCTATAGCCCCACCGCCTACGGCCTGGTGGCTCCCGCGAAGTCGGAGGCGGGCATGGCGCTCGCGGCCACATCGCGCAGCGGGACACCGGGGCTGCGCCAGAAGGTGACCGCGCGTCCGTTGGCGATCCGGACGCGGTCGTGATCCGGGAGGACGACGGCAACCTGATGCTCGTCGAACAGCCGGGCACCGTGCAGCAGCGCCCCTGCCTGGTCCGCATCCGCGTGCACCAGGGCGAACAGGTTCGAGGCGGGCAACCACCAGGCGTGGTGCGGGTGTTCACTGACCAGCTCGGCTTGGGAGGGGCTGTCGCCGGTATCCGCGCAGACCTCGGTCAGAGCGGCGTAGGCGGCCACGACGGCATGTCTGCGGGCCTCGCTGGTAATCCTGGTCAGCGTTCTGGTGCGCGGTCCGACGCTCACGGCGCAGTCCTCTGGTCCGAAGTCGATGGACGGATGGGGTTACGCCGCCGGTATCCGGTCGAGCTCCGACTGCCGACCGAGCCGCACACCGACGGCGGACCTGGGCCGGCCGACCCGTACGGGGGCGCCGGTGCACAGCACCACGACCTGCGGCTCGACCTGCCGACCGAAGACCGTTGCCGGGGAGGGCCGGAACGCCTCGGGCAGGTCGAGTTCGGCCCACACCACCTTGTGGTCCGGCCCTTCGTCGACACCGAACCGGTCGACCACCCCAGCCACGAGCAGCAGACCCCGACCGCTGGTGGCGCCCTCCCCCGCCTTCCGGGGTTCGGGCCTGCCGGACCCGGGGTCGGTGACGGACATCCGCAGCACCCCGGTCGGGGTGAGGCACAGCGCAGCAGTCAGCTCTTCGTCCGGCCGGCCGCCGTCGCAGCCGTGCACAACGGCGTTGGCCGCGATCTCGGACATCACCAGCTGGATGTCCTCCACCCGCGGATCGTCCAGGCGCAGGCCGAGCGCCGGCAACTGCCCCTTCGCCCACCGGCGAACGGCGCCGACCCGCGCCAGTTCGGCGGGGAACCTCATCGTGACGGTACGTGGTCTCGGCTCCATGGGGCGCCTCACTCGGGTCGAATACCAGGACGTGCCGTGTGGCCGCCCTCAGGACGGCCGGACGCGTCGTGCGGCCTGAAACCGCCTTGCAGAAACAGGAAACCGTCCATGGTCGCTAGGAGTAAGGTGTTGGCGACCGTCCGCTGTTTAACGTGTTGAGCGGCACCGCCAGGGAGACCCCTATGGGGCGCACTCGTCAGCCCAATGAGCGGTTGGGCCAGCTCATCCGTGAATCCGGTCGACCCAACGAAGCCCTCGCCCGGGCCTTGTGCGCGGTCGCGGCCACCCACGGCGACCCGGCGCGGCCGAGTCGATCATCCGTCACCCAGTGGGTCCGCTACGGCTGGGCCCCCTCCGGTAACCTCCCGCAGTACCTCGCGGAAGTCCTCACCAGGTGGCTCGACCGGGACATCACCCTGGCCGCGATGGGACTCGGCGAGGAGGAACCGGATCTTCGGGACTGGGACTTGGATACGCTGAGAGCCCTGGCGGCTCTTGGACGGATCGACGTTGACGTGGAACGCAGACAGCTCCTCCGCAGCCTTACGTACTCGCTCGGGGCGTTGAGCATCCCGCCCAGCAGTTGGTGGGAGCACAAAGCCCGTGCCGACAGCCGCAACAGCACCCGGCACCGCGCCGGTCGGGCTGATGTGGAGGCCGTGCGCGAGATGAGCGGGCTGTTCTCCCAGCTCGACCAGCGCCGCGGCGGCGGGCACGGCCGCACAGCGGTCGCCCAATACCTCCTCACGGACGTCCACGACTTCCTCCGCGGCACCTTCGCCTCCGACCAGGTGCGACGCGACATGTTCTCCGCGGCCTCCGAACTCGCCTACCTGGCCGGGTGGACGGCCTTTGACAACGGCGAACACCCCACCGCCCAGCACTACTACACCGTCGCCGTGAAACTGGCGGCCGAAGCCGACGATCCCGCCATGGCCGCCCACGTCCTGCGTGCCATGGCCCACCAGGCGGTCGACCTCGGCAAGCCGGGCCACGCCGTAAGGGTCTCGGAGGCCTCCATGTCCGGCGCCCGGTACGCTCTGGCGAGCCCGCGCGAGCGCTCCCTCCTCGGCGTCGTCCACGCCCGCGCACTCGCCGCAGCCGGACGCGCCCCCGAAGCGAACGCCGCGCTGCTCCGGGCCGAACGCGACCTGTCCGCAGCCTCCCCCGGCGACGACGAACCGGCCCGGGTCTTCTTCTTCGGCGAGGCCTCCCTGGCACATGAGACGGCGTCGGCCCTGCGGGACATCGGCGACCTGGACGGCGCGGCCCGGGAGTTCGAGCGCAGCGTCGCGACGCGTCAGGCCTCCGCGTTCACCCGCACCCACGCCGTCACCCTCGGCCACCTCGGGCTCGTGAAGGCCGAACAGCACTCCGTCGAGGAGGCCTGCGCGATCTGGGCGCGATCGCTGGACGCGATGCAGAGCGTGCGCTCAGCCCGCACCCGTGACGTCGCCCTGCAGATCCGCGGAGCGCTGTCCACCTATCGTGGCCGCAAGGTCCCGGTCATCAACGCCGTCGACCGGCGCGCCGCCGAGTACCTGGCGGCCACCGCCTGACCCGCCGACCTGGCGCGGTCTGTTCACAGGAGGGGAAGCACAGTGACCGAAGTCTTCACCGTGGAGGCACTCGGGTACGTGGTGGGGGGTCGCACCGAGCCCACCGACGACTACTGGGGAGGCACACGCGCCATCATCCGTCTCGACGGCGACCGCTTCCCACCGGAGGCCACCAAGGGGCTGGAGGCGTTCTCCCACCTCGACGTGATCTTCCGGTTCCACCTGACCGACCCGACCGACCTGAACTTCGGCGCCCGCCGCCCGCGCGACAACCCGCAGTGGCCCGAGGTCGGCGTCTTCGGCCACCGGAACATGCGGCGCGTCAACTGGCTCGGCTCCTCCCGCTGCCGCCTCCTCAAGGTCGACGGCCTGGACCTGCACGTCGAGGATCTGGACGCCGTGGACGGCACCCCGGTCCTCGAGGTGAAGCCCTGGTTCGAGGAGTTCGGCCCCCGTGGCGACACCCACCAGCCCGCGTGGACCACCGAGATGCTCCACGACTACTTCGCCCCGGGCCCCACCACTCCCTGATCGCAACCCTGCGGTGCTTGCCCCCTCGTCAGCGGCGCTTACGCGAGGGGGCAAAGGGTCGGGCACACCGCCCCCGTGAAGCTCGACTTCACCGTCGGTGCGAACGGTGGGTTTCCCGACGACGGGACACAGCGAGTTAGTGGTCGTTGTGACATTGACCGTTCAGCAGCGTGAGCGGAGAGGCAGAAGCACTCACCGGTGCACCGGGGGGAATGGGGGCAAAAGCAACAGCACCGGCAGGCCCTCTGCTCACGATCGTGACACATCGCCAGGCCGGAGACTCCGGATGCCGTGCGAAGGGGCGGTAGGAGAAGGAGTCGGCTCTCCATCACTTTCCTTGATTCGCCGGTCAGCTGTGCCTCGGCACCCGGCGAGCCGAGCGTTCAGCGTCGGATCTGGCAGGATCGCCGAGTGACAGATGTCCGCTTGCCCGCATTCCGGGGCGCCGGATCGATCTGGACGCACCGCATTTCACCGATTGAGTCGCCGTGGCATTCGCAGTGGTGAACGACCGGGTGAAGTCCCCCGCGCTCCACGAGTCCGACCGGGGACTCCTCAGCGGCCCACTGAGCGGACTGAGCGCCGCCATCAGCACCGAGAAGGACAAAGAGCATGCCTGACCAGCCGCTCGCTGCGGGTTGGACTGAACTCGGGGCAGAGGGCCGCTCATTCCCGCAAGCGCTCCGCCCCGCTGGACGAGGTCCGGCAGGGCGGAGCGCCGGCCGGGACGCGGGTCCTGCGGACCCGGACCGCCGGCGACCGCTCCGGCTACCGCCGGCGGGCGGTGATCAGGCGCTGCAGGACGATGAAGACGAACAGCAGCCCGCCGATCACGATCCTGGTCCACCACGAGCTGAGGGTGCCCTGGAAGCTGATGACGGTCTGGATCAGGCCCAGCACCAACACGCCCAGCACGGTGCCCAGCAGGTAGCCCGAGCCGCCGGTGAGCAGGGTGCCGCCGATCACCACGGCGGCGATCGCGTCCAGCTCCAGGCCGACCGCGTGCAGGCCGTAGCCGGAGAGCATGTAGAAGGTGAGCAGCACGCCGCCGAGCGCCGAGCAGAAGCCGCTGATCGCGTACACGGTGGTCTTGGTCCGCGCCACCGGCAGGCCCATCAGCAGGGCGGACTGCTCGCTGCCGCCGAGCGCGTACACGTTCCGGCCGAGCCGGGTGTAGTGCAGGACGACGAATCCGGCCGCCACCACCAGCAGCGCGATGACCACGCTCGGCGAGATGAACAGGTCGCCGAGCGGGATCCGGGTCTGCGCCATCGCGGTGTACGACGGGTCGGTGATGGAGATCGACTCGATGCTGATCGTGTAGCACAGGCCCCGGGCGAGGAACATGCCCGCCAGTGTCACGATGAACGGCTGGATCTCGAAGGTGTGGATCACCCACCCCATCACCCAGCCTCCGGCCGTGCCCATCACCAGCACCAGCGGGATGACCAGCAGCGGCGGCCAGCCCTGCCGCTCCACCAGCCAGGCGGAGACCATGGTGGACAGGGCCACCACCGCGCCGACCGACAGGTCGATGCCGCCGGTCAGCACGACGAAGGTCATCCCGACCGCGACCACGAGCAGGAAGGCGTTGTCGATCAGCAGGTTGAGCAGCACCTGCCCGGAGAAGAATCCGTCGTACTGGACCGACCCGGCGGTGAACATCGACACCAGCAGGACGGAGGTGACCAGCAGCGGGATCTGGCCTCGCACTCTGGTCAGCAGGGCGTTGGCGTTCACGCGCCGACCTCCCGGTTGGTGGTGGTGGTGGCAGGGCGCGGCCGGCCGGTGCTCCGGCGCCCGGCGCCGCGTCGGGCGACCTTGGCACGGAAGTTCGGCGACTGGATCAGGCAGACCGTGATCACGACGAACGCCTTGAAGACCAGCGTGGTCTCCGGCGGGATGCCGATGGTGTAGACCGTGGTGGAGAGGGTCTGGATGATCAGCGCGCCGAGGACCGTGCCGCCGATCGAGAAGCGGCCCCCGTTGAGCGACGTCCCGCCGATCACCACCGCGAGGATGGCATCGAGCTCGATCCACAGACCGGCGTTGTTGCCGTCCGCCGCCGACACGTTGGAGGAGACCATCAGTCCGGCGACGGCCGCGCAGAGGGCGCTGAACACGTACACCAGGCCGACCAGGCGCATCGCCCGGATCCCGACCAGCCGGCTGGCCACCGGGTTGCCACCGACCGACTCCAGCAGCAGGCCGAGGGCGGTGGAGCGGGTGAGCAGCGCGGTGAGCAGCGCGACCAGCCCGCTGAGCAGGATCGCGAACGGCATCGCCAGCCAGTAGCCGCCGCCGATGAGCTGGTACGGCGCGCTGGTGATCGTGATGATCTGACCGTCGGTGATCAGCTGGGCGACGCCGCGGCCGGCGACCATCAGGATCAGGGTGGCGATGATCGGCTGTACCCCGATCCGGGCCACCAGCACCCCGTTCGCGACACCCAGCAGCACCGCCGTACCGAGCGCGATGCCGATCGCGCCGAGCACCGTGCCGAGGCTTGCCGGGTCGGCGGCCTCGCTGATGTGCTGACAGGCCAGCGCTCCGGCGATGGCGACGGTGGAGCCGACCGAGAGGTCGATGCCGCCGGTGGCGATCACCAGGGTCATGCCGAGCGACACCAGGATCAGCGGAGCGCCGAAGTGCAGGATGTCGACCGTGCTGCCGTACAGGTGGCCGTCCTTGAGGTGGACGGCGAAGAAGTCCGGGGTGAAGGCGAGGTTGGCGAGCAGGAGCACGGCCAGCACCACGGCCGGCCAGAACAGCCGGTACCGGGCCACCGCCCTGCCCTTCCCGGTGGTCGAGGCCGTGGTCATCGTTCCGCTCCACTCGCGATGGTGGCCAGGACGCGCTCCGGGGTGAGGGCGTCGTCGTTGCGCAGTTGGGCGACCATCCGGCGGTCGCGCAGTACCCCGACGCGGTGGCTGAGCCGCAGCACCTCCTCCAGCTCGGCGGAGATGAACAGCACCGCCATGCCCTCCTCGGCGAGGTTCGCGACCAGCTTCTGGATCTCGGCCTTGGCGCCGATGTCGATGCCGCGGGTGGGCTCGTCCAGGATCAGCAGCTTGGGGTCGGTGATCAGCCAGCGGGCCAGCAGTACCTTCTGCTGGTTCCCGCCGCTGAGGTTGCGGACCAGCGCCTCCGGATCGCCCGGGCGGATGTCCAGGGCGCGGATCCAGCGCAGCGCCAGCTCGTCCTGCACGGTGCGCGACAGCGGACGGGCCCAGCCGCGGGCCGCCTGCATCGCCAGCACGATGTTCTCCCGGACGGTCAGCTCGCCGACCAGGCCCTCGGTCTTGCGGTTCTCCGAGCAGAACGCGATGCCGTGCGCGATCGCGTCGCGCGGGCTGCGCAGGTCGGTCTCGGTGCCGTCGATCCGCACGGTGCCGCCGTCCTTGTGGTCGGCGCCGAACAGCAGCCTGGCGGCCTCGGTCCGGCCGGATCCCAACAGGCCCGCCAGGCCGATCACTTCACCGGGACTGATGGCGAGGTCGTACGGGGCGACGGCGCCCTGCCGGGCGAGGCCCTCGGCCTCCAGGAAAGGGCGGCCGGTGGCCGGTGCGGAGCGCTCGCGCCCGTGGCCGCCGGCGAGGCGGTCGAGCCCGACGAGCTCCGCCCCGATCATCCGCGAGACCAGGTCGACCTGGTTGAGCTCGCTGGTCAGGTACTCGCCCTCGAGCCGTCCGTTGCGCAGCACCGTCATCCGGTCGCAGATCTCGTAGATCTGGTCAAGGAAGTGCGAGACGAACAGGATGGCGACGCCCTGGTCGCGCAACCGCCGCAGCACGGTGAAGAGTTGGCCGACCTCTTCACGGTCCAGGCTGGAGGTCGGCTCGTCCAGGATCAGCACCTTGGCCGAGACGTCCACCGCGCGGACGATGGCGACCAGTTGCTGGACGGCGATGGAGTAGCTGTCCAGCGGCGCACTGACGTCGACGTCCAGTTCCATCGTCCGGACCAGTTGGGCGGCCCTGCGACGCATCCCGGCCCAGTCGATCAGGCCGAAGCGCCGCGGTTCGCGACCGATGAAGATGTTCTCCGCCACCGACAGGTTCGGGCAGAGGTTCACCTCCTGGTAGACGGTGCTGATGCCCACCTCCTGGGCCTGCAGCGGACCGGCGATCCGAACCCGCTCTCCGGCCAGCACCACCTCGCCGCCGTCCGCCGGGTGCACCCCGGTGAGCACCTTGATCAGGGTGGACTTGCCGGCGCCGTTCTCCCCCATCAGGGCGTGCACCTCGCCTGGGAAGAGCCGGAAGTCGACCCCGTCCAGCGCCACCACCCCGGGGAACTCCTTGCGGATCCCCCGCACTTCCAGGACCGGTTGCTGACGCACCCCGGTTCTCCTCTCCTCGTGCGACCCTGTCCGCCCGGGAAGTGATCCGCCGATCACTCCCCGGGCGGGCGGGCCCGTTCAGTACTGGCGGGTCGGCAGCGCGGCAGCGGCCTGGTCCTGGGTGAAGACACCCTCCTGCGTCTTGATCCGCTTCGGCACCTGCTCGCCGGCCTTGACCTTCTTCACCAGGTCCATCAGCTGGTCGCCGAGGATCGGGTTGCACTCCACATCGACGTTGATCTTGCCCTGGGTCATCGCCGTGAAGGCGTCCTTGACCCCGTCCACCGAGATGACCCTGATGTCGGTGCCCGGCTTCTTGCCGGCCTCCTCGATCGCCTGGATGGCCCCCAGCGCCATGTCGTCGTTGTGCGCGTACAGCACGTCGATCTTCGGCTGGGCCTTCAGGAAGGCCTGCATGACCTCCTTGCCCTTCGCGCGGGTGAAGTCGCCGGTCTGCGAGGCCACCACCTTGAACTTCGCGTCCGCCTTGATCACGTCACCGAAGCCCGCCTTGCGGTCGTTGGCCGGCGCCGAGCCGGTGGTGCCCTGCAGTTCGACGATGTTCACCTCGTCGGACTTGCCCTGGTACTCCTTCACCAGCCAGTCGCCGGCCTTCTTGCCCTCCTCGACGAAGTCCGAGCCGAGGAAGGAGACGTAGAGCGAGTCGTCCTTGGAGTCCACCGCGCGGTCGGTGAGGATCACCGGAATCTTGGCGTCCTTCGCCTCCTTCAACACGGTGTCCCAACCCGACTCCACCACCGGCGAGAAGGCGATCACGTCGACCTTCTGCTGGATGAACGAGCGGATCGCCTTGATCTGGTTCTCCTGCTTCTGCTGCGCGTCGGAGAATTTCAGCTCGATGCCGGCCTTCTTCGCGGACTCCTGGATCGACTTGGTGTTCGCGGTACGCCAGCCACTCTCCGCGCCGACCTGCGAGAAGCCCACGACGAGCTTGTGGCCGGCTCCCTTGTCTGCCGAGCCCCCGCCACTGCCGGAACCACACGCGGTGAGGACGGTGACCATCGCACCGGCGACCAGGGCCGCCGCAGCTCTCTTGGACATGGTGGGACTTCCTCTCGGGATCGTCGATCGCGCGAGCGGCACCCGTCACGTGAACGTGAGGTGTCGACGCCGTTTCGCTCGGAACAGATTGTTAGCGCTCACAAATGGCACCGGCAAGGCTCTTGCACCCCGTTACCCAATCTTGACCGGGTCACCGAGGGCGGCCCGAAGCACCGTCAACTCGCCGAAAACATGAGCAGTTGGCTCACGCGAAGGAGCACATCGCGACACTCTCGCCGTCGCGTGCGGAGCGCCTGGCCCGATCCCGACCAACCGTCACCTCGTCGTGCGGCGGCGCCGCAGCCCTGGGGCCTCGCCCGGACGGCACCTGTGAGCGCTAACAGACATCCGGAGGCGGACTCAGGACCCGACGGTCGGCCGACGGCGGCACGTCCCCGTCGAGGCGGAGGGCTCTTCTCGGCGGCCGAGGGATCGCCGAAACTTTCGAGCACGTTCGCCGGCGCGGATCGCGGTCTGCGCTGCGGAGTGACCGTCGGAAATCGGCGAGATCCCGGACAAGTTCCTGCATGTGCCCCGAACGCCGAGCACCTGATCGGCCTCCCGGCCCACCGGAGGGTCGGGAGGCTTTCGATGCCCTTGCCGAAACCGTTGACAGCTTGTCGGGCTCCAGTCAACACTGTCGCCGTCGACACGTCCCGACGGCGCCGGATCGATCCGGGGCCGTCTTCGCCGACCGGCGGAGGGTGCGGCCGTGTCGATGCCAAGCCGGTCCCACCCGCACCGCTGCGCGACACCGTCCGGCCGACCCACCCACCACGGCCGCCGGTGCCGCAGGGATGCCCCCACTCCCATCAGCAGGACGGATCACCGTCGTGAATTCTCCGCACCCCCAAGAGCCGTACGACGAAGCGCCCTTGGCGGGACGCCCGCAGAGCGTGCTCCGGCGCGCCCGCGAGCTCCTGCGGTGTGACCTGACGGCCCGCCGTCGCGCGAAGCCCTGACACCACCCGCCAGGGCCGGCCCGTCAGAACCGACCTGCCAGGTCAAGCCGCACGTCTGCCCACGATGAATTGTGAGCGTTAACGGGGCTTGCAGCCAGGCCGATCCCCGCCGGCCCGACCTCCCCGCACGCACACCGCCCGCCCCGCTCGGCCGGACCGGACCAGCACGGATCGGAACGGAACGGACCGGCCGAGTGCCCGCTCCGGAACCGGCGTCAGGACGCACAGCCGGTTCCCGAGCGGTACGCAGGATTCCCCCACCCACAAGGAGAACGATCCGTCATGCCATGGCTCAAGCAGAAACCCGGTCTCCGCGCGGTCCTCACGACCGCCGCCTGCCTGCTCGCCGGCTCGGTCACGGCCGCCGCCACCGCGAGCCCGGCGGCCCACGCCGCCGGAGGGACCACGCTGGGTGCGGCGGCCGCCGACAGCGGTCGCTACTTCGGTACGGCCGTGGCCTCGGGCAGGCTCGGCGACCCGACGTACTCCGCCATCGCCGACCGGGAGTTCACCATGGTGACCCCGGAGAACGAGATGAAGTGGGACACCATCGAGCCCTCACGCGGATCGTTCACCTTCGCTCCCGCCGACTCGATCGTCAGCCACGCCTCCGCGCACGGCCAGCGCATGCGCGGCCACACCCTGGTCTGGCACTCCCAACTGCCCGACTGGGTCAAGTCCACCGGCGACGCCAACACCCTGCGCAGCGTGATGAACAACCACATCACCCAGGAGATGTCCCACTACAAGGGGAAGATCTACGCCTGGGACGTGGTCAACGAAGCGTTCAGCGACGACGGCAGCGGCCGGCACCGCGACTCCGTGTTCCAGCGCGTGCTGGGCGACGGCTTCATCGAGGAGGCCTTCCGCACCGCCCGCACCGCCGACCCGTCGGCCAAGCTCTGCTACAACGACTACAACATCGAGAACTGGTCCGACGCCAAGACCCAGGGCGTCTACAGCATGGTCAAGGACTTCAAGTCCCGCGGCGTGCCCATCGACTGCGTCGGCTTCCAGAGCCACTTCGGCGCCGGCGGCCCCCCGCCCAGCTACCGGACCACCCTGGCCGACTTCGCCGCACTCGGCGTGGACGTCCAGATCACCGAACTCGACATCGCCCAGGCCCCCGCCACCGCCTACGCCGACACCGTCAAGGCATGCCTGAGCGTCGCCCGCTGCACCGGCATCACGGTCTGGGGCATCCGCGACAGCGACTCCTGGCGCACCGGCGAGAACCCGCTGCTGTTCGACAACAACGGAACCAAGAAGGCCGCCTACGGCGCGGTGCTCAGCGCCCTGGGCGGAGGCGGCGGCACACCGGGCGGCGGCACACCGGGCGGCGGCATCACCTCCGGCACGGTCTACACGCTCTCCGACGTGGCCGCCGGACGCGTCCTCGACGAGCCCGCCGGGCAGAACGGCAACGGCACCCCGCTCCAGGTGTGGGACGCCGGCGGCGCCGCCAACCAGCAGTGGCGCGCCGACCGGAACGGCGACGGCTCGTACACGCTGACCAACACCGCCAGCGGCAAGGTCCTGGACGAACCGGGCGGCGGGACGGGCAACGGAACGAGGGTGACGGTCCGGGACGCCAACGGCGGCGCCAACCAGCACTGGAGGGCCGGCCGGAACGGCGACGGCTCGTACACCCTCGTCAACGTCGCCAGCGGCCGCGCCCTGGAGACCCCGGGCGGCCAGACCGGCAACGGCACCCCCGTCCAGATCTGGGACTCCTGGGGCGGCGCCAACCAGCACTGGATTTTCAGGTGAACTGACCCGCAGGCGGGGGCGGGGCGGGGGAGCACCTCTCCCGCCCCGTGCCCGCCGAAGGCCGCCGGGAGCCACCGGGGCGGACGACCCGCCAGGTGCCCCGACGCGGCCCGACCACGATCCCGGAGGCCCGGCAGAGGCACGGGCCGCCGTAGGTACGGAGTCCCCGACCCCGTACGGGCCGAGGCGCGGGTACCCGCGCCGGCCGATAGCCGGCTCCCGGAGCGTACGCACGCCGCACCCGGAGCCCAACGATGACGAAGGCGTGCGACAGTTCCGCCCATTCCCACTGGAGATCCCCATGCGCAGACGAAGTTCCACCTACCGGCGCCTGTCCACGGCGCTCACGGCCGTACTCGCGGTCGTGGCGGCACTGGCGACGATGGTCGTCGCCAACCCGGCCCAGGCGGCCGGCACCGGCGCCCTGCGCGGTGCGGGCTCCGGGCGGTGTCTCGACGTGCAGAACGCCGGGCAGGCCGATGGCACCGCCCTGCAGATCTACGACTGCTGGGGCGGGACCAACCAACAGTGGACGGCGACCTCCGCCAACGAGCTGACGGTGTACGGAAACAAGTGCCTGGATGTGCCCGGCCACGCCACCACGGCCGGTACCCGGGTGCAGATCTGGACGTGCACCGGCGGCGCGAACCAGCAGTGGCGGGTGAACTCCGACGGCAGCGTCGTCGGCGTGGAGTCCGGGCTGTGCCTGGACGTCGCGGGCGGGGCCACGGCCAACGGCACGGCCGTGCAGATCTGGCCGTGCACCGGCACAGCGAACCAGCAGTGGAGCGGCCTGTCCGGGTCCACCCCGCCGGGCGGCACCTGCCCGCTGCCGTCGACCTACCGCTGGTCCTCGACGGGCCCGCTGGCGCAACCGGCCAACGGCTGGACCGCGGTGAAGGACTTCACCAACGTCACGTACAACGGCAAGCACCTGGTGTACGCGTCGAACGTGTCCGGGAAGTCCTACGGCTCGATGGCGTTCGCCCCCTTCACCAACTGGTCGGACATGGCCTCCGCCCCGCAGACCGGGATGAACGAGAACGCGGTGGCGCCCACCCTGTTCTACTTCGCACCGAAGAACATCTGGGTGCTCGCCTACCAGTGGGGCGCGTGGCCGTTCATCTACCGCACCTCCAGCGACCCGACCAACCCCAACGGCTGGTCCGCACCGCAGCCCCTGTTCACCGGCGGCATCCCCGGCGCCGCCCCGATCGACCAGACCCTGATCGGTGACGACCAGAACATGTACCTGTTCTTCGCCGGCGACAACGGCAGCATCTACCGGGCCAGCATGCCCATCGGCAACTTCCCCGGCAACTTCGGCTCCTCGTACACCACCGTCATGACCGACACGGTGAAGAACCTCTTCGAAGCACCCCAGGTCTACAAGGTCAAGGACCGGAACCAGTACCTCATGATCGTCGAAGCCCGCGGCACCAACGAGCAACGCTACTTCCGCTCCTTCACCGCCACCAGCCTCAACGGCACCTGGACCCCCCAAGCCGCCACCGAGACCAACCCCTTCGCCGGCAAGGCCAACGCCGGCGCCACCTGGACCAACGACATCAGCCACGGCGACCTCGTCCGCAACAACCCCGACCAGACCATGACCATCGACCCCTGCAACCTCCAACTCCTCTACCAGGGCATGACCCCCGGCTCCACCGCCCCCTACGACCAACTCCCCTGGCGCCCCGCCCTCCTCACCCTCCAGCACTGACCCGACCGGGCCCGCCCGTTGACGGGCGGGCCCGTTGACGGGCGGGCCCGTTCCGGACCGTTCGCACCGGCACCGGCATCGGCACCGGCACCGGCGTCAACCGCCCACAGAGAAGGGGTTCCCTCGTGCGCTCCCGGCACCCGAAGTCCCGCCTGCTCGCCCTACTACTCGCGGTCGGCGCCGCGTCAGGGGCGAGCCTGTCCGCCGCTCCCCCGGCCGCCGCCGCCGCACTGACCCGGATCACGGCCTTCGGCAACAATCCGACCGACCTGCAGATGTACGTGTACGTCCCGAACGGCGTCAAGCCGCACCCGGCGATCCTGCTGGCGCTGCACGGCTGCCAGGGCTCCGGGCCGTACATGTACTCCAGCACGGACTTCGCGGGGCTGGCCGACCGGTACGGCTTCGTCGTTGTCTACCCCTCGACCAGCCCCGGCGGCAGCTGTTGGGACGTCTCCTCCGACCAGGCGCTGACCCGCAACGGCGGCAGTGACCCGGTCGGGCTGATGTCGATGATCACGTACACGGAACAGCACTACGGCGGCAACCCCGGCGCCGTGTACGTCACCGGCGAGTCCTCGGGAGGCATGATGACGAACGTCATGCTCGCGGACTACCCGGACGTGTTCACGGCGGGCGCCGCGTTCATGGGCGTGCCCTACCACTGCTTCCACACGGGCACCGTGCGCGGCTGGAACGGCGCCTGCGCCGGAGGCCAGGTCTCCATGACCGCGCAGCAGTGGGGCGACCTGGCGCGCCGCGCCGACCCCGGCTACAACGGGCCCCGTCCCCGCGTGCAGCTGTGGCACGGCACCGCCGACCCCGTCCTGAACCACCGCGACCTCGGCGAAGAGACCAAGCAGTGGACGAACGTCCTCGGCGTGGGCCGGACCCCGTCCTCGACGGACACCCCGGCCGCCGACTGGAACCGGTCCCGGTACGCCGACCGCTCCGGCAGGACGCAGGTCGAGACGTACAGCATCGTCGGCGCCGGCCACCAACTCCCCATCCAGGGCACACCGATGGCCGCCGACGCCGTCCACTTCATGGGCCTGGACGCCAGCTCCGCCGCCACCGCCCCGGGCACCCGGCAGCCGCACCACGGCTGAGCCGACGGCTCCCGGCCGCCCCGAACCAGCCGCCGCCGCCCCGGCCGAGGGGCGGCGGCGGCTCACGAGTCGAACTGCCCGGGAACCCCGCTACGGGGTCGTGGCGGACGGGAGGCGGTGGACGGTGACGGTCGGGTGCAGCCGCCGGGTGTGGTCGAGCGGGCGGACCGGGCCGGTGAGGCGCAGCGGTGCGGTGAGGCGGGCGTCGGTGCTGGAGGCGGAGATCCGAAGCTCCAGGGCGCCGGGTTCGACGGTCCGCCGGCCGTCCCGCCCGGTGAAGGAGGCCAGGTCGGCGGGGAGGGTCAGCTCCACCCGGCAGGCCGCTCCGGGGGCCAGCTCGATCCGCCGGTAGCCGACCAGCCGCTGCACCGGCTGGACCACCGTGGCCACCGGGTCGTGGAGGTACAGCTGCACCACGTCGGTACCGGCCCGGGCGCCGGTGTTGCGCAGCAGGAAGCTGAGGCGGAACGCGCCGTCGGTGCCGGTCTCGGCCTGCTGCACGTCCAGGTCGGACCAGGCGAACTCGGTGTAGCCGAGGCCGTGTCCGAAGCCGAAGGCGGGGGTCGGGTCGGTGCTGGAGACCTCGCCCGCCTGCGCCAGCCGGGCGGCCAGGTAGGTGGAGGGCTGGACGCCGGGGTGGGCGGGGACGGAGACGGGCAGCCGCCCGGACGGGTTGACGCGCCCACTGAGCACGCCCGCGAGGGCCCGGGTGCCGGCCTGGCCGGGGAAGAAGCACTGGACGATCCCGGCCGCCTCGGTGACGGCCCGGCCGAGCGCGTACGGCCGCCCGGCGAGCAGGGTGAGCACCACCGGTGTCCCGGTGTCCAGCACTGCTTCCAGCAACTGCCGCTGCCTTCCCGGGAGTTCGAGCGACTCGACGTCGCAGCCCTCGCCGCTGGTGCCGCGCCCGAACAGTCCGGCGCGGTCGCCGAGGGCGAGCACCACCGCGTCCGCCCGCTCGGCGGCGCGGACGGCCTCGACGATGCCGGCGGTGGACTCGCCGTCGACCGTCACGCCCCGCACCGTCCGCAGCTCGCTGCCGGGGAACTCCGCCTCCAGCGCCTCCCGCAGAGTGGGGAGTTCGAGGCCGGGCGGGGTGTCCGGGTGCTGGCTGCCGACGTGGACGGGGAAGGAGTAGCAGCCGAGCACCGCGGTGGGCACGTCGGCGTTCGGGCCGATCAGCGCGATCCGGGCCGGGTCGCGCAGGGGCAGCAGGCCGTCGTTGCGCAGCAGCACCACGGCCTGTTCGGCGAGTTCGGCGGCGAGTGCGCGGTTGGCGGGCCCGTCCAGGTCGATCCGGCCGCGCAGCGCCCGCGGCTCGCCCAGGTCCGCGTCGGCGAGGGCGGCCGGGACGGGGTTCCAGTCCTCGTCCAGCAGCCCGAGTTCGGCCTTCTGGACGAGGACGCGGCGCAGCGCCCGGTCGATCAGCCGTTCCGGGACGGTGCCCGAGACGACGGCGTCGAACAGGGGCTGTCCGAAGGTGTCGACGGTCGGCAGTTCGACGTCGACCCCGCTGCCCAGGGCCAGGCCGGCGGCGTCGGACCGGTCCTCGGCGACGCCGTGCAGGGTCTTGAGGAAGGCGATGCCGAAGTAGTCGGCGACGACGGTGCCGGTGAAGCCCCAGGTGTCCCGGAGCAGGCCGGTGAGGAGGTCCTGGTCGGCGGCGGAGGGGAGGCCGTCGGTGTCGGTGTAGGCGTGCATGACCGAGCGGGGCCGCCCTTCGCGCACGGCCATCTCGAAGGGCGGCAGGATGACGTCGGCGCGCTCGCGCGGGCCCATGGAGACGGGGGCGAGGTTGCGCCCGGCCCGGGAGGCGGAGTACCCGGCGAAGTGCTTGAGGGTGGCGACGACCCCGGCCGACTCCAGGCCCTGGACGTAGGCGGTGGCGACGGTGCCGACGAGGTACGGGTCCTCGCCGATCGTCTCCTCGACCCGGCCCCAGCGGGCGTCGCGGACCACGTCGAGCACCGGCGCGAGGCCCTGGTGCACGCCGACGGCCCGCAGGTCGTGCCCGATGGCGGCGGCCGTCGTACGGACGAGGTCCGGGTTGAAGGTGGCGCCCCAGGACAGCGGCACGGGGTAGGCCGTGGCGCCCCAGGCGGCGAAGCCGGCCAGGCACTCCTCGTGGGCCAGCGCGGGGATGCCGAAGCGGTTGGCGGCGGCGATGCGCTGCTGGGTGCGCAGCAGGGAGAGCGCGCCGATCGCCGGGTCGACCGGGGCCGTGCCGAACGGGCGGGTCAGCTGGCCGAGTCCGTACGGCAGCAGGGTGTCGAGGTCGGGCGGCTCCTCCATGTCGTGCTGGTGGGGGGCGACTTCGTCGCCCTCGCCGTCGGCCCCGACCCACAGGCCGACCAGTTGGGCGGTCTTCTCCCGGAGCGTCATCGCCGCGATCAGGGCGTCGGCCCTGGCCTGCGGGGTGAGCCCGGCGTCCCGCCAGGCGGGCGCGGTCTCCGTGCGCTGGCGGTGGTTCATTTTCCTCCCACGCCCGTCAGGCCCTGGACCAGGGCGCGGCGGGCGAACAGGTAGACGACGAGGATGGGGAGCATGGACAGCACGACGGCGCTGAGCAGTGCGGGCACGTCCACGCCGTGTTCGGTCTGGAAGTCGTACAGGCCGAGAGTGATGACCTTGGTGCTGTCGGACTGGGTGAGGATCAGCGGGAAGAGGAAGCCGTTCCACGCCTGGAGCGCGGCGAAGACGGTGATCGAGGACAGCCCGCCCTTGGACAGCGGGATCACCAGCTGCCGGAAGACCCGGGCCGGGGAGGCGCCGTCCATCGCCATCGCCTCGTACAGCTCGGGGCTGATGTCGCGCATCGCCCCGGTCAGCACCAGGGTGCAGACGGGCAGGCAGAAGGCGGCGGTGGGCAGGACGATGCCGATCAGGTGGTCGTACAGCCCGGTCTGGTTCATGACGTAGAACATCGGCACGATCACCGCCTGGGCGGGGATCGCCAGGCCCAGCAGGAACAGCCGGAAGATCCAGCCGGTGGCCCGGCCGCGGGCGCGCACGATGGCGTAGGCGAGCGGGGGGACGACCAGCAGCACGATGGCGACCACGCCGGCGGTGACGGTCAGGGTGTTGAGGAAGTCCTGCCCGAAGCCGTTGGAGAAGTCGTCCAGGTAGTTCTGCAGGGTCCACTGGGCGGGCGGGCTCAGCGGGCCCTCGGTGGAGTAGTCGGAGCGGGTGCGGAAGGTGGCGATCAGCAGGACGTACAGGGGCAGGCCGATCAGCGCCAGCCAGACCAGGGAGCCGAAGCCGGCCAGGACGTTGGGGCGGCGGCGCGTCACATGCCCTCCGTCGTGCCGCGCATGCGGTCGTAGCCGGAGAGCCGGACCAGCACGATCGAGATCAGGGTGGCGACCACCACGAGGACCAGGGCGACGGCCGAGCCCGGGCCGAACTCGAAGCCCTTGAAAGCCTTCTGGTACATGTAGTAGGCGGTGACGGTGGTGTCGGTGCCCGGTCCGCCCTGGGTGAGGATCAGCACCGTGTCGAAGGTGGTCAGGCCGCCGACGACCATGAGGATCACCGAGGTGACGACGGTGTTGCGCAGCTGCGGCAGGGTGATGTGGAAGAACTGGCGCACCCGGCCCGCCCCGTCGATGGCGGCCGCCTGGTAGAGCACCTGGGGGACGGCCCGGGCGCCGCCCTGGTAGAGCAGCGCGTGCAGCGGGGTGTACTGCCACACGCCGACGAAGGTCAGCACGGCGATCGCGCCGCCCTTGGTGCCGAGCAGGTTGCCGTCGCCGAACAGCCAGGTGAGCTGGGCGGGGACGCCGAAGTTGGGGTCGAGTACGGCCCGCCACACCACCGAGACGGCGGTGGCCGAGAGCAGCAGCGGCACGAAGTAGATCGCGGAGAGGACCGCCCGGTTGCGCTGATGGCCGGCGGCCCAGACGCCGATCAGGATGCTGACCGGCGTCTGCACGGCCACGCCGAGGGCGGTGAGCAGCAGGGTGGTCCAGACGGACTGGAGCATCACCGGGTCGTCGAACAGGGAGGTCCAGTTGTCCAGGCCGTTGAAGTGCGGTTCGCCGATGCCGTCCCAGCTGGTGAAGGACAGCACGGCGACCAGGGCCAGCGGCAGGAACGCGAACAGCAGGAAGAACACCGCTGCGGGCAGCGCCCACACGAAGCCCGGGCGGGTCGCCGCCGCGGCGGGGCGCGCGGGGCGGGTCATGAGGTCGGCAAGGCGCTCATGGCCTTGATGAAGCCGTCGGTGTCGATCCTGCCGTCGAAGAACTGCTGGACGGCGGTGTACATGGGGGTCATGGCGCTCGGCGGGTACGCCTGGTCCCAGGAGAGCTGGAAGGAGGGGGCGGCCTTCACCAGCTCGTACTGGGCCTTGGAGTAGGCGGGGCTGGCCGAGAGGTCGAGGAAGTCGGCGGTGCTGGTGGTGGTCGGCAGGTTGCCGATGGCCAGTTGCGCCTTCACGAAGTCGTCGGAGTACATCAGCTTGAGGAAGGCGGCGGCGGCCTCCGGGTACTTGGTCTTCCTCAGGACGGAGTAGAAGTTGTTGGTGTTGCCGACGACGGCGGCCGGGTCGCCCTTGCCGCCGCCCACGGAGGGGAAGCCGGTGTAGCCGAGGCCGGACCTGGCGAAGTCGGGGTTGGCGTCCTGCTGCGTGGAGTAGTACCAGGAGCCCATCAGTTCGAAGGCGGCCTTGCCCTTGGCGACCAGGGCCGGGGAGCCTCCGTCGGTGAACTTGACGGAGTCGAAGTTGCTGCCGAAGGCGCCGGCGTCGACCAGTTCCTTGAGGGTGCTCAGCGCCTTGCGGCTGTCCTCGCTCCCCCAGGCGGCCTTGTCGCCGCTCAGCGCGCGTTGGAACAGTTCGGGGCCGGCGATCCGGTCGTAGAGGTACTCGAACCACATCAGGGTCGGCCACTGGTCCCCGCCGCCGAGCGCGATCGGGGTGATCCCCTTGGCCTTCAACGCCTTGGTGGCGGCGACCAGTTCGTCCCAGGTCTTCGGCGGGGTGAGCCCGGCGTCCGCGAGCACCTGCTTGTTGTGGAACAGCAGCACCGGCTGGGTGCCGCGCATCGGCACGCCGTACGGCTTGCCGTCCACCACGGCCGAGTTGAAGACCGCGGGCAGGAAGTTGTCCCTCAGGCCCGGGTCCTTGGCGATGAAGTCGTCCAGCGGCAGCAGCAGTCCCGCCTTGACGAACGGCTGGATGGAGCCGCCGCCCCAGTTGAAGAAGACGTCGGGGGCTCGCGAGGTGTTGATCACGGTCTGCAGCTTCTGCTGGTAGTCCGCGCCGGGAATGGTGTCCAGCACCACCTTGACCTTGGAGGTCTTGTTGAAGGTCTCGACGAGCCGCTTCTCGACCTTGTTGGCGGCGTCACCGTAGACCAGCACGTGGATCGTCCCGGAGCCGGAGTCGGAGGAGCCGCCTCCGGAGCCGCATGCGGCGGTGGTGCCGAGGACGAGCACGGTGGCCGCGGCGACCGCGGCGATTCTCGATCCCATATCCTGCCCTCTGATTCGAATATTTCGAGCGAGTCAGCGAATGTTGTGGGAAACCTAGGTCCGTGCTGACAGCTCGTCAAGGGATCTGACGGGATCGGTTTCGGCTCGGCTGGGGCTAGCATCCCTGCGGTACGGCACGGCCTCAGGGCGCGTCGTCCCACCCATGTCCGCAGCGGAGTTCGCCCAGCAGGGGCAGTGCAGGAGGAACTCATGACCAGAGCGGCAACGCTCGCCGAGATCGCACAGGAGGCCGGGGTCTCCGCACCGACGGTTTCGAAAGTCCTGAACGGCCGGGCCGACGTCGCCCCGGCCACCCGGGAGCGGGTGGAGGAGCTGCTGCACCGGCACGGCTACCGGCGGCGCGGCAACCGCCAGGCCAACCCGCTGCTGGAGCTGGTCTTCCACGAACTGGAGAGCGCCTGGGCGGTGGAGGTGATCCGCGGCGTCGAGAACGTCGTGCGCGAGGAGGGCCTGAGCATCGTCCTCTCCGAGTCCGCCGAACGGAACGGGCCCGGCCAGTCCTGGGTGGACGGCGTGCTCGCCCGCCGCCCGACCGGCGTGGTGCTGGTGCTGTCCGACCTGGACCGCGCGCTGCGGGAGCAGCTCTCCAGCCGGGACATCCCCTTCGTGGTGATGGACCCGGCCGGCGACCCGGGCCAGGAGGTGCCCGCCGTCGGCACCACCAACTGGGACGGCGGCCTCGCCGCCACCCGGCACCTGCTCGACCTCGGCCACCGCCGGATCGGCCTGATCGCCGGGCCCGCCCGGATGATGTGCAGCCGGGCCCGGGCCGACGGCTACCGGGCCGCGCTCGACATCGCGGGCATCCCGTACGACCCGCGGCTCGTCCGCGAGGGCGACTTCCACCACGAGGCCGGGCACCGGCTCGGCCGGGACCTGCTCGCGATGCCGGACCGGCCGACCGCCGTGTTCGCCGGGAACGACCTCCAGGCGCTCGGCCTGTACGAGGCCGCCCGCGAGCTGGGGCTGCGCGTCCCGGAGGACCTCAGCGTGGTCGGCTTCGACGACCTGCCGCTGGCCCGCTGGGTGGGGCCGCCGCTGACCACCGTGCGCCAGCCGCTGACGGAGATGGCCGAGGTGGCGACCAGGCTGGTCATCGACCTGGCCCGCGGCACGCGGCCCGGGACGCGGCGGGTGGACCTGGCCACCAGCCTGGTCGAACGCAGCAGCACGGCGCCGCCGCGAGGAGGCGCCCCGGCCCCCGCCCCCGCCCCCGCGGGCTGAGGCGGCCCGCGCCGCGAGCCGTCCCCCGGGCCCGTGGCGCACCCGGCCGAAGCGGTTCGTGTCAGAAAGGTTGACGGGCCGTCGGGCCCGCCCCTACCGTCCCCTGCAGAAGTCGGAGGATGATCCGAAACTTTCGATACCGCTCGGCCGCTCCCGCACCTCCGGCGTTCCCGGCACACCGCACGTCCCCCTCCTCGCCCCACCCGACGAGAAAGGACCACGCCGGTGCGATTCCCGACGTCCCGCCTCGGCCGCTGCCCTCGCGGTCCGCGGCGGGGCCGGGGCCCCTCCGACGGCCTCGCCCGGATGCCGGACGGGCGCCGTCGGCCTAGCGTGGCCGACGGCGCCCTCCGCACCCGCCCCGGGGTGCGCGGGGCCGGCACATCGACCCCCTGGAGGTCCGTCCATGCGCGCGGTGACCTACGGCTCCTACGCCCCGGACAACTCCCGCCTTCGGTACGGCGAGGTGCCCGATCCGAAGGTGGGCCCCGGCCAGGTGCTGATCCAGGTCCGGGCCGCCTCCGTCAACCCCGTCGACTGGAAGGTCATGGCGGGCGGGCTGGACCCGATGATGGACACCGTCTTCCCCGCCGTCCCCGGCTGGGACGTGGCGGGCGTGGTCACCCGCACCGGCCCGGACACGCCCGAGTTCGCGCCCGGGGACGAGGTGATGGCGTACGCCCGCAAGGACGTGGTGCAGGCCGGCACCTTCGCCGAGTACGTCGCGGTCTCCGCGCCCGCGGTGGCGCGCAAGCCCGCCTCGCTCAGCTGGGAGCAGGCGGGCGGCCTGCCGCTGGCAGGCCTGACCGCGCTGCGCAGCCTGCAGCGCCTTGAGGTCGGCCCCGCCGACGTGCTCCTGGTGCACGGCGCGGCGGGCGGGGTGGGCAGCCTCGCCGTGCAGCTCGGCCGCGACCGCGGGGCCCGGGTGATCGGCACCGCCTCGGAGCGCAACCACGACTTCGTGCGCAGGCTCGGCGCCGAGCCGGTGACCTACGGCGAGGGGCTGGCCGACCGGGTGCGCGCGCTGGCACCCGGCGGCGCCTCCACCGTCGCGGACTTCGTCGGCGGCCAGCTGGAGACGACGCTCGCCGTGCTCGCCGGCGGCGGCCGTCACGTCTCCGTCGCCGATCCGACGGTGACCGAGCACGGCGGCGCGTGGATCTGGGTGCGCCCGGACGGCTCCGCGCTCGCCGAGCTGGCGGCGCTGGCGGACCGTGGCGCCCTGACCGTGGAGGTCGCGCAGACCTTCCCGCTGGAGCGGACGGCCGATGCCTTCGACGCCAGCCGCACCGGCCACACCCGCGGGAAGCTGGTCATCGTTCCCTGACCGGCCCGAGAGCCCTGCGGCCGGGGGCTGAATGCCGAGGTCCTCCGGCATGACCGGCAGGGGGTCGTCCTGGTGCCGCGCGGGCTCCTGATCAGGCGGCGGGGAGCAGCGTCGGATCGGCCATGATGCGCCGGACCGTCGTCAGCGCCGCGCCGAGCAGGGGCCCGCGCCGCCCCAGGGCGGCCGGGCGCAGCGCCTCCTCGGCCCACGGCCGTACGGTGACGCGCTCGGCCAGCTCGGCGCGGACGCAGGGCAGCAGCCACCCGGCGAGTTCGGCGTAGGCGCCGCCGAGGACGAGGCGGTCCGGGTCGATGAGGTCGACGGCGGAGGTGAGCGCCAGGCCGAGGGCGCGGCCCGCGCGCTCCAGTGCCGCCAGGGTCGGCGGGTGCCCGGCCGCCGCCCGTTCGGCGAGCAGCGCGACCGGGTCGCCGGTGCCCGCGCCGTCGTGCTGCGCGAGGCCGGCCTCGCGCAGCACGGCCGCCTCGCCCGCGTACTGCTCCAGGCAGCCCCGGGCGCCGCAGGGGCAGCGGGGGCCGTCCGGGTGGACGGGGATGTGGCCGAGTTCCCCGGCGAAGCCGCGGGCGCCCCGGAACAGCCGCCCGTCGATGACCAGGGCCGCGCCGATTCCGGCCCCGGCGGAGACGTGGACGAAGGTCTCCACCGGGTTCCCGGCGTTCCAGTACTCGGCCAGCGCCCCGAGGTTGGCCTCGTTCTCCGGCTCGGGCACGGTGTCCGGGTCCGGCCAGTGGTCGGCGAGCCGGACGCCGTGCCAGCCGAGGTTGGGCGCGCGCTCCAGCAGTCCGCGCGGCGTGTTGGGGACCACCCCGGGGACGGCCAGGACGCGGCCGGCGACGCGCAGTCCGAGGGCGGCGGCCTCGGTCTGGGCCTCGTCGGCCAGCGCGGCGAGGTCCGCCAGGACGGCTTCGGCGGGCCGGCCCGCGTTGGCCCGTTCCACCCGGCGCCACACCCGCGGTTCTCCGCGCAGGTCGGCCACGCAGGCGCCGAGGTGGGTGACGCCGATCTCCAGGCCGAGGCCCGCCGGGCCGTCGTCGGCCATGGTGAGGGCGCGTCCGGGCCGGCCGACCCGTCCGCTGGCCGTGGCCTCGGCCTCGGTCACCGCTCCGCGGCCGATCAGTTCGTCGACGAGCGAGGAGACGGCGGCCCTGGTCAGCCCGACACGCCCGGAGACGTCCGCCCGGGAGAGCGGGCTGTGTGCGGCGACGGCGGCGAGGACGACCGAGAGGTTCTGGCGCCGCATGTCCTGCAGCGAGGCGGGCCCGTGCTCCGCTCCCCTGCCCGCCGCCCTGCCGACCGCTGTCACGCGCTGCCCCTCCTACCGGTCCTCGACCGGGGCGCCCTGCAAGGCCCCGGCCCGTCGCAGGGTATCGCCGATCCGCGCGAGCGCGTCCTCGTCCCTCTGCACCGGCTCCAGCACCGGACCGTGGGCCGTCCGCCAGCGGCGCGCCACGTCGTCGGCCTGCTCGCCGGTGAGCAGCGCGGCGGCCTGGGCGGCCGCGCCGAGTGCGACCGGTTCCTGGGCGTCGGGCACCTGGACGGCCCGGCCGGAGAGCCGCAGTACGGTCCGCTGCCAGGCCCGGCCCCGGGCGCCGCCGCCGATGAGCAGCAGCGGCTGCTCGCCCGCCGGGTCGGCGCCGGCGGCGCGCAGCACGCCGTCCAGGGCGGCGAACAGGGCGTGGGCGGCGCCGTCGTAGGCGGCCTGCAGCAGCTGGCCCGGGGTGGTGTCGTGGCGCAGCCCGTGGACCAGGCCGGAGGCGCCCGGGAGGTCCGGGGTGCGCTCGCCGTCCAGGTAGGGCAGGACGACGGCGGTGCCGCCCTCCTCGACCTCCTCGCGGTCTCGCCCGAGGAGGGCGGCGAAGCGGTCGACGGCGAGGGTGCAGTTGAGCGTGCAGGCCAGCGGCAGCCAGTGGCCGAGGGCGTCGGCGAAGCCGGCGACGGTGCCGGTCGGGTCGGCGGGCCTGTCCCGGCCCACGGCGTAGACGGTGCCGGAGGTGCCGAGGCTGAGCACCGGCCGGCCGGGCGGAAGGCCGAGCCCGAGGGCGGCGGCCATGTTGTCGCCGGTGCCGGTGGCCACCGCGGCGCCCTCCCGCAGCGGCGTGCCGGGGCGGACGGTACCGGCGCGGGCGCCCGGCGCGAGGACCCGGGGCAGCAGGGCCGGGTCGAGCCCGATGCGGGCGAGCAGGTCGCGGTCGTAGCCGTCCGGGCCCCACCAGCCGGTGCCGGAGGCGTCGCCCCGGTCGGTGACCGCCTCCCCGGTCAGCCGCTCGGTCAGGAAGTCGTGCGGGAGGCGGACGGCGGCGGTCCGCTCGGCGGCGGCGGGCTCGTTGGCGCGCAGCCAGGCCCACTTGGAGGCGGTGAAGGCGGCCGTGGGGACGCTGCCGGTGCGGCGGGCGAGTTCCGCCGCGCCGATCGCGGCGGTCAGTTCGCCGGCCTGCGGCGCGGAGCGGACGTCGTTCCAGAGCAGCGCCGGGCGGACCGGCGCCCCGGACACGTCGAGGGTGACCAGGCCGTGCTGCTGACCGGCGACCGAGACGGCAGCGGCGCGGTCGGCCCAGCCCGTCGCGGCCGCGGCCTCGCCGAGCGCCCGCCACCACTGCTCGGGGTCGCTCTCGCGGCCGGCTCGCGTGCTGACGGTGTGCGGGGCGCGCCCCTGGCCGAGGACGGTGCCGGTGTCGAGGTCGACGGCGAGGGCCTTGGTGGACTGGGTCGAGCTGTCGAAGCCGATCACGACGCGTTGCTCAGCCATGCGTTCCTCCGGTACGGGGGTTCCTTCCGACGTCCCGGCATACTAATTTGTTGAGAGTCCTGACAAACACCCCCTGGCACTCATCGGGAGCCGTTCCATGTCCAGTGACCCGCTCGCCCCCACCCCCGCGCACAAGTTCACCTTCGGTCTCTGGACCGTCGGCTGGCAGGGGCGCGACCCCTTCGGCGACGCGACCCGCCCCGCCCTCGACCCGGTCGAGACCGTGCAGCGGCTGGCCGGACTCGGCGCCTACGGCGTCACCTTCCACGACGACGACCTGATCCCCTTCGGTACGGGCGACGCCGCCCGCGAGGAGACCGTCAAGCGCTTCCGCGCCGCGCTGGACGCCGCCGGGCTGAAAGTCCCGATGGCGACCACCAACCTCTTCACCCACCCGGTCTTCAAGGACGGCGCCTTCACCGCCAACGACCGCGACGTGCGCCGCTACGCGCTGCGCAAGACCATCCGCAACATCGACCTGGCCGCCGAACTCGGCGCCTCCGTCTACGTCGCCTGGGGCGGGCGCGAGGGCGCCGAGTCCGGCGCGGCCAAGGACGTGCGCACCGCGCTGGACCGGTTGAAGGAGGCCTTCGACCTGCTCGGCGAGTACGTCGAGCAGCAGGGCTACGACCTGCGGTTCGCGATCGAGCCCAAGCCCAACGAGCCGCGTGGCGACATCCTGCTCCCCACCGTCGGCCACGCCCTGGCGTTCATCAACGAGTTGGAGCGCCCCGAGCGGGTCGGCCTCAACCCGGAGGTCGGCCACGAGCAGATGGCCGGGCTCAACTTCCCGCACGGCATCGCCCAGGCCCTGTGGCACGGCAAGCTGTTCCACATCGACCTCAACGGCCAGTCCGGCCTCAAGTACGACCAGGACCTGCGCTTCGGCGCGGGCGACCTGCGCCAGGCGTTCTGGCTGGTCGACCTGCTGGAGTCGGCCGGGTACGACGGCCCGCGGCACTTCGACTTCAAGCCGCCGCGCACCGAGGACTCCGACGGCGTCTGGGCCTCGGCGGCCGGCTGCATGCGCAACTACCTGCTGCTGGCGGAGCGTTCGCGCGCCTTCCGGGCCGACCCGGAGGTCCAGGCCGCGCTCACCGCCTCCCGCCTGCCCGAACTCGCCCTCCCCACGGCCGGGGACGGCCTGGCCGGGCTGCTGGCGGACCGCTCCGCCTTCGAGGAGTTCGACGTGGACGCCGCCGCCGTGCGCGGCATGGCCTTCGAGCAGCTGGACCAGCTCGCCCTGGAGCACCTCCTCGGCGCCCGCTGACCGGAACCCGGAACGGGTGCGCCACCCGGGTCGGGCAGGGCCGCACGACCAGGTCGGCGCAGCTTCCCTTCCCCCATCGGAACGAAAGGCGTGGACCTCCGTGCCGGCCGTCCCGGCGGAGGCCTGAGGAGTAGGCAACTTCTTGACTATTCGCCTCAGTGGCCGCTGTCCCCGGCGCTCGCTAGGCTGTCGGCATGGCCCTGCGCAACGCGATCATGTCGACCCTCCTGGAGGGCGAGGCGTCCGGTTACGACCTGACGAAGGCCTTCGACGCGTCGGCGGCGAACTTCTGGATGGCCACCCCGCAGCAGCTCTACCGGGAGCTGGACCGGATGAAGGCCGAGGGGCTGATCAGCGCCCGGGTCGTCGAGCAGGAGCGGCGGCCGAACAAGCGGCTGTTCTCGCTCACCGAGGCGGGCCGCGCCGCCCTGCGGTCGTTCACGGCCGCCCCGCCCCGGCCGTCCGCGATCCGGGACGAGCTGCTCGTCCAGGTGCAGGCCGTGGACGCGGGCGACCCGGAGGCCGTGCGCGCGGCGCTGCTCGAACGCCTGGTGTGGGCGCAGGCCAAGGTGGCCCGCTACGAGCGCCTGCGGGCGCGGCTGCTGGACGGGCGTTTCGAGGACGAGTACCTCGCCACGGCCGAGCGGATCGGGCCGTATCTGACGCTGATGCGCGGGCTGTCGTTCGAGCGCGAGAACCAGCGCTGGTGCGAGCAGGCACTCGCCGTCCTGGACCGGAGGCGGGCCACCGCGCCGGCCCCCGCGGCGCAGGGACCGGCGCAGGGCCCGGTCTGACGGATCCCGGGGCCCGCCCGCTCAGTGAACGGGCCGGGGAACCTCGACGGGCCGCAGGTCCGGGCGCTTCGCGCCCCGTCCGTCACCGGAGGAGCGGCCGCGCGGGCGGCGCACCAGCCGCGGCCCGAGGAGGGTGCCGATCCGGGCGGCCTCCTGGGCGGCCCGCCGCCCGGCCCCCGCCGCCGGAAGCGGCGGCAGCCCCTCGGCCCGGCGGTCGCCGACCGCGACGTGGCGGCGCGGGCCCGTCGTCGCGCTCACGCCCCGGACGCACCCAGCGCCTCGGCGGCGATCCGCTCGAACTGCGCGCCCATCGCCGTGGAGAGTGCCTGCGCACCGGAGAGCGGGCGGACCATCACCGTGAACTCGTCGATCAGGCCGTCCTCGTCGAGGTGGAGGAAGTCGCAGCCGTGCACCTCGCGGCCGTCGACGGTGGCCTTGAAGACGAAGGCGTGGTCGCGGCCTCCGGGGTCGTTGATCTCGCGGACGTAGCGGAAGTCCTCGAAGACCCGTGCTGCGCCGCGCAGGATCGCGGCGGTCATGGCCTTGCCCGGGTAGGGCTTGAAGACGACGGGGCTGGTGAAGACGACGTCCTCGGCCAGGAGTGCCTCGATGGCGTCGTGGTCGCCGGCCTCGACGGCTGCGCGGAAGGGGTGCACGGGCGGGCTCCATAGTCAACGAATTGAATAGCTTGCCTGCGCGTGAGCCTAGCCTCCCCGTCCCGGCACTGTCGAGGGTGACGTCGACGCACCTGGTGCCTCCGAGGCGGGCCGGGCGTGCTCCCGCAGATGGAGGGCGGGTCCTCCCGCGGGGCGACGGCGGGCGGGGCGGCGCGCCGTATCGTCGGTCCCATGAGCCGAGGACTCCATCTGGACGCCTATCTGCTGGCCTTCGACACCCGGGCGCAGTCGTTGCAGGACCGCGCCCGGGCCGGGTTCCTGGTGCGGGCCGCCGCCCTGGCCGAGCTCGCGCACCGGGGCGCCGTCGACGAGGACGGGGCGGGCCGGGTGCGGATCGTCTCCGCCGCTGCCACGGGGGACCCAGTGCTGGACGCGCTGATCGCGGAGGTGGCCGAGCGGCCGCGCTCCTGGAAGGCGTGGATCAGGCGCGGACGCGAGGACACCCTGGAGGCCGTCGAGGAGCGGCTCGCGGTGCTCGGCGCGGTGACGATGGCCGACCGCGACCCCTACGGCCCGGTCGCGCCGCACCGGGCGGTGGCGGTGGACGATCCGGGCGAGGCCCTGGACCTCCAGCTGCGGGTGGCCGAGGTCGTCCGGGGCGGCGCCCCGGTCGCCGCGGTGCCGTTCGGCGACGCGGTCCTCGCGGCGCTGGCCGCCCACGGACACCTGCGGCTGGTGCTGTCGGGCCACGACCGCCGGGCCCACCGCGAGCGGGTCGCCGCGCTCACCGCCCGGCTCGCCGAGGGAACCCCGGGCCTGGCGCGGGCGGTGAACGGGCTGAACCTGACCATCGTCGCCGCCCAGGGCGGCATGGGCGGGAGCTGACCGGCCCCGGCCGGGGTCAGCGGAGCAGGCCCCCGACCTCGGCCCCTTCCCGGAGGAGGACCGGGAGGCGTTCCAGCGGGACGTCCGCGTCGAGCGTCGTCCCGCCCTCGACGGCGCGGCCGGTGGCCGGGTCGAGCCGGCGGGCGCCGGAGGGCACGTACACCCGGCGGGAGCGGGCGCCGGCCTCGTACCCGGGTGCCACCAGCACATCGGGGCCGAGCGGGAACCGGTCGTCCACGTCCCAGGCGCGTTCGTCCTCGGGGAAGCCGAAGAACAGCGGGCGCATCGGCCGGGTGCCCCCTACTCCGCCGAGAAGCGGTACACCGTCATCGAGCGGAACTCCTCCCCCGGGCGCAGGACGGTGGAGGGGTACTCGGGCCGGTTCGGCGAGTCCGGGAAGTGCTGGGTCTCCAGCGCGACGCCCGCGTACGCGCCGTACGGGCGCCCGGACCGGCCGGTCAGGGTGCCGTCGAAGTGGTTGCCGGTGTAGACCTGGATGCCCGGTTCCGTCGTCAGGCAGTCGAGGCGCCGGCCGCTGGCCGGGTGGTTCAGAGTGGCGACCTGCCGGAACCCGCTGCCGTCCAGGACCCAGTTGTGGTCGAAGCCCGTGCCGGCCCGGAGGAGCTGCCGGTTCCCCTCGACGAAGCGGTTCCCGATCCCCCGGGCCTCGCGCAGGTCGAAGGGCGTGCCGTCGACCGGCGCCACCGGTCCGACCGGTATCAGCCCCTGGTCCACCGGAAGGTACCCGCCGGCCTCCACCCGCAGCAGGTGGTCCAGCACCGTGCCGTCGCCCTCGCCGGCCAGGTTGAAGTACGCGTGGTTGGTGAGGTTGACGACCGTCGGGGCGTCGGTGGCCGCGCGGTAGCCGATCCACAGCTCACCCGCCGGGTCGAGCAGGTACGTGACCTCGACCGTGAGCGCTCCCGGGAACCCCTGGTCGCCGTCGGGGCTGTGCAGCCGCAGCCGCACCCCGGCCCGCCGGCCCGCCCGGACCGCGACGCCGTCCCACAGCCGGGAGGCGAAACCGTCCGTTCCGCCGTGCAGGGCGTGGCCGCCGGGCGGGGCCGCCACCCGGTGCGTGGTGCCGCCGAGCGGGAACTCCCCGCCCGCGATCCGGTTCGCGTAGCGGCCGACGGTCGCCCCGAGGTACACGGCCTCCCCGAGCAGGTCCTCGACCCCGTCGCAGCCGAGGACGACGTTCGCCGGCACCCCGTTCCGGTCCGGCGCGTACAGGGCCTGGAGGCGGGCGCCGAGTCCGAGCACCTCGGCGCTCACGCCCCGGGGCGCGGCGAGGGTCCAGTTGGTGACGGGCCGTCCGTCCGGCAGCGTCGCGGTGACGTCCTGGGAGACGGTCACCTCGCCCGTCGATGTGAGCGCTTCTCCCGGCACGCGGCCGCTCCGTTCCGTGCGGGGTCTCGGCGTGAGGGGTCTCGGCGTGAACGGGCGACGCCCGCCGGCTCGGCGGGCGTCGTCGGTTCGGGACACGGGCCTCACAGCCCCTGGGCCAGGCGGTGGTACGCCTGGTTCCAGCGCAGTTCCTTGGTGAAGCGGCGCAGGGACGTGTCCTCGTCGATCAGCAGGAGTTCCACCCCCAGCATCTCGGCGAGGTCGTCGAGCTCCTCGGCGCCGAGCGCCCGGGTGAGCACGGTGTGGTGCGGCCCGCCGGCCGTCAGCCAGGCCTCGGTGGAGGTGTGGAGGTCCGGACGCGGCTTCCACACCGCGCGGGCGACCGGCAGGTGCGGCAGCGGCGCCGGCGGCTCGACCACGTCCACCTCGTTGGCGACCAGCCGGAACCGGTCGCCGAGGTCCGCGAGGCCGACCACCACGGCCGGGCCGGGCTCGGCGTCGAAGACCAGGCGGACCGGGTCCTCCCGTCCGCCGATGGACAGCGGGTGGATCTCGCAGGACGGGGTCCCGGCCGCGATGCTCGGGCAGACCTCCAGCATGTGCGCGCCGAGGATCAACTCGGAGCCGGACTCCAGGTGGTAGGTGTAGTCCTCCATGAAGGAGGTCCCGCCGGGCAGGCCGCTGGAGGCCGCCTTGAGGGTGCGCAGCAGGGTGGCGGTCTTCCAGTCGCCCTCGCCGCCGAAGCCGTAGCCGTCGGCCATCAGCCGCTGGACGGCGAGGCCGGGCAGCTGGCGCAGTCCGCCGAGGTCCTCGAAGTTGGTGGTGAACGCCGAGAAGCCGCCCCGCTCCAGGAAGCCGCGCAGGCCGAGCTCGATCCGCGCCGCGTGGCGCAGCGACTCGTGGCGCTCCCCGCCGGCCCGCAGCTCGGGGGCGAGGCGGTAGCCGTCCTCGTACTCCTTGGCCAGCGCGGTGACGTCGGCGTCCTCGGCCGCGTCCACCGCGGCGACCAGGTCGTTGACGCCGTAGGTGTTGACGGAGACCCCGAAGCGGCGCTGGGCCTCGACCTTGTCCCCCTCGGTGACGGCGACGTCGCGCATGTTGTCGCCGAAGCGGGCGAGCTTGAGGCTGCGCAGTTCGGCGCGGCCGACGGCGGCGCGGGCCCAGGCGCCGACCCGGGCGGCCACGGCCGGGTCGCTGACGTGCCCGGCGACGGTCTTGCGGGGGACGCCCAGGCGGGACTGGATGTAGCCGAACTCGCGGTCGCCGTGGGCGGCCTGGTTCAGGTTCATGAAGTCCATGTCGATGGAGTCCCAGGGCAGTTCGACGTTGGCCTGGGTGTGGAGGTGGAGCAGCGGCTTCCGCAGGGCGTCGAGTCCGGCGATCCACATCTTGGCCGGGGAGAAGGTGTGCATCCAGGCGATCAGGCCGATGCACCCGTCCGCGGAGTTCGCCTCCAGGCAGATGCGGCGGATGGCGTCCGCATCGGTGAGGACGGGCTTCCAGACCACCTCGACGGGCATCGCCGGGGCGCCGTCCAGGGCCGCGGCGATCTGCCGGGACTGCTCGGCGACCTGGCGCAGCGTCTGCTCGCCGTAGAGGCCCTGGCTGCCGGTCAGGAACCAGACCTGGCGTCCGTTCAGCGGCTTCTTCACGGGGGTGGCTCCTTCTTACCGGCCCTGGGGCTGGCCGTAGACGTTCTGGTAGCGGTGGTTGAGGCTGTCGATGTCCGCCTGGGCGATGGGCAGGGGCTCGCCGAGCTGGCGGGAGAGGTGGACGGTGCGGGCCACGTCCTCGCACATCACGGCGGCCTTCACGGCGGCCTCGGCGTCCTTGCCGACGGTGAAGACGCCGTGGTTCTGCATCAGCACGGCGGGTGAGCGGTGGCCCTTGAGGGTGTCCACGATGCCCCGGCCGATCGAGTCGTCGCCGATCAGCGCGAACGGGCCGACGGGGATCTCGGCGCCGAACTCGTCGGCCATCGCGGTCAGGACGCAGGGGACGGCCTCGCCGCGGGCCGCCCAGGCGCAGGCGTAGGTGGAGTGGGTGTGGACCACGCCGCCGACCTCGGGCAGGTGGCGGTAGACGTAGGCGTGCGCGGCGGTGTCGGAGGAGGGCGCGTGCTCGCCCTCGACGACCGTGCCGTCCAGGTCGCAGACGATCATGTTCCCGGGCGTCAGCGCGTCGTAGGAGACACCGCTCGGTTTGATGACGAGCAGGTCCTCGCCGGGGACGCGGGCGGAGACGTTGCCGGCCGTCCAGACCACCAGGTTGTAGCGGACCAGCTCCTGATGCAGGTCGCTGACCTGGCGGCGGATGGCGTCGATGGTCGCGTTGATCACGTTCACGGGGCCTCGCTCGGTGTGGTGAGGGCGGCGTTGCGGATGTCGCGCAGGCGGTGCAGGAGCTGGTCGGCGCCGAGACCGAAGTGGTCGTGCAGGGCGCGGTACTCGGCGAAGAGGAGGTCGTAGGTGTCGGCTGCGGCCGGGTCCGGCAGGTAGGCGCCCTGCCGTACCCGGCCCATGGCGGCGGCCGCGGTGCGCACGTCCGGGTACGCTCCGGCGGCGACCGCCGCGTGGATCGCGGAGCCGAGCGCGGGGCCCTGCTCGGACTCGGCGACCGAGACCGGGCGGCGCAGCACGTCGGCGTAGATCTGCATCAGCAGGGCGTTCTTCTTGAGGCCGCCGGTGACGATGAACTCGGTGACGGGGACGCCGCCCTGCTCCAGGGCTTCGACGATGACGCGGGTGCCGAAGGCGGTGGCCTCCAGCAGGGCCCGGTAGACCTCCTCGGGGCGGGTGGCCAGGGTGAGCCCGACGATCACGCCGGACAGGTGGTGGTCCACCAGCGTGGAACGGTTGCCGTTCATCCAGTCGAGTGCCACCAGGCCGTGCGCGCCGACGGGTTGGGCGGCGGCCTTGCGGGTGAGCAGCCGGTGCAGGTCCTCGCCGTTGGCCTCGGCCTCGGCCAGGTAGTCCGCGGGGACGCCCTGGCGCAGCCACCAGGCGAAGATGTCGCCGACGGCGCTCTGCCCGGCCTCGTAACCGTAGGAGCCGGTGACGATGCCGTTCTCGACGACGCCGCAGATGCCGGGGACGTCGGCGAGGGTGGCGCCGTTGACGACGTGGCAGGTGGAGGTGCCCATGATGGCGAGCAGTTGGCCGTTGTCGACGGCGCGGGCGGCCGGTGCGGCCACATGGGCGTCGACGTTGCCGGCGGCGACGGCGATCCCCTCGGGCAGGCCGGTCCACCGCGCCGCCTGCGGGGTGAGCGAGCCGACCCGGGAGCCCAGCGGGGAGAGCGGGTGCTCCAGGCGGGTGCGGGCGAAGTCGGCGAACTGCGGGTGCAGCGCGGCGAGGTAGTCCTCGCTCGGGTAACTCCCGTCCTGGTGGATGCCCTTGTACCCGGCGGTGCAGGTGTTGCGGCTCTCGGCGCCGGTGAGCTGCCAGACGATCCAGTCGGCGGCCTCGATCCAGCGCTCGCAGGCGGCGTAGACGGCCGGGGCCTCCTCCAGGACCTGGAGGGCCTTGGCGTACTGCCACTCGGCGGAGATCCTCCCGCCGTAGCGGGCGATCCACTTCTCGCCGCGGGCGTGGGCCAGTTCGTTGATCCGGTCCGCCTGGGGCTGCGCGGCGTGGTGCTTCCAGAGCTTGGGCCAGGCGTGCGGGTAGCCGGACCAGGCGGAGGTCTCGGCCAGCGGGGTGCCGTCGGCGAGCACCGGCAGGACGGTGCAGGCGGTGAAGTCGGTGGCGATGCCGATGACGTGCGCGGGGTCGACGCCGGCGGCGGCGACCGCGGCCGGGACGGCGGTGCGCAGCACCTCGCGCCAGTCCTCCGGGTGCTGGAGCGCCCAGTCGGGCGGGAGCGGTCGGCCGGTTCCGGGCAGGTCGCTCTCGATCACGGCGTGGGGGTAGTCGTGGACGGCGGTGCCCACCTCCTCGCCGTCCCGGACGCGGACCACCACTGCGCGGCCGGAGAGGGTGCCGAAGTCGACGCCGACGACGTACCGGTCGGGGTCCTGGGCGGGAGGGGTCACGGTCACGTGCTCATCCTTCGTGGGAGGGGTGTGCGTCGTCGTCTGTCGCCGGTGCGGTCCTCGACCGGGGCAGGGCGGTCCGCACCGGCGACAGGCTTCATTCCGCCGTCTTTCCCTCGTGAGGCGGCGGAACGCGGAACCGTCGGCCGGGCTCACGGAAGCGGGATGCGGTGGCCCGGCCGGCGGGGTGGAGGGGGCGTTTCTGTTAACGCTCACGGAGATTGTTAGCGCTAACAATCGGCATGTCAAGGGAGGCGGCGGACAGCATCGGTCAGTCTGCGGACCCGGCGCCCGGGGACCGGGCGCCGGGTCGGCTCATCGGCGCACGGCCGGTCCCGCGCTGCGCCGCAGCACCAGCTCCGGGCCGATCTCCAGCTGGGTCGGCGAGGACTGCGCGCCGCCCTCCAGCTCGGCGACGAGCAGTTCCAGGGCCCGCCTGCCGAGTTCGCCGAAGTCCTGCCGCACCGTGGTCAGCGGCGGGGTGAAGTACGCGGCCTCCGGAATGTCGTCGAAGCCGATCACGCTGATCTCCTCCGGGACGGCCCGGCCGGCCTCGTGGAGGGCCCGCAGCAGGCCGAGGGCCATGTGGTCGTTGGCGCAGAAGACGGCGGTGACCTCGCGCAGCCGGGCGATCCGCAGCCCCGCCTGGTAGCCCGAGCGGGCGCTCCAGTCCCCGCGCTCCACCTCCGGCACCGGGCATCCGGCCGCCTGCAGCGTGAGCCGCCAGCCCTCCTCCCGGTCCTGGCTCTCCCGCCAGTTGACCGGACCGGCCAGGTGGTGCACGGTGCGGTGCCCGAGGTCGATCAGGTGCCCGGTGGCCTCGCCGGCGCCGTACCGGTTGCCCACCGACACCATGGGCACGCGCGCCCGGTCGCCCGAGCCGACCGCGACCAGCGGCACGGAACTGGAGAGGCGTGCCACCGCACTGACGGAGGAGGTCTGCGGCGCGATCACCACCACGCCCTCCACCCCCTGGTCCCGCAGCCGGTCGACGGCCTCCTGGACCGAACGGCCGTCCAGGGAACGCAGGCTGGTCACGGTCACGAAGTACCCGGCGCTGCGCGCGGCCCGCTCGATCCCGTCCAGCATCGAGGCCGGGCCGTAGAGGGTCGATTCGAAGCTGACCACGCCGAGGGTCTGCGAGCGGCGGGTGACCAGGGCGCGGGCCGCGGAGTTGGGGCGGTAGTCGAGTTCCCGGATGGCCGCCAGCACCCGGTCCCGGGTGCCGGGCTTCACGTGCGGGGCGCCGTTGAGCACCCGGGACACCGTCTGGTGGGACACACCCGCCAGTTTCGCCACGTCCGCCATCACGGGCTGACGCTGTTCCGTCCCGGTGCTGTCGGTTGCCACTGCAGTCCCCTCCTCACGATTGTGGACCACAGTACGCGACCAGGTCCAGGCCAATCCGTCACCCTCGGTACAACCGGTGGCTTCTCTTGATACCAGCTCCGCGCTCCGCTGCCATGTGCCGCTATCGCCAAGTCAACGCTCACCCCTCGCCGCGGAGGAGTTTGCCCGGATCGCCGTCCCACCGCCCGCACGGACAGCGGCGGCCGGTGAGCGGGCCGGTACGCGGCGCGGTCAGGTCACGAGGATCGGGCTGGTGAGCGCCGCCGTACCGCCTTCGGCGTCGCGGACCTCGCCCGGACGAAGGCCGACTCCACCGGCGCCGCCACGTCGTCCGCCTGCCACGGCAGCTCCGGACTCCACGGCCCGTTCCGCACCTCGACCAGATCGGGCCCCTGATACGGGTGCCGGAACGAGCCCGACCCGTACGGCACGCACGGGTGCGCCACCACACACAGCCCGCCGCTCTGGCGGAGCTCCGCCGGCTGCCGCTCGATCCCGCCGTCCACGGCGCCGCAGCGCCGGTCGACCAGCTGCCCCGGCCGGAGCCCCAGGGCGAGCCGGTGCCCGTCCCGGGTGGTCACCTCCCGGCCCGGGACCACCAGTGGGTCGCCGTCCGCGCGCAACTCCCGGGCGCCGCACGTGTCCACCGCGTCGTGCCCGGTGACGGCGCGGGCGTCGAGCCCCGGAGGGCCCGACGCCGCACGGCGGATTCCGGCCGGGCAGGCGCGGGCTGCGCGCCTGCCCGGCCGGAGCCGGGGACTACCCGAGGGTCCACTTCTGGTTGTCGCCGCCCCAGCAGCTCCACAGTTGGACGGGTGTGGCATCGGCGCCGAGCCCTCCGGCGACGTCCAGGCAGCGGCCGGACTGGACACCGGTGACGCTGCCGTCGGAGTTGAGCTGCCACTGTTGGTTGGCGCCGCCGTTGCAGGGCCAGGTCACCACCTTGGTGCCGTCGGCCGTCTCGCCGCCGTACGCGTCCAGGCACAGCGTGCTGCCGGAGACGTTCACGGTGAGCTGCCCGCCCGCCGTGCGGGTCCAGGTCTGGTTCGCCCCGCCGGAGCAACTGGAGATCTGCGCCTGAGTCCCCGGTGCGGTGGAGGCGTTGGGGACGTCCAGGCACTTGCCCGAACCGGTGCCCCTCAGCGCCCCCGAGGCGGCCGCCGGGGAATTGGCGTAGCCTGCGGCGACGATGTCGGCCTGGACGGCGTTCTCGGTGGCCTCCGACGGGTAGCCGGCGGTCATCACGCCCTCGTAGAAGGTGCCGGCGGAGCTGTTGCTGTTGTCGCCGCCGATGCCGAGGATGATCGCGCCCTCCTTGTGCATCGGGTCGTAGCCCGCCGCGTTCGGGCGCGGACCGGAGTAGAAGGTCGACAGGCCGCCGGACTGGGCGTCGCCGGCGCGGATCGCCCACTGGTTCGGGGCTCCCTTGACCATGGCCGTCAGGTAACGGTGGTTCACCGTCGGGTCGTTGGCGTTGTAGCGCGTGTTGACGCCGGAGAACAGGCCGTTCTCCAGATCGGCCATCACCCAGGGGCCCGGCCCGGAGCCGTAGCCCCAGACCTTGATGGTGCCGAAGTAGATGGCCTCCATGTGGCCGTTTCCGGTGTCGTTGCTGCTGGTCTCGGCGTTGCCGTAGTCGAAGCAGCAGCCGCCGTTGGCGTGGGTGCCGTCGAGGATCGCGTACATCCCCTCGGGCTGGTCGCCGGTGGCGACGCCGGAGGTGTGGTTGTTGCGGTAGCCGGTGCCCGGGGCGACGTACACGCCGTAGGCGCGGTGGCCGTTGAGCGTGGTGGGCGCCAGCGTGGCGTCCGCGAGCTTGTCCGGGCCGGGCGCGGCCCCGCCGCCGGGCGCCTGGGTGAGGTGGTTGTGCCGCTCGCTCTGGTCGTAGATGACGGTGATCACGCAACTCGTGCGCGCGCAGAAGGCGTCCTGGGCCGCGGCGTCGGCGTAGCCGCCGGTGCTCAGCACGCCGATGTCGCGCAGCGCCTGGTCCGAGGCGCGCCGGACCTGGTACAGCGGCCCGGCGTAGCCGCCGTAGAGCGCGCGCGTGGTGCTGTGCGCGGCCACGCACGGTGTGCCGCCGGCGCGGTAGATGTCGCACGGCCCCTGTGCGGCGGCCTGGGCCGCACCGCTCGTCGCGGTGGCGCCGGCCAGCGCGCCGACGAGGACGGCGAGGGCCGCCCCGGCCCGGGCGAGGCGGCGCAGCGCGCCCCGTCCCCGGGTGGTCCTGGTGTCACTCATGCTGTCTCCCTGCTCGTCGTTGAGCGCGGCCCAACGGGAAAGTGAGCGCTAACAATCCAGCCCGGGACAGAGTCCTCCCGCCCGAGCCGGAAGCGAAGAGTTCCTGGAGCGGCGACAGTGCCCGCACCGACGGTGTCCCGTCAAGGCTTCTGACGCGGCACTGCGGCACCGTCCGCCGGGACAGCGCGACGGTCGACCACTCCCGGGGATCCGTCTTCGGCCTCACCTGCGACGTCGTCGCCCCGCACGAGGAAGCCCTCCGGACGGACGCCGAATCGACACGGATTCGCCCGGCTGTCACCCCTTCGATCCACCCCCGTCCAACCGTTCGCATCCGGACGGACCCGACCCCGGGACACCGCGACCCAACGGTGACCCGAGGCCCCTTGACGACGCTGTTGTGAGCGTTAACACTTCATTTCACGCCAGGCCAGAGCTACGGCCACCCCAACGTTCCACAGCGCGAGGGTCCGCTCCGGCCCCGGCCCGCTCGACCGCTTCCAGCCGCCCAGCAGGGGCGCGCTGCGCCGGTCGCGGAACATCACCATGGAGGAACTGTGCGGAAGCTTTCAGCGGGCCTCGTCGCAGCGGGCCTGACGCTCTCGTTGGCGGCCTGCGGGCAGAGCGCCAACGGAGTCGGCGACGGGGCCGCCAAGGGCGACGCCAAGGGCGGGCTCATCGGCATCGCGATGCCGACCAAGTCGTCGGCACGCTGGATCGACGACGGCAACAACATGGTCAAGGAGTTCCAGGCCAAGGGCTACAAGACCGACCTGCAGTACGGCGACAACGTGGTGGAGAACCAGGTCTCCCAGGTGGAGAACATGATCACCAAGGGTGCCAGGCTGCTGGTGATCGCCGCCATCGACGGCTCCTCCCTCACCAACGTGCTGCAGAAGGCCGCCGACGCGCACATTCCGGTGATCTCGTACGACCGGCTGATCCGGGGCACCCAGAACGTCGACTACTACGCGACCTTCGACAACTACAAGGTCGGTGTCCTCCAGGGCGGGTACATCGCCGACAAGCTCGGTCTCAAGGACGGCAAGGGTCCGTTCAACGTCGAGCTGTTCGCCGGCTCACCGGACGACAACAACGCGACGTTCTTCTTCAACGGCGCGATGAGCGTGCTCAAGCCGTACATCGACCAGAAGAAGCTGGTCGTGCAGAGCGGCCAGACCGAGTTCAACCAGGTCGCCACGCTCCGCTGGGACGGCGGCCTCGCCCAGTCCCGGATGGACAACCTGCTCAGCAAGGCGTACACCGGCGCCCACGTCGACGCCGTCCTGTCCCCGTACGACGGCATCTCGATCGGCATCATCTCCTCGCTCAAGGGCGTGGGCTACGGCAGCGCGAAGTCCCTGCCCATCGTCACCGGCCAGGACGCGGAGCTGGCCTCGGTGAAGTCGATCATCGCGGGCGAGCAGACCCAGACCGTCTACAAGGACACCCGCCAGCTCGCCAAGGTCGCCGTCCAGATGGGCGACGCGCTGCTGACCGGCGGGAAGCCCGAGGTCAACGACACCACCCAGTACGACAACGGCGCGAAGGTCGTTCCGGCCCAGCTGCTCCAGCCGGTGAGCGTCGACAAGGACAACTACCAGAAGGTCCTGGTCGACAGCGGCCAGTACACCGCCGACCAGCTCAAGTAGCCCTGCGGGGCCCGCTCGACGGGCCCCGCGCCGAACCGGCGGTGCGGCGCCCGGACTCCCCCGGGCGCCCTACGGGCCGCACCGCCCCGAACGATACGGACGCACAACCATGGCTGGACCCGTTCTCGAAATGCGGTCGATCAGCAAGTCGTTCCCCGGTGTCAAGGCGCTCTCCGAGGTCAACCTGACCGTGGCGGCCGGCGAGGTGCACGCCATCTGCGGCGAGAACGGCGCCGGCAAGTCCACCTTGATGAAGGTGCTCAGCGGGGTCTACCCGCACGGCAGTTACGAGGGCGAGATCCTCTTCGAGGGCGAGCCCTGCCAGTTCAAGGACATCCGGGCCAGCGAGCAGCGCGGCATCGTCATCATCCACCAGGAACTCGCCCTGGTGCCGTACCTGTCCATCGCCGAGAACGTCTTCCTCGGCAACGAGCACGCCGACCGGGGTGTCATCCGGTGGCACAGGACCCTCACCCACGCCGGCGAACTGCTCCGCCAGGTCGGCCTGGACGAGAGCCCGCACACCAGGATCGCCGACCTCGGTGTGGGCAAGCAGCAGCTGGTGGAGATCGCCAAAGCGCTGGCCAAGAAGGTCAAGCTGCTCATCCTGGACGAGCCGACCGCCTCGCTGAACGACGAGGACAGCCGCAAGCTCCTCGACCTGATCCTGGAGCTCAAGGCGCAGGGCATCTCCTGCATCATCATCTCGCACAAGCTGAACGAGATCGCCCGGGTCGCCGACTCCGTCACGATCCTGCGCGACGGGCAGACCATCGAGACCATCGCGATCGGCCCGGAGGGCATCTCCGAGGACCGCATCATCCGCGGCATGGTCGGCCGCGACCTGGAGCACCGCTACCCCGAGCGCACCCCCGACATCGGCGAGGTCGCCTTCGAGATCGACGGCTGGACCGTGCGCCACCCGATCGACCAGCAGCGCACGGTGGTGGACGGCGCCTCGCTGAACGTGCGCGGCGGCGAGATCGTCGGTATCGCCGGCCTGATGGGCGCGGGCCGCACGGAACTCGCGATGAGCGTCTTCGGCCGCTCCTACGGGCGCTGGGCCGGTGGCCGGGTGATGCTGCACGGCCGCGAGATCCGCACCCGGACGGTGCCGGAGGCCATCGGCCACGGCATCGCCTACGTCACCGAGGACCGCAAGCAGCTCGGCCTCAACCTCATCGACGACATCAGTCGGAACATCTCGCTGAGCGCGCTCGGCAAGGTCTCCCGGTACGGCCGGGTCGACCGGAACGAGGAGGCCGAGGTCGCCGAATCGTTCCGGCGGACGATGAACATCAAGGCGCCGACGGTGTTCACCCGGACCGGCACGCTCAGCGGCGGCAACCAGCAGAAGGTCGTGCTCAGCAAGTGGATCTTCGCCGGGCCCGAGGTGCTGATCCTCGACGAGCCGACCCGCGGCATCGACATCGGCGCCAAGGCGGAGATCTACACCGTGATCGCCGAACTGGCCGCCCAGGGCAAGGCCGTGCTCGTCATCTCGTCGGAACTCCCCGAACTCCTCGGCCTGTGCGACCGCATCTACACCATGGCCGAAGGCCGGATCACCGGCGAGGTCGCCCGTGAAGACGCCACCCAGGAATCCCTCATGCGACTCATGACCATGAGCGCCGCCTCCAGCAACGAGCAGGTGTAAGGCATGGCCCAGACCGAGATCCTCCCGGACTCCGCCCAGAACGGGCCCGAGCCCGACCCGAGCCCGTCCGTCGGCGCCGCCCTGGCCCGCGCACTGCGCGGCAACGTGCGCCAGTACGGCATGCTGGTCGCCCTGGCGCTGATCGTGCTGCTGTTCCAGGTGTGGACGGACGGCATCCTGCTCCAGCCGCTCAACATCACCAACCTGATCCAGCAGAACGGCTACATCCTCATCCTGGCGATCGGGATGATGATCGTCATCATCGCCGGGCACATCGACCTGTCGGTCGGCTCCCTGGCCGCCTTCGTCGGGGCCGCCGCCGCGGTGATGATGGTCGAGCACCACCTGCCGTGGCCCGTGGCGATGCTGATCGCGCTGGTGATCGGCGCCCTCGCCGGCGCCTGGCAGGGCTTCTGGATCGCCTACCTCGGCATCCCGTCCTTCATCGTCACCCTGGCGGGCATGCTGCTGTTCCGCGGCGGCACCCAGATCCTGCTCCAGGGCCAGTCCGTCGCGCCGTTCCCCAAGGGCTTCCAGAGCATCAGCAGCGGCTTCCTCCCCGAGGTCGGCCCGCACACCAACTACCACAACCTCACCCTGCTGCTCGGCCTCGCGGTGCTGGCCGTCGCGATCCTGCAGGAGCTGCGCGGCCGGCGCCGGACCGCCTCGTACGGACTGGAGGTGCTCCCGCTCGGGCTGTTCCTGGCCAAGCTCGCCGTCATCGCGGCGGCCGTGGTCGTGTTCACCCTGCTGCTGGCCAGCTACCACGGCGTGCCGATCGTCCTGCTGATCCTCGGCGCCCTGCTGGTCGGCTTCGGCTACCTGATGCGCAACTCGATCATCGGCCGGCACACCTACGCCATCGGCGGCAACGAGGCGGCGGCCAAGCTGTCCGGCGTGAAGAGCAAGCGGGTCGTCTTCCTCGCCTTCACCAACATGGGCGTCCTGGCGGCGCTGGCCGGGCTGGTCTTCGCCGCGCGGCTCAACGCCGGTACCCCGCAGGCCGGCATCAACTTCGAGCTGGAGGCGATCGCCGCCGCCTTCATCGGCGGCGCCTCCGCCAGCGGCGGCGTGGGCACCGTCATGGGCGCGATCATCGGCGGCCTGGTGCTCGGCGTGCTGAACAACGGCATGTCACTGGTCGGCGTCGGCACCGACTACCAGCAGGTGATCAAGGGCCTGGTGCTGCTCGCGGCGGTGGGCTTCGACGTCTACAACAAGCGCCGGGCCGGCTCCTGATCCGGTGAGCGACGAGTGACGAGTGAGGACGGGCACGGTGCGCCGGCACCGTGCCCGTCCTGCCGCGTTCCGGGCCACGGCGCGGACTCAGTGGGCCAGGAGCACCAGGGCCAGCACGACCAGGGCCGGCACGGTCTGCACGAAGAGGATCTTCCGGGAGGACGTCACGGCGCCGAACAGGCCGGCGACGGCCACGCAGGCGGTGAAGAAGACCCGCACCCGGAATCCGACCGGGTCGGAGGCGAAGGCGCCCCAGAGCAGCCCGGCCGCCAGGAATCCGTTGTACAGGCCCTGGTTGGCGGCCATCGCCTTGGTCGAGACGGCGAACTCCGCCGACGTGCCGAAGGCCTCCCGGGCACGGGGCGTGGTCCAGAGGAACATCTCCAGGACCAGGATGTAGACGTGCAGGAGAGCGAGCGCGACGACCGCGATCACGGCAGGTGTTGACATACCGGGCAGAGTACGCGGCACCGACGAGCTCACCCGGCATTTTGTTCAGCCTCTTGTTCAATCGCCGAGTACAGCATCGCCGCGCCGGTCAGACCCCCTCGCCGTCCCGGCGCTCCAGCCCGGCGGCCCGGGCGCGCGCCCGGGCCGCGTGGGAGGCGATCAGCAGCGCCAGCCGCTTGGACCGACGGACGTGCACCAGGACCAGTGGCTCCTCCCTCCCACGGACCAGCAGGGCGACGGTCGGATGGTGGAACGTCGACACCTCCCGGCCGCCGCTGCGGTCGGTCTCCGCGTAGCCGGGGCGGTAGCTGACGTCCAGGATGTCGGCCCAGCCGAGCAGCATCGGCTCCGGCGTGCGGGCGAAGCGCAGCCGCAGGCCCTCCGGGCGCACCTCGACGGTCCGCAGGCCCACGCTCGGCGGGAGCTGACCGATGATCACCAGGCCGCCCAGCACGCCCGCGTCGAACACCAGTCCCTGCCACAGGATGCCGTGGTACATCAGCAACCAGAAGAGCAGGACCAGGGCGATGAAGGCCCACTTCCAGACCGCCAGCGGAACGTAACGGCGGATCTGGTGAACGCTCACAGAGCCACCCCTGGGCACCGCTTGCGACATGGCTTCCCCCTAACCCAAACGTTTGGCCCAATCGTTTGGGTTGGATGATAGGCAGGTTCGACCGACGGCGCCAGAGGCCGGAACTCCTCAGCTGGACCGAAGAAGTGACGGCCCGACAGCCATTCCGCTGGAGGCCCGCTCCACCAGCTCGGGCGCGAGCCGCCGGGAGCGGGCGGGCGCGCCGCCGATCCGGCGCAGCAGCTCCCGCACCGCCACCCGGCCCTGCTCCGCCATCGGCGAGCGGACCGTGGTCAGTGCGACCGGCAGCTCGGCGGCGACCGGGGTGTCGTTGAAGCCCGCCAGGGCGAGGTCCCGCCCCGGGTGCCTGCCGAGGTCCCGGGCCGCTCCCAGGACCCCGATGGCGGCCAGGTCGTTGACGGCGAACAGCGCCGTCGGGCGGCCGTCGGCGGCCAGCAGGGCGGTCGCCGCCTCGCGGCCGCCTGCGGTGTCGAAGGCGCAGTGTCGCACCAGTTCGGGCGGCACCGGCAGACCGGCCTCCGCGTACCGGTCGACGAAGCCGGCGGTGCGGTCGGTGCCGGTGCTGGCGAAGGGCTCCCCCGCGACACAGCCGACCCGGCGGTGCCCCAGCCGCAGGAAGTGCTCGGCGACCAGGCGCCCTCCCCGGTAGTCGTCACAGGTGACGGCCGGAAGCCCGCCGTCGGTACGGCGGTTGACCAGGACGTGCGGCGTGCCCCGGAGCGCCGGGTCCGCCAGGGCGGCGCCGTCCAGGTGCGCGTCGCCGATGATGAGGCCGTCCACCCGCCGGCCGAGGACCATCGCGATCCGCTCGCGCTGGCGGACCGGATCGTCCTGGGTGTTGGTGACGAAGGCCGCGAACCCGTGCCGGGCGGCCTCCTCCTCGATGCCCTCGTAGATGGTCGCGACGACGATCTCGGACAGCCGGGCGAACACCACGCCGATCAGACTGCTGCGCCGGGTCCGCAGACTGACGGCGGCGGGATCGCGCCGGTAGCCCAACTCCTCAGCCAGGTCCCGGACCCGACGGGCCGTCGTTCCCGAGGCGGCCCGCCGCCCGTCGCCTTCGGATCCGTTCAGGACCCTGGAGACGGTGGACACGTCCAGCCCCAGCTGGTCGGCGATCACCCGCAGCGTCACCGGGCGGCTCTCGATACCCATGACCGACTCCCTCTCCTCCACGACCGCCATTGTGCGCGATCACCGCACGGGCCGTCGGCGGGGGTTTCCACGGCCGGTGGCTGCGCGGTCGAGCCCACCTCCGAGGGCGCTGCGGGCGTCACCGGCTCCCGCTCCGTCGCCCGGGCGGCCCGTCGCCGCCCTCGCACCGATCCCCGGCACCGGCGGGTCGATGTCCGGGGCCGGTCGAAACCTTTTTTGGCGGGCGGCAACCTCCCGCACGACAGCGGCAACTGACGGGCGACACCGAGGGCGGAACACCCCACGGTTCGTCCGATCCCACCGCCTGCCGCCGCCGCGCGCCCGCCCGTACGACCGGGTGCGGTGCGGCAGCGGGGCCGAAGCAAGGAGTAACCCGCATGAACGAGACGGACGCCACGGCTCAGGGCCGCGGTCGGCGCGCCCGGGCGGCCGGCAGCGCAGGGCGTGCCCGTGGGCGCCACCGCCGACGCGCGATGAGCGCGACCGCTCTGCTGCTCGGCGTGCCCGTCGCCGTCGGGTCGTACTTCGTGTTCACCCACGAGGAGTCCCAGGCCGCGACGGTCGACGGCGATGCCTACTACCGGCTGGTCTCCGTGCGCAGCGGCAAGGTGCTGGACGTCGACGCCTTCTCCACCGCCGACGGCACCCGTATCCAGCAGTGGACCGACCAGGCGACGGCCAACCAGCAGTGGCGGCTGAGGCCCACCGGGGACGGCTACTACGAGCTGGTGAACCGCAACAGCGGCAAGGTGCTGGGCATAGCGGGGGATTCGACCGACCGGACGGCCACCGCCGAGCAGCAGACGGATCGTTCCGCCGCCTCCCAGCAGTGGCGGATCGACGATGTGAGCGGTTCCGACGCCGTCACCTTCACCTCCCGCAGGAGCGGCCAGGTCCTGGACGTCTCCGCGGCCTCCACGGCCCAGGGCGCGGCGGTCATCCAGTACCCCGACTGGGGCGGGACCAACCAGCAGTGGAAGCTGGTGAGGATGCCCGCGACCGACGGCGCGAAGGCCACCGGACCGTACGTGTGGAAGAACGCCCAGATCGTCGGCGGCGGGTTCGTCACCGGCTTCGTCTTCAACCCCAGCCGCAAGGACCTCCTCTACGCCCGCACCGACATCGGCGGCGCCTACCGCTGGGACGCGGCCGCCGGCCAGTGGATCTCGCTGACCGACTGGATCGGCGGCGGTGACTGGAACCTGCTGGGCATCGAGAGCCTGGCGACCGACCCGGTCGACCCGAACCGGCTGTACCTGGCGAGCGGCACGTACACCAACAGCTGGGCGGGCAACGGCTCGATCCTGCGCTCCACCGACCAGGGCAGGACCTTCCAGCGCACCGACCTGCCGTTCAAGCTGGGCGGCAACGAGGACGGCCGGTCGATGGGCGAGCGCCTGGTGGTGGACCCCTCCGACCACAGCAAGCTCTACCTGGGCACCCGCAAGAACGGCCTGTGGCGCAGCACCGACTTCGGTGCGACGTGGAGCCAGGTCGGCGCCTTCCCCGTCAAGGACGGCGCGAGCAGCGGGGTCGGCCTGTCCTTCGTGACCTTCGGCCCGGCGGGCAGTAAGACGGTCTACGTCGGCGTTGCCGACAAGTCGACCTCGCTGTACCGCTCCACCGACGGCGGCAACTCCTGGCAGGCCGTGCAGGGCCAGCCGACGGGTCAATTGCCGCACCACGGCGTGCTGTCCGGCGACGGCTCGCTCTACCTGACGTACAGCGACGGTCCGGGCCCGCAGCCGGTGACGGCCGGGTCGGTGTGGAAGTACACGCCGTCCACCGGGGCGTGGAAGAACATCTCGCCGTCCAGCGGCCATTACGGCTTCGCCGGTCTCGCGGTCGACGCCGAGCACGCGGGCACGGTGATGGTCACCACCCTCAACCGCTGGTACCCCAACGAGGAGCTCTACCGGTCGACCGACGGCGGCACGACCTGGAAGGCGCTGGGCTCGACCGCCGTGCGCGACGCCTCGGCGGCGCCCTACGTGGGGTCCGGCAGCGTCGGGCACTGGATGGGCGCGCTGGCCATCGACCCCTTCGACTCCGGACACGTCCTGTACGGCACCGGATCGGGCATGTGGCGCAGCACCGACGTGACCGCGGCGGACCGCGGGGGCGCCACCCACTGGACCATCCCCAAGGGGGTGGAGGAGACCGCGACCAACGGACTGATCAAGGCGCCCGGCTTCCCGCTGGTCAGCGCGCTCGGCGACCAGAGCGGATTCCGGCACGACGACCTGACCAAGTCCCCGACCCGGCAGTTGACCAGGCCGAAGTTCACCACCGCCACGGGCATCGACTTCGCCCAGGCCAAGCCGTCGTTCTCCGTGCGGGTCGGCTCCGGCGGCGAGCAGCACGGCGCCTACTCGACCGACGGCGGAGCGACGTGGACGCCGTTCGCGACGGCGCCGACGGCCGACGCGGCCGCCGGCTCCACCGCCGTCTCGGCGGACGGGGCCACCGTGGTGTGGACCCCGGAGGGCCAGGTGCCGTTCCTCTCGACCAACCGCGGCGCGTCCTGGACGGCGGTCTCCGGCCTGCCCAAGGAGGCGGCCGTGGTGGCCGACCGCTCCGCGGCGGGCACCTTCTACGCCCTCAGCGGCGGCACCCTCTACGCCAGCACCGACGGCGGCAGGCACTTCACCGCCCGCGCCACCAACGCGGGCTACGGGCAGCTCAAGGCCGTCCCGGGCGTCGCGGGCGACCTGTGGATCTCGGGCAAGGACAACGGCCTGCTGCACTCCACCAACGGCGGGACGAGCTTCACCAAGGTCGCCGGTGTGCAGGGGGCGAGCGGCCTCGGCTTCGGCAAGGCGGCACCGGGCGCCACCTACCAGGCCCTCTACCTCAGCGGGACGGTCAAGGGTGTGAGCGGGCTGTTCCGCTCCACCGACGCCGGCTCGACCTGGGTCCGGATCAACGACGACCAGCACCAGTACGGCGGGACGGTCATCAACGTCATCACGGGCGACCCCGACGTGTACGGCCGCGTGTACTTCGGCAGCTACGGCCGCGGCGTGGTGTACGGCGACCCGTCCTGACCGTGGCGGGGGGGGGGGGGGGGGGGGGGGGGGGGGTGGGGGGGGGGGGGGGGGAGGGGGGGGGGGGGGGGGGGGGGGGGGGGGGGGGGGGGGTACGTNNNNTCCCCCCCCCCCCCTCCTACTCATCGTCGTCGGCGCCCTTCGCCCTTCCCCCCCCCCCCCCCCCCCCCCCGGCCGGCGAGGGCCGTGGAGGGCTGCAGGGGCTGCGGGGGGAGCTGCGAGGGAAGCGGCGACCGGGCGGCAACCTTTCCGCCCTCGGCGGCCACTGACGGGTGCAACGTCGACTCGATCTACCGAATTGGATGGGCATGAGGGCAACGAAGCACGCCGTCCCCCGGGCACGGCGCGGGCGAATGCTGGTCATGGGCGTTCCGTTGGCACTGGTGACCGTCGGGCTGGTGGTGTGCCTGGCCTTCGCGCTCACCGGGAGCGGCGGGAGCGGCTCGGGGCAGCCCGTCGCGGCGGCCGTCGCAGCCACCGGGCAGGGCGTGCCGACCGCCTCCGGCGGCCCTGACGGTGTCACGCCCCCGGAGGCGCAGCCGTCCCCCACCGCCCCGACGCCGACGCCGTCGCCGTCGGCCGGAACGCCGTCGCCCTCCGCCTCCATCTCCGCCTCTTCCTCCCCGAAGCCGTCCGCCTCCGCGACCGCGTCCGCGTCGGCGACCGCCGCCGGCCGTGCGGCCGCCGGCCCGGCATCACTGGCCGGGCGGATCAGGCCCGGTACGGGCTACCAGGGCGTGGCGACCTCCTACGACGCGGCCGACGGCAACGGCGCCTGCTCGTTCGGGCCGTCCGCCGACCTCATGGTCGCGGCGATGAACCACACCGACTACGAGACGTCCGGCGCATGCGGGGCGTACGTGCAGGTCCGTTCCGCCGGCGGGGCGAGCATCACGGTGCGGATCGTCAACGAGTGCCCGCTGCCCTGCGCCCCCGGGCAGCTCGACCTCAGCCATGAGGCCTTCAGCAAGCTCGCCGACCTCTCCGTGGGCCGCCTCCCGATCACCTGGACGCTGCTGAGCCCGGCGGCGCCGGACAGCATGTCCGTCCGGTACAAGACCGGCTCGAGCCAGTGGTGGTGCGGGATCCAGGTGATCGGTCACCGGAACCCGGTGGCGGCGCTGGAGGTCCAGGCCGGCGGCGGCTGGCGGAGGTTGAGCCGCACCGACTACAACTACTTCCTCTCCCCCGACGGCAGCGGCTGCGGCGGATCGATCAGGGTCACCGACATCTTCGGCGAGCGGCTGACCGTCGACGGGATCGCGTTGCAGCCGGACGTCGTGCAGTCCGCCCACGCCCAGTTCGCACGGCATTGAGCGCGCCGCCGGCCCGGCAGCCGCAGGTCACGGCCCTGCGGAGCGACGACCGCGACGCGGCGGCCCCGGGGGCCCCTGGTAGGCTCACGCCTCTTGTTAACGTTCACATTGCAGGGAGAGGGCGACCGAGGGACATGCTCCCCGATGACGCGTCCGCGGAGTTCCACCACTTCTTCGAACGCCACTACGCCGAACTCGCCCGTCTCGCCCATCTGCTGACCGGCGAGACGGACGCGGCTGACGACCTGGCCTCGGACGCCCTGGTCGCCCTGTGGCAACGCTGGGACCGGCTCCGCGCGGCCGACCACCCGCTCGCCTACGCCCGGGGAGTGGTCGCCAACATGGCCCGGGAGCGGATCCGCAGCGCGGTCCGTGAGCGCCGCCGGGTCCTGCTGTTCTGGTCCCGCAGCCCGAAGAAGACCTCGGGCCCCGACGTCGCGGCGGTCCTGGACGTCCGCGCGGCACTGGCCCGGCTGCCGTTCCGCAAGCGGGCCTGCGTGGTCATGCGGCACGCCTTCGACCTCTCGGAGAAGGACACCGCGGCGGCGCTGGGCATATCGGTCGGTACGGTGAAGAGCCAGACCTCGAAGGCCATGGCCGAGTTGAAGCAGCTGCTCGGCGAACGAGCCGTCGGCGAACTGACGACAGGAAGGAGGAACCGGTGAACGAGGAACCGGTGAACGAGCACATCTCCCGGCAGCTGCACGAGGCGGCCGAGGCCCATCTGCCCGACCGCGCCAGGATGCTGGCCCGCGTCCAGCGCGGCACGGCCGGTCCCGCCGTCCGTCACCGCACCCGGTCGGGCCTGAGGTCCTGGCCCAGGGCCGCCCTCGCCGGGCTGGTCACCGCCGGCGTCCTGGCCACCGGCAGCCTCGCCATGGCGGAGCTCTCCCACTCCCCGCTGTCGTCGGAGCCCACGGTCGCCCCGGCCGCGCCCTCCTCCCCCACCGTCCCGCCGGCACCGGAGCCCTCGACTCCCCCTCCCGGCGGGCTCCCGGCCCCGGCCACCGCCGCCCCGGCCACCGCCGCCCCGACCAGCCCGCACCCGAGCCCCTCGGCGAGCGCCCGGGCCCAGAGCGGCCCGCTCTGGTCGGCGGGATCGATCAACCCGCACAGCACCATCTACTGGAACGAGAACGACCTGCTCCTCAGGACCGGCCAGCCGCTCACCTCGCTCACCGTCGAACTACGCATCGTGCAGACCGGCGGCGTCCGGGACACCGGCAACTGGCGGACGATGTCGCCCGACGACTTCACGGTCACCGTCCATGAGTCCGGAGGCGCGCTGCTCTACCGCTGGGTCCTCAAGCCCGGCCGTACCGTACCGGCGGGACAGCACGAGTTCGCCGGGCAGTACAACCACGCCACCGGTGTGCGCGCGACCGCCGGCGACAGCTACCGCGTCGAGGCCCAGTCGGCGGGAGGCGCCGCCTCCGTCTGGGGAGGCTTCGCCCCGCCGGGCTGACGGCCTGAACGGCGGCCACCTGCTGATCACCACCGCCCGCCACGGCCTCGACCACCCGGGTGGCCCGGACGGATCCGTGCTCCGCTCGACCGTGCGAGCCCGGACAGCGTCCGCGCTGGTTCCGGCTGGTGGACGCGACGTGGACTGGTGGCGATCACCGTGCGGCGCCGGGCGGCCGTCGCCCGGCGGATGTGAGGCAACCTCAGACGGCGGGTCGGCTCGATCGCCTCGTCGAACGCGGCGCCGGAGGTCGCGACGACGGCCGAGGCGGGTGCGGCCAGCCGGGGCCGGGCCGGTGCGGCGGCCGACGGAGTCGTGGCCGTGGGTCGTGTCCTCGTGTCGGAGCGGTTGGATAGGTTGCGGTCATGGAGGAGACGGCAGATGAGGACGAGCGGGCCACCTTCGAGCGGCTGGCCCGGCGGGTCCGTGACGAGCTCGCCGCAGCCGGGCTGCCGGTGGTCGCGAATGATCTGGCACCCGAGCTGGCTGTCGGCGCAGAGGTCCATATCGACTGGCTGAACCGCATCTTCCCCGACGCGGAGCCCGAGGTGGTTGTGACCTGGAGGGTCGGCCCCCAACTGCGGCGCAACCTGATGGAGGACGCCTGGCAGCGGCGAGGAGTCACCGCGGCGATCCGGCAGTCGGGTGCGGTCCAGGCCGCGATGGCCGGCGCGGTGATCGCGATCCTGTCGGCGGCCGGGTTCACCGCCCGAGACCACCAGAACGACCTGAGCCCGTTCGATGTTCAGGTTCTCGCAGGCCCGGAGCCCGGCCGCAGGCCCGCCTGGGCCTTCCCGGAGGAAGACCTGACCCCGCCCGCCGGGTCCGCGACCGTTTGACCGGCGGGTTCAGTGGCGAATCCGGACCAGGCAGAGGTGCCCGGCTGCAAGTTGTCCTCCAGCACCCAAGAGGTCCGGCAGGTCGTCGGCTGGCTCACCCGTCACCCCAGAGCGAAGCCACCCGAGCCGGCCACCGCGCTCAGCCCAGGAGCTTCGTCACCACCCGGTCGAGCGCCCGGAGGTCCTCCGGCGGGAGGGCGAGCAGGGCGTCCGGCGGGGTGGTGAGGATGCCGGTGGCGAGCGCGGCCTTCGCCTCGCCCTCCTCCGTGAGGTGGACGAGCTTGGAGCGCCGGTCGGCGGGGTTGGTGATGCGCTCGGCGAGGCCGCGCCGCACCAGGTCGTCGACGATCACGGTGGTGTACGGCGGGTCGGCGGTCAGCCGTTCGGCCAGTTCCCGCAGGGTGATCGGGCCGCCGGCGAGGCGGCGCAGCGCCCGGACCCGGCCGAAGCTCATCCCGAGGGCCTCGGCGACGGCCTTGCGCCGGTTGTAGCGCTCCAGGACGAGCGCGCTCATCCCCTGCCAGACCCGGCCCGCCGTCCCGGGGTCGACCTCGTCCGCCTCCGGATGTCCGCCGGTGTCACTGCGCCCCATCAGGCGTCCACCCTCTCCTTCGCCGTTCTGTTCTCCCCGCCGACCTCCTCGGCGGCGAGCCGCTCCGCCGTGCGCTCGGCCGTCGCCCGGGCCCAGCGGCCGGAAGTGAGCGTACCGGCGATCAGCACGACGGCTCCGCAGCCGGCGATGATCCACCACGCCGTCCGCGCCGTCCCGGTGAAGGCCGCGGGGTCGGCGTGCGCGGCGCCCGCCATCAGGGCGCCGATCACGGCCACGCCCAGCGACTGGCCGACCTGTCGGCTGGTGGAGGCGACGGCCGCCGCCACCCCGGCCTGGGAGCGGGGCATCCCGGACACGGCGGTGTTGGTGATGGGCGCGTTGACCAGGCCGAAGCCGATGCCGAACAGCAGGAAGGCGAGCACCAGCAGACCGGTCGACAGGTGCTCGGAGTAGCTGACCGCCTGGATCACGGCGCTCGCGCTCAGGGCCGCACCGGCCAGCAGCAGCGGCGTCCGCGGGCCTCGCGCGGCCACCATCCGGCCGGACAGCGGGCCGGTCACCAGCGCCATGACGGCCATCGGCAGCATGTACAGCCCGGCGTGCAGCGGCTCCAGCCCGCGGACGTCCTGGAGGTAGAGGGAGCTGACGAACAGGAAGCCGCCGAGACCGGCGAAGGCGGCGACCGCGATCACGGTGGCGCCCGCGAACGGCGCGGAGCGGAAGAACCGGAGGTCGATCAGGGGGTCCGTGCGCCGGGGCTCGTACCGGAGCAGGCCCAGCAGGGCGGCCAGCGCCGCCGCCGTGCAGCCCAGCACCACGGGCGAGGTCCAGCCGCGCTGCGGCGACTCGATGATCGCGTACGTGAGTCCGGCGAGCAGTACGACGACCAGGGTCTGGCCGACCGGGTCCACCCGGCGGGGCCGGGCGGCCCGCGACTCCGGGACGTACCGGCCCGTCAGGAAGAAGGCGGCGAGGGCGATCGGGACGTTGATCCAGAAGATCGCCCGCCAGCCGGCCGACTCCACCAGCGCCCCGCCGAGGATCGGCCCGGCGGCCATGCTGATGCCCACGACGCCGCCCCACACGCCTATCGCCCGGGCGCGCTGGCGGGAGTCGGTGAAGGTGTTGCTGATGATCGACATCGCGACGGGGTTGAGCATCGAGCCGCCGACTGCCTGGAGCATCCGCGCCACGATCAGCCAGCCGAGCCCGGGGGCCAGGCTGCACAGCAGGGAGGCCGCGCCGAACACCACCAGCCCGATCCGGAAGACCCGGCGCCGCCCGATCCGGTCGGCGGTCGATCCGGAGAGCATCAGCAGGCTGGCCAGGACCAGGGTGTAGGCGTCGACCGTCCATTGCAGCCCGGACACCGAGGTGTGCAGGTCGCTCCGGATGGCGGGCAGGGCCACGTTCAGGATGGTGACGTCGAGACTGACCATCAGCAGGCTCATGCAGCAGATGGCCAGCACGAGCCAGGGCCGTGGACGGGCGGCGTCGGGCATGGGGTCACTCCCAGAGTTAATTGTGTTGGTGTAATCATTGTGCTCACACAACTATCCCGGAGGCAACTCCGCCCGCGATCAGCGCCCGGAGCCCAACTCCCGGGCGAGCACGTCCGGATGCGGTCTCCTCCTACGCCCCGACTCCCGATATAACGGGGACGAAGGGGACCGAGGAGGTTGCAGCATGCAGGCGAGGAAGCAGCAGGAGCAGGCCGGGCACGCCCAGCACGACCCGGGCACGACCCGCCGGGCCGACCCCCGGACCGGACGGGCCGGACAGGCGGGACGGGCAGGGCGGACGGGACAGCACGGCGGCGCCGTGCCCCCGCAGTCCGTCGCCGACCTCCAGCGCACTGTCGGCAACGCCGCGACCACCCGCGCGCTCCAGCGCGCGGCGGACGGCCGGGGCGGCGGCCGGCCGGTGGTGCAGCGGATGCTGGACGAGAACACCGTGGAGACCACGTGCGCGGCCGGCAGCTTCGACGGACGCACCGTCACCCCGGGCCGGCGGGCGGGCGAACTCCGGAAGATCGTGTGGCAGGACCACCTGGACGCCATCTCGGAGATCTGCAAGCGGCACAAGTACACCATCGCCATCCGGGAGACGGGCGAGTTCTCGATCCGGCGGATCGCGGAGGGCGCCAAGGCCAAGCCGCACACCATCCTGGAGAAGTCGATCAAGCCCGCCTCCGTCGGCAAGAAGTACGGGACCGGCCCGGGACAGGTCCAGGGCGACCCGGCGACGATCCTGGCCTGGCTGGAAGCCAACGACCTGAGCGGCTTCGTCGGCCACTGGAACGACCAGGGCCTGGCCGGCGTGCGGATCGACAACCCGCCCCCGACACTCGCCGCCGGAATCGTGCACACCGGCGCCAACGGCGAGCCGTACGTCCCGCTCGACATGCAACAGGCGGGCGGCGGACCGGCGTTGACGGCCCTCAAGGCCGATCCGAACTGGAAGCAGTACCTCTACACCGGGGACTACGACCTGCACGAGGTGTACTCCGCCCAGGGCGGTACGGGCGGCGGCCAGATCCCGGAGGCGACCATGGAGAAGGTCAAGCTGCTGAACCGGCTCAACGCGGGGATCGCCAGGAACACCCAGCAGGAGCCGGTGGCCCGGCACGGCACGGTGGCCCTGGAGCACGGCCGGCTGCACACCCAGCCCGGCTCCGACTACGCCATGTTCCAGCACGGCGACCAGGCCACCTACCGGATGAACCAGTACCTGGAGTCGACGGTGGCCCGGTTCGCCCAGCAACTGGTGCGGGCCGTCGCCACCGAGGCCGACGAACCGCTCGCCTGGTGCCGGATGGGCACCTGGTACGTCACCCGCAACCGCGAGGAGCACAAGGCGCTGCGCAAGCGCTGGGGCTTGAAGGTCCCCCACACCTGGGAGGACGAGAACGTGGACCGCACCGCCGAGGGCGGCTACCGCACGGCCCACTACACGGCCTGACCCCACCGCCCCCGCAGCCCGTACCCCCTGACCGCAGACCGGCCGGGGCCCCGATCGGCCTCGCCTCGCTGCGACGCCGAGACCGAGGGCCCTGCGGGTCACAGAGCCCCACCTCGCCGCACCGAGCCCCGGCCGGGGGTGTGCACCACGCGCAGCCGGGACGACGGAACGGCCGCCCTGCGGGGGCGGCCGTCCTTCTGTGTCTGCCCGCCGTCCCGGCGGGCAGGGGGCGGCTGTGTGCGTCACCGCCAGGGTCGGTGCCGGATGTCGATGACGTGCATGCCGGCGGCCGTGGCGGCGGTGACGCCCTCGTCGCTGTCCTCGTGGGCGAGGCAGCGGGCGGGCTCGGTGCCCAGCAGGTGGGCGGCGCGCAGGTAGGCATCGGGGGCCGGTTTGGGCTCGGCCACGTTGTCGCGGCCGACGATGGTCCAGGGGAGGTCGTCGAGTCCGACGACGGTGAGACCGTGGTGGACGATGTCGCTGTAGTTGGCGGAGACGACGGCGAGGGCGGCGTGTTCGGCGGCGGCGCGTGCGGCGGTGGCGGCCGCGGTGATCGGTTTGATCCGGTCGGTGTTCTCGAACCAGTAGGCGCGGGCTGCCTGGACGAAGGTGTCCTCGGGCAGGGCGGCCGGCGGGATTCCGAGGCGTCGGCGCAGTTGTCCGGCGGTGAAGGCGGGTTCGGCGGTGATCCAGGCGAGGGTGACGGTGATGCCGTGGGCGGCGAGTGAGGCCTGTACCGCGCCGTGGTTGATGTCGGCGGTGTCGGCGAGGGTGCCGTCGAAGTCGAAGGCGTAGACGGCGTACGTGCCATACGGGCCGTCCGCGCAGTGGTCCTCGGGTGCGGTGGTCGCCACCGATGATGTGGTCCCTTCCTGCTGGGGTGGCCGGCTGGGCGGGTGGCGGGTCATGGGGTGAAGTCCACGGGGAGGCGGGCAGGGCCGTGGACGACCCGGCGCGTGTGGGTCGGGATCTCGTCCGGATCGGTGGCCAGTCGCAGGTCGGGGAAGCGGTGCAGCATGGTGGTGAGCAGGGTGCGCAGTTCGATGCGGGCGAGTTGGTCGCCGATGCAGTGGTGGGGGCCGTGGCCGAAGCTGAGGTGCTTGGCGGCGTCCGGGCGCTGCGGGACGAAGTCGTCGGGGTCGGTGAACCGGGCGGGGTCACGGTTGGCGGCGGGCAGGTGGAGGACGACTCGCTCGCCCGCCTGGATGGGTTGTCCGGCGAGGGTGAGGGGTTCGCGGGCGACCCGGAGCAGGCCGAACTGCAGGACGGTGGCGTAGCGCAGGGTTTCCTCGATGACGCCGTCGATGAGTTCGGGACGGTGGCGCACGGTGTCCCACAGGCGGGGCGGGCGCAGCAGGAGGAGGGCGGCGAGGCCGATGACGTTGGCGGTGGTCTCGTGTCCGGCGATGAGGATGAGTTGGGCGAGGGCGGCGATCTCGTCGTCGGTCAGCGTGGTGTCGGCAGCCTGGGCCTGGAGGAGGCCGGAGATCAGGTCGTCGGCGGGTTCGGCGCGTCTGGTGCGGATGAGGTGGAGCAGGTAGTCCTTCATCTCGGCTTTGCTGGCGAGGAGTTGGTCGCGGGTGCGGTTGAGGGAGAGCAGTTCGGCGGTGAGGCGCTGGTACCGGTCGCGGTCGGTGTAGGGGACGCCGAGGAGTTCGCTGATCACCAGGGAGGGGACGGGCAGGGCGACGGTGGTCATCAGGTCGGCCGGGCGGGGTGCGGCGGCCAGGGCGTCGAGGTGCTGGTCGACGATGGCCTGGATCCGCGGGGCGAGCAGGTTGATGCGGCGGGCGGTGAACTGGCCGTTCACCAGGCGGCGCAGCCGGGTGTGTTCGGGCGGGTCGCTGGTGAGCAGGTCGCTCGGGCGTAGTGCGGCCATTTCCTCGGTGGTGATGAGGCTGGCTCGGATGTGGGAGTTGAGGTGGGGGCGGCGCGAGCTGAGCCGGGGGTCGGCGAGGGCGGCGCGGACGTCGTCGTAGCGGGTGGCCAGCCAACCGGGCGGGCCGTCGGGGAAGGCCAGCGGTGCCACGGGCAAGTCGGCGCGCAGGTGCTGGAGTTCGGCGGGTGGGTCCAGCGGGCAGGTTCGGTCGACGGGCAGGGGCATCGGTGCCCGGTCGGTGCTCGTCGGCGCCGGGCGCCCGGTCACCGCGTCTCGTCGCCGTCGAAGCCGGTCAGGGCGAGCAGGACCCAGGTGTCGGTGAAGACGGGCGCGTCGAACAGCAGGGGGCGGGGTGCGACCTGGTCGGGCAGCGCGGTGAAAGCGCCGTCGCTATCCTGCCGGGACAGCAGGTGGGCCAGGCCCGCCCGCACGACGGCGTCGTCCTGGGGGCGGCGGCCCATCGCGGCGAGGGCCATCAGCGAGTAGCAGGTGCTGGTGGTGTCGCTGGCATCGCCGGGCCGGTAGCCCCAACCGCCGTCGGCGTTCTGCGCCTGGGCGAGGAACCGGTGGGACGCGGCGTCGGCGTCGGCGATGCGCGCCTTGAGGGTGGTGCGGGTCGGCTCGGGCATGGAGTGCAGCGCCCACATCGCCCGCCAGATCGTGTTCGCCTCGCTCAGGCTCCAACTGCGCTCGAACGTGCCGTCCTCGTGCTGGGCGTCCAGCAGCCAGCGGGCCGCGCCGTCCAGTAGGTCGCCATGGCCGGTGCCGTTCCACACCAGCGCGCTGACCGCACCGGCGGTCATGCCGACCTCGGACGGGTCGCCCTGCATGTAGGTCGGGAAGCCGCCGTCGCGCCCGGCGATGCCCCGGAAGTACTGACCGGCGCGCAGCAGGGCTTCGTGGTGGCGCACGGGGTCGACGGCGGCGAGGCACGCGGCGGCGTAGGAGCTGGCGTCGACGTCGCTGTGCCGCATGTCCTCGCCGAACGCCCAGCCGCCGTCCGGCATCTGCCGGCCGATCAGGTAGTCGCACATGCGGTGCAGCGTCTCGCGGTCCGCGCCCGCCCGGGCCAGTGCCAGCCCTGCGGGGCCGGTGCTGAACACGTCCAGGTTCGACATGCTCGGCACGCCCCCGTCCGGGTTGCGGCACGCCAGCACTGCCGCCGTACCGGTCTCGACCAACGGGTGGCCGGGGGCGAACTCCTGGACGGCCAGCAGCGCCAGCAGGTGGGCCGCGGTGTAGTTCTCCCACACCGGCGCCCGGCTGGAGCCCAGCAGCTCCAGCAACCGCTCGCGCTCCCCGTCGTCGATCCGGGCGCCCGCACCGAGGCCGTGCGCGACCAGGACCCGCACGCTCAGCATGATCATCTCGATCCAGGTGACCGTGTTGTCCCCGCCGTCGCCGCCCCGGTCCGCCGCGCGGGGCGGGCGCAGCATCGACGCGTCGAACGGAACCGCACCTGCCACGGCCAGGTACACGTCGAACAGCAGCCGCTTGCGCGCCAGCGAGAAGTGGTCGAACCCGGCCAGCAGCTCGCCACCGACCACATCGGTACCGACCGTCCGGCCGTGCAGGACCGCCTGCGCCAGCGCCGTGTCGAACCCGCCCACCTGCGCCTGCGGGGCGGCCAGGTAGTCCGCGAGTTCCCGCTCCTGGCCCGGACGGCCGCCGCGCCGGCGCAGCAGCACGAGCAGCAGCGCCGACTCCAGCGTCCGGCTGGTGCACGGCCTTCGCACCGCGCCGTCCGGGCCGACGGCCGCGCTCAGGCTCGCCCGCACCCGCTTTCGGGCGGCCACGAACCCGTCGGCCATCGGCTCCAGCTCGCGGGCCGCGCCCGGGACGGTCATCTCGATCTCGCTTGTCGTCACCGTCAGCTCCTCGCTCTCCTCGGTCCACGCGGCCCGGCCCGTGCCGGACCTCGCCGCTCTCTCACAACCGCACACCGGCGGCTGTCAGGACCACGCCATTGAGAGCGAGCGAAACCCACACCGCCACCGGCAGCCTCTGGATCTTCGGAACTGGTCCGAAGAAGACCGACATTCGCACCTGATTGCGCGACCGCGACCATCCACTGCCCAAAGTCGCACCACGGCGCCGGGCCGGGCTCTCGATCGGCAACCCCCGCTCCTCGGTCGTACGCACGGCGGTCGTCACCGTCATCGGCCTCACGCTGTCACCCCCGTCTCACGAGCGAGCAGCAGTACTTCCTCGGCCCACAGTCGGCCGAGCCGCTCGGCGCCGGGAAGGGCCCGGTCCGCGACGAAGGCGATCCGGGCGGTGTCCCGATAGGTGCAGAGGCACACGGACAGGGGGTGGCGGTCGGGCAGGTGCATGTGCGGGATCAGCGCGGCGGCCTCGCTGTCCCCCAGGACCAGCTGGTGGGGAAAGGGTACGTGGGAGGCGATCAGCGGCGCGTACCACGGGCTGCTGAGAAGCTTCATCATCCCGAGCATGGCGCTGGGGCCCAGCCGGTCGAACAGCGCACGGCTCGTGCGGCGTCCGCGGACCGTGAGCACTTCACTGTCGTGGTCCGCGATCTGCTGAAGACGTCGTAGCGGTGACGCCTCGTGCCAGGGCAGGGGGATGCGCGCCAGGCCGAACTGGTTGCGCGCCGCACCGGGTTCGCCGAGCGCGCGGGTGCTGACCGGGACCATGGCGTGCAACGCTCGACGCGGCGGAGCCGGGGCGGGGCCGACGGGTGCCCAGCCTCGCAAGGTGGCAGCCAGGGCAGCCAGGTACACATCGTTGACGCCGCCGCCGACAGCCGATCCGACGTCTGCCATGAGCCGGCGCGGGACGTGGCCGGTCGACAGGACCTGCTGTCCGCCGCGTGGATGGCGCGCCGCCCACCACGGTGACGTGGGAAGCAGATCGGCTCCCACGGCGGCAGCCAGTCTCAGCATGTCGCGCGGCGGTACCCGCCCGACCCCCCGCACGGGCCCGCTCGCCGAGGGAGCGGTCACCAGTGGTCGGGGGCTGAACAGGGCAGCGATGGTGCGAATCGCGGCAAGGCCGTCCTGTGCGGCGTGGTGGACCCGGTAGCACAGCAGGTACTCGTCCTCGGCATAGCCGTCGACGAGCCAGAGATCCCACGGCGGGGCGCCGGCCGGCAGCGGCAGCGTACGCAGGAGGTCGACCGCCCCACTCGCTGCGCGCGGGCCCGGGACGACTCTCAACTGCCGTACGTGGCGGGTGAGATCGAAGCCGGGATCGGCCTCCCAGGTCGCACCTGGCCCGCTCCCGGCGATGCGTTGACCCAGGACGGGAAGCTGCTCCAGGCGGCCGCTCACATGCTCACGCAGAAAGGCCAGCCCGGGCGAGGCGCCGGACATGTGCGCGGCACCACCGATCTGCAAGTACGCGGTCGGCCGGTCGAGTTCGTAGGCGAGGAAGCACCGATCGATCGTCGCGAGCGGGTGGCTTCGAGCAGCAGCAGTCATTGGCACCTCGATCGGTCGTGGGGCCCACGGGCATGTCGGTGGTCGCCGTGATGTGGTTCGTCATGCTCGCATTCGTCGATGCGCGCAGGAGCGGGACGCCGTCGGCAAGGACGGGCTGTCACCCGCGCGGGGCAATCACGGGCCCGCGCCACGACGCGGGCGGTCGTGGTGATCCGCCGACCGCATTCCGTCGACTCCGTGGAACCGCGACCCACCGCAGGGGCCCGACCGGCGCACCCGATCGGGTGATGACGGCAGGGCATCCGGGCCGAACCGAGTGCGCCGCACTGCCGAGGCGCGGCGATCCCGTACAGGTGGGTTCTCGAGGCCGAACCAGGAGAAGTGTGATGCTCGCCGGATTCAGCGATCTCATCGTCCGCCGCCGCCGCGCCGTGCTGGCGGCGGCCCTGATGCTGATGTGCCTGCTGGGATGGTTCGATCTGGGGGTGTTCGGACACCTCACCAACGGCGGGGACACGCCGCTGGGGGCCGAATCCGCGGCGGCGACAGCGGCGATCAGGGAGAACTTCGGCCACGGCGGCGCCGATGCCGTCGCGATCTACCACAGCGACCGGTGGACGGCCGACGATCCGGCCTTCCGGGAGGAGGTCCAGACCTCGATCAGCTCCCTGCCGCCGGGAGTGGTCACCGGTTCCCAGGACTACTGGAACACCGGGAGCCGGTCCTTCCTCTCCGAGGACCGGCACTCCGCGGCCGTCGTCCTGGGCCTGGGCGGCCGTGACGACACCGCGAAGCTGGCCTCGTACCGTACGGTGCGCAGCGCTGTGCATCCCGACGGCATCGATGTCGCCTACTGCGGGCAGACGCCGTTCTACGCCGACACCACCGACCTCGCCCGCAGCGACCTGGCCCGAGCGGAACTCTTCTGTGCGCCGGTCCTCTTCGTCCTGCTGTGGCTCATCTTCGGCACCCTGACGGCCGCTGTGCTCCCGATGGCCGTCGCAGCCGCCAGCATGGTGGCCGCCACCGCGGCCCTGAGGCTGCTCACGCTGGTCATGCAGGTGTCCGTCTTCACCCTCAACCTGGTGACGATGGTGGCGACGGCGCTGGCCGTGGACTACGCCCTGTTCATCGTCGCGCGCTTTCGTGAGGAGCTCGACCGCGGCAGCGAGCCGGCTCGGGCGCTGGCGGCGACGATGGCATCGGCCGGGCACACGGTGCTCTTCTCCGGCCTGACCATCGCCGCGGCCATGCTCGCGCTGGTGGCCTTGCCCTTCGACTACACCCGTTCCGTCGGAGTTGCCGGAGCGGTGACCGTCCTTCTGGCGGTACTGACCTCGCTGACGCTGCTTCCCGCAGCGCTCGCCGTGCTGGGCCGGCGGGTCGACACGCTGCGGCTGCCCGTGCCCCGATGGCTGCGCGACCCCGTGGCGGCCGTACAGTCCACAGCGGAGCAGGGCGCCTGGGCGCGACTCGGCCGCTCGGTGATCCGGCGGCCCGCCCGCTACCTGGCGGTCACCCTGGTCGCGCTGGCGGCACTGACCCTGCCGATGACCCACGCGCGTTTCGGTGCCACCGACCACCGCACGCTTCCGCTGAGCGCACCCGTCCGTCAGGCCACCGAGACTCTCTCCCGCGACTTCCCCGCGCTGGGGCTGGACCAGATCCAGGTCGTCACCCAGTTCTCCCACTCCCTGGGCTCCCCGGCGGGAAGAGCGGCCCTCAAGACCTGGAAGCAGCAGCTCACCGCACTACCGGGAGCCGGCTCCGTGCACGTCACAGCAGCATCGGGCCGGCTGGCGGTGGTGATCGTCTCCGGGCCGAGAACCCCGGAGAGCGGCCCGGCAGCCGCCCTCGTCGAGTCCATCCGGGCGCTGCCCGCCCCCGACGGAGGAGCGTTCGATGTCGGCGGCCCGGCAGCCGTCACCGTCGACCTGCTGCAGACCATCCGGGCCCGGCTGCCACTGATCGGACTCTGTGTCGCCCTGACCAGCTTCGCGCTGCTGTTCCTGGCGTTCCGCTCGGTCGTGGTGCCGCTCAAGGCGCTGCTGACCACCGGACTCTCCTTGGGCGTCGCGTTCGGCGTCGTGACCTGGATCTTCCAGGACGGCCACCTCTCCCGCTGGCTGGCCTTCCAGCCCAACGGATACATCGGCGCCCTGGAGCCCGTCGTCATGCTGACGCTGCTGTTCGGCCTCTCCGTCGACTACGAGCTCTTCCTGCTCTCACGGATCCGCGAGCACTACCGCCGCACAGGAGACAACGAGGCAGCCATCGTCGCCGGGCTGCGCCGGAGCGGAGGGATCATCAGCTCCGCTGCGGTGCTGATGCTCACCGTCGTCGCAGCCTTCGCCACCAGTGGCGTCCTGATGGTCAAGGAGATCGCGATCGGTGTCTTCGTCGCGGTGGCCGTGGACGCGACCCTCGTACGGGCCCTGCTGGTCCCGGCGGCCCTCCGCCTGTTGGGCGATGCCAACTGGTGGGCGCCCGCCTGGCTGTCCGGCAGGTCGGCCGGTGTCCTGCCCGCGGCTGACGCGGGCACGACCACCCCGGCACTGACCGGGCGGGGGTAGGCGTCCGAGCGGCCGGTCCGGCCCCGGTGGCCCGGCACGGCTCCGTGCGACCGTGCCGGGCCACCGGCCGTTTCAGAGCAGCAGCCCGGCGAAGGTGATCTGGCCGGACCCGGACGCGCCGGCCAGCCCGCTCTTGCTGCACGCCTCGACCGTGGCGGCGTTGGCGGTGTCCCGGTCGGGCACGCCGAAGGCGGTGACGCTCTGGCCGGCCAGGAGTGAGCCCCCGGTCAGCGGGACCGTCCCGTTGAACTCTCCGGTGAACTGGTCCTCGTCCGCGTCGCTCTGGCCCGTCTGTGTACCGCTGGGATTGACCACGGTGGTGCCGAGGACGGTGCCGGTCTGGTCGACTCCGCTGTACCAGGTGATGGTGGCGCTGCCGGTGCCCGACACAGGCCCGTTGCACGAAGCGGTCCCGTCGGCGGTCACGGTGAACGAGCCGGACTTGATGTCCTTGATCTTGGCGTTGTTCTTGGCGGCCGCGCTCAGTCGGCAGTCCGTGAGCTTGCCGTCGGTCACCGTGCCGTGGATCGACGTCGGCGCGCTCGTCACCGACGGTTTGAAGGTGCCGGTGGCGGTGCCTTCGCATTCCACGGTCCAGTTCGCCGGGTCCGCCGGATGCGCGGGCAGTAGCCGGTGGGCGGACGCGCCGGTGCGGGCGGACGACGGCGTGGCGCCCTGTGCGTAGACGACGCCGGCCGTTGCGGCGGCGGCCACCAGCGCGCCGACCGCGGTCAGCCCCAGCACGCGCAGCCGCCTGGCACCTCCAGGTCGCGGAACGGAAGCAGGCGGGGGGCCGTCCTGGGCATCGCGCGCAGGGGGCGGCGGGGTGTAGTAAGGCATGGTGTAGCACTCCTTCGCGTACGCAAAAGGCCTCTCGCACTTTTGCCGTTACTACACAATGTGCGCGAATGGCTACCAACCGTCGCGATGGCGCGACCGTTCGTGTGCTGTTGATCGTGAGGCCCACGGGCAGCACCCTGTCCGAGTCGGCGAGGGTTCGCCCCGATCACGCCGAGCCGCAAGAGCTGTGGATCGGCCCGGTCTGCGGGTGGGTCGCCGGCGGGGCGGCTCCGAGCTCGGATCGGTGCTGCGCACGGCGGGCGGCGGCCTGCTGGTCGCCGTCACCCTCACGTGGGGCGCCCACCTGGCGAAGACCCTCCGTACCCGGGCAACCAGGTGAGGCCCCCTCGCTTACCGATCCTGCTCATCAATCGGTCGATTGATGAGCGACGCCGACTCGGTCGCGCACCGCGTCGTCGGAGCACGGACCACACTCTCGAATCGGACCGCGGTCGTACCGCTTGCCCGTTGTTCGCTTCCGGTCCGGCTCTCGGACCGGACACCATGCTGCTCGGCTCACGTGTGCCCGGCCGATCGGTGCTCGTCGACCTCGGCCGACGCTGGAGGGCCTGCGCCGAGCGTGCGTCAGGCCTTCGGCCAGGTGCGCAGCAGGGCGTCGAGGGCGTCCAGGATGCGCGACCAGGTCTCCTCGGTGGTGCGCGGGGTGTGCTGGAAGCTCCCGGCCCGCTCCAGGGCCACGTAGCCGTGGAAGGTGCTGCCGAGCAGGCGGACGGCGTCGGTCTCGTCCGGCTCCGCAAGGTGGTAGCCGCGCAGGATCGCGCGGGTCATCTGCGAGTGCCGGACGGCGGCGCTGCCGAGCGCCGTCTCGTGGTCGAGTTCGAGCTGCGCGGCGGCCCAGCGGCCGGGGTGTTCGCGGGCGTAGTCGCGGTAGGCGTTGGCGAAGGCGGCCAGGGCGTCCTTGCCGGCGCGCCCGGCCAGGGCCGCGGCGACCCGGTCGGCGAGTTCTTCCAGGGCGAGCAGGGCGATCCTGGTCTTGAGATCCTGGGAGTTCTTGACGTGCGAGTACAGGCTCGCGTCCTTGACGCCGAAGCGTCGCGCGAGCGCCGAGACCGTGACCTTGTCGAAGCCGACTTCGTCGGCCAGTTCCGCCCCTGCCCGGGTGAGTCGTTCCGCGTTCAGTCCTGCGCGTGCCATCTGCTGTCCTTCCATCGCCTGGGTCCATTATACGTTTGCCTAATCCTCCTAGGTAATTTACGTTGGACCCTATGAAGCCGCTGACCGAACCAGAGATCCGCTCCGCCTTCGTGAACTGCAGCAAAGGCGAGGCGAAGCGTCTGCACGTACCCCGCAACCTGACCGAACTGGCCTGGGACGACCTGGACTTCCTCGGCTGGCGCGATCCGCAGGCACCCGACCGCGCCTACCTCGCGGCCGAGCTGGACGGCCGGGCGGTGGCGGTCGCGCTGCGCTCCTCCGGCGCCGCCTCCTGGCAGGCCCGGCGCAGCATCTGCTCGCTCTGCGTGACCACCCACACCGGGGGCGTCTCGCTGCTGGTCGCACCACTGGCCGGGAAGGCCGGCAAACAGGGCAACTCCGTCGGCGCGTACATGTGCACCGACCTCGCCTGCTCGCTCTACGTGCGCGGCAAGCGGGACATCGGGACCCGACTCCACGAGTCGCTCACCGTGGAGGAGAAGATCCGGCGCACCGTGGCCAACCTCGCCGCGTTCGTCGCCAAGGTCACCGCATGACCGGGGGCGGGGCGCCGTCCGGGGGCGGAGGGTGCAGGTCCTAGCCTGAGCACGCACCTGCCGTTCCCCGATTCGCACCAGCCGGAGGTCGAGACCACCGTGAACCCTTTCCTGCGCAGAGCGATAGCCGCCCCGTTCCTCGCGCTCGCCGTCGCGGGCTGCTCGGCGGGCGGCTCCGGGGCTGCGGCCGGCGCGTCCGCGCCCGCCGCGAGCCCCTCCACGGCCCCGGCTGCCCCGGCCGGTGTGCCGACGCAGGCCCCGGCGGCCACGCCCACCCCGACGACGGGGACGACGGCGGGGACGACGGCGGCCGCGGACGGGCCGGCCCGGGTGCTGGAGGCCTGGCTGGCGGACGTCTACCGGGGGGACATCGACCAGGCGTGGGCGCTCACCCAGCTGCCCCCGACCGCAGCCGGCTCCTCCCCGCAGCAGGACCCGAAGGCGGCGTTCGCGCGGGTGGTGAACTCCCTGCACGAGAACTTCGTCCAGGCTGTTCACACCCCGGACTTCCGGGTCACCCGCGAGGCGCCGAGCACCGGCGGCCGGAGCGTGGTCACCGACGCGGACGTGACCGTGGACGGGCACACCCTGCGGCAGGCGATCCTGAGCACCGCGCGGGGCTCGGGCCAGGTGCAACTCGCCCTCACGTTCACCCTCGGCCAGGTCAAGGGCGAATGGCGGCTGGTGAACCTCGGCATGGACGTCGACGCGTCCGTCTCGGCCACCGGCACGGTCGCGGCCGGCGGCTGATCGTCGGCAACCGGCCCCGCCTCCAGGGTCGAAGCGAAGGCCGCCGGTCCGGAGCGCCGGACCGCGCTGCCGTCGGGCGCCGGGCCGCTCGCCGATCACTCTGGAACGCGGCAGGGGGCAGAACCGGTGGACCCCGGCATCGGCGGGGCTCCCCGACGTCGGAGGGCGGGTGCGCGGCCGGGCTCCAGCGCGAACCCGCCCCCTGCCCGCAGGGCGCTCCGGGAAGCCTCCTACGATCACATCGGATCCCCCGGCGGACGCCCATGCCTCCCGGCTGCGTGCCCGCCGCCCAACGCCCTGCACCACAGGACGACTCCGCCGACGGCGATGGAGTCGTGCACCGAGGAGGAACGTCCATGCGAGCCCGGAAGATCGGCGCGGCCGCCGCGACAGCGGTGGCGCTCCTGGCTGCCCGTGACCTCATCCAGAAGAAGCACGCGCTGCTCCGGAACTTCCCGGTGCTCGGGCACGCCCGGTACCTGCTGGAGACGATCGGCCCCGAGCTGCGGCAGTACATCGTGACCTCCAACGAGGAGGAGCGTCCGTTCAGCCGCGACCAGCGCACCTGGATCTACGCCTCGGCGAAGGAGCAGAACAACTACTTCGGCTTCGGCACCGAGGTCGACGTCGAGCACGTCCAGGGCCACGCCTACGTCAAGCAGCGCACCTTCGCCGGCCCCCTGCCGGACACCCACGACCCGCAGTCCCCGCTGCCCTCGGCCAAGGTGCTCGGCGGGCCGCGCGGCCGCGCCAAGGCGTTCCGCCCGGCGAGCGTGGTGAACATCTCGGCGATGAGCTTCGGCTCACTCTCCGGCGCCGCCATCAGCGCCCTCAACAAGGGCGCGGCGGAGGCCGGCACCATGCACAACACCGGCGAGGGCGGCCTCTCCCCGTACCACCGCCAGGGCGGCGACCTCGTCCTCCAGCTCGGCACCGCCTACTTCGGCTGCCGCAACGAGGACGGCACCTTCAACCTCGCCAAGCTCAAGGACGTCGTGGCCGGCGCCCCGGTCAAGGCGATAGAGATCAAGCTCTCCCAGGGCGCCAAGCCCGGGCTGGGCGGCATGCTGCCGGGCGCCAAGGTCACCCCGGAGATCGCCGCGATCCGCGGCATCCCGGTCGGCCAGGACTGCGCCTCGCCGTCCCGGCACTCCGCGTTCGGCGACGTCGACTCGATGCTGGACTTCGTCGAGCTGGTCGCCGCCGAGACCGGCCTGCCGGTCGGCGTCAAGAGCGCGGTCGGCGACCTGGGCTTCTGGCAGGAGCTCGCCGCGTTCATGGAGCGCGACGACCGCGGGGTGGACTTCGTGACCGTCGACGGCGGCGAGGGCGGCACCGGCGCCGCGCCCCGGATGTTCGCCGACTCCGTCTCCCTCCCGTTCCGGATGGGCTTCTCCCGGGTCTACGGCACCTTCGCCGAACGGGGCCTGACCGACGACCTCACCTTCATCGGCTCCGGCAAGCTCGGCCTGCCGGAGAACGCCGCGGTGGCCTTCGCCCTCGGCGCCGACATGATCAACGTGGCCCGCGAGGCCATGCTGTCGATCGGCTGCATCCAGGCCCAGAAGTGCCACACCGACAAGTGCCCCACCGGCATCGCCACCCAGAACCCCTGGCTGGCCCGCGGCCTGGACCCGGCCTCCAAGTCCACCCGCGCCGCCGTCTACCTGCGCACCCTGCGCAAGGAACTGCTCAAGGTCTCCTCCGCCGTCGGCGTCGCCCACCCGGGCCTGATCACCGCGAACGACATCGAGATCATGAACGGCGACTACGAGGCCCGCACCCTCGGCGGCGTCTACGGCTACAAGGACGGCTGGGGCGAGCTCGGCCCCGAGCTGGCCGCGGAGATCACCGCCCTGGTCACCACGAAGCCGACCGTCTGACCGGCGGGTCTCCCCGTGCACCGCGGCCTCCCGCCCCCACCGGGGCGGGAGGCCGCCGTCGTGCCCGGGGCCCGGATCAGGCGGGCCCGGCGGCCCGCAGCCGCTCGGCGGCGCCCTCCGGGCTGACGTCGGTGACGAAGGCGTCCAGCCCGGACTCCACTCCGGCCAGGTACTTGAGCCGGCCGGGCGCCCGCCGGACGGTGAACAGCTCCAGGTGGAGGGCGAGTTCGGCGCCGCCCTGGTCGGGGGCCTGGTGCCAGGCCGCGATGTACGGGGTGCGGTTGCGGGCCGCGCCGGGCCCGGCCGGGAACAGGGCGTCGAAGCGGCGCAGCAGGTCCAGGTAGAGGCCGGGGAACTCGGCACGCTCGGCCTCGTCCAGCGCGGTCAGGTCGGGGACCCTGCGGTGGGGGTAGAGGTGGACCTCGTAGGGCCAGCGGGCGGCGAACGGGACGAAGGCCGTCCAGTGCTCGCCCCGGAGCACCAGCCGCTCGGGGGAGCTCCGTTCGACGGCGAGCAGGTCCTCGAAGAGGTTGCGGCCGGTGCGGGCCCGGTGCGCCTCGGCGCGGGCGATCATCCGGGCGGTGCGGGAGGGCACGAACGGGAAGGCGTAGATCTGCCCGTGCGGGTGGGCGAGGGTGACCCCGATCTCCTCGCCGCGGTTCTCGAAGCAGTACACCTGCCGGACGCCGGGCAGGGCGGACAGCTCCGCCGTCCGGTCGGTCCAGGCGTCCAGGACGAGGCGGGCCCGGGGTTCGTCGAGGTCGGCGAAGGAGGCGTCGTGGTCGGAGGTGAAGCAGACCACCTCGCACCGGCCGACACCGGGCCGGAGGGTGTGCAGGGGTTCGTCCCGGGGCGTGACGTGGTCGGCGGAACCGGTGGCGAGCGAGGGGAAGCGGTTCTCGAACACCGCGACCTCGTAGTCCGGCGCCGGGATCTCGCTGAGCCGGCCGTCGCGCGAGGGGCACAGCGGGCACTCGCCGGCCGGCGGGTGGTAGGTGCGCTGCTGACGGTGGGCGGCCACCGTCACCCACTCGCCGAGCACCGGGTCGAGCCGGGTCTCGGAGAGGCTCGCGGCCGGTTCGAGCGGCCGCTCGTCCGGGGCCTCGCGGAGCGCGCCCGGCCCCTGGTCGAAGTAGACCAGTTCGCGGCCGTCGGCCAGCTTGGTGGCGGTTCTGTGCACCGCTGTACTCCTTACGCGTGGGGCGTCGGCCCGGCACTTTCGAGCTTCAACAGATTCAAACAGAGACGATCGCTTGTCAACAAGCATCGACGCTGGTGGCGGCTGCTTCCGGCCGCCGGCGCGACCCGAATGAACACGGGCATCGCAGATATTGACCGTGAGGGCGGTCATGTTTGATTATGTCGGAATTCGCTCCCGCGTGCCGGTACAGACCGACCGCGGGACCCACCGCGCACGCCAGGCATGGAGCTGCAGATGATCGACGAGGCCACCGAGTTCGAGGCCGTCCACGGCGTCCGCCCGAGCGGCGTCTGGGCCGCACCCGGCCGGGTGAACCTGATCGGTGAGCACACCGACTACAACCACGGCTTCGTCCTGCCCATCGCCCTCCCCCAGACCACCCGGGTGACCGCCCGCCGCCGCGAGGACGGCCGGCTGCGGCTGTTCAGCGCCCAGGGCGGCGGCACCATCACCGAACTCGCCCTGGACGGCCTGGAGCCCGGCGTGGTCACCAGCTGGGCCGGCTACCCGGCCGGCGTGTTCTGGGCGCTCGCCGAGGCCGGGCACGCCGTCGGCGGGGCCGACCTGTTCGTCGACAGCGACGTGCCGAGCGGCGCCGGCCTCTCCTCCTCCGCCGCCCTGGAGTGCGCGACGGCCGCCGCCCTGAACGACCTGTACGGCCTCGGCCTGAGCGCCCCGGAGCTCGCGGTGCTCGCCCAGCGGGCCGAGAACGCCTTCGTCGGCGTGCCCTGCGGCGTGATGGACCAGATGGCCTCCTCCTGCTGCACGGACGGCACCGCGCTGTTCCTGGACGCCCGGACGCTGGAGCAGCGGCACGTCCCGTTCGACCTGGCGGCGGCCGGCCTGCGACTGCTGGTGATCGACACCCGGGTCAAGCACGACCTCGGCGACGGCGCCTACGCGGCCCTGCGGGCCGGCTGCGAGCGCGCCGCCGAGCTGCTCGGCCTGCCCGCGCTGCGCGACCTCGCGGCCGCCGACCTCGGCCCGGCCCTGGACCGGCTGCCCGGTGAACTCCGGCCGCTGGTACGGCACGTGGTGACGGAGAACGGGCGCGTGCTGGCGGCCGTCGACCACCTGGTCCGCGGCGACCTCGCGGCGCTCGGGCCGGTCCTGACCGCCGGGCACGCCTCGCTGCGCGACGACTTCCGGGTCTCCTGCGCCGAGACGGACCTCGCGGTCGAGGCCGCCGTCGCCGCCGGGGCGCTGGGCGCCCGGATGACCGGTGGCGGGTTCGGCGGGTCCGTCATCGCCCTGGTCGGGGCCGAGCAGGTGGCCGAGGTCTCGGCCGCCGTGACGGCGGCCTTCCGCACCGCGGGCTTCGCCGCCCCGGTCACCTTCACCGCCGTTCCCTCGGCGGGCGCCCGCAAGGTCGGCTGAGCTTCCGCTGGGCTGAGCTCCGGGTGGGCTGAGCTTCCGGTGGGCCGGCCTCCAGGTCGGCCCACCGGAGGGAACCGGGATCAGCCGGTGGTCGGGACGACCAGGAGCTCACCGACCGCCTCGGCGAGCACCCCGCGGGCCGCCGCGGGCAGGGCGTCGTCGGTGATGAAGCAGTCGACCTCCGCCAGGGTCGCGAAGCTGCTCAGGCCGACGACGCCCCATTTGGTGTGGTCGGCCACCACGACGGTGCGGCGCGCGGAGGCGATCAGGGCCCGGTTGGTCTGCGCCTCGGCCAGGTTGGGCGTGGTGAGGCCGGCCTGCTCGCTCACCCCGTGCACGCCCAGGATCAGCAGGTCCACGTGGAGCGAGCGGACGGTCTGGTCGGCCAGCGCCCCCACCAGGGCCGCCGAGCGGGTCGGCGACCCGCCGGTCAGCAGCAGGGTCGGGACGTTCTCCCGGCCCTCGCTCCCCGCCGCCCACAGCAGGTCGGCGATCCGCAGCGAGTTGGTCACCACGGTCAGCTCCGGGACCTCCAGCAGCCGGGAGGCGACCGCGTAGGTCGTCGTGCCGGCCGACAGGGCCACCACGCTGCCCGGCTCCACCAACCGCACCGCGGCGTCCGCGAGCGCGGCCTTGGTGCCCTCCTCCAGGGCCGACTTGGCGTCGAAACCGGGCTCGAAGGTGCTGGCCGTCCCGGTCGCCACCGCGCCGCCGTGGACCTTCTCCACGGTGCCCTGGCGCACCAGCGCGTCGAGGTCGCGGCGGATGGTCATGTCGGACACGCCGAACTGCTCGACCAGCTCGGCGACCCGGATCGCGCCGGTCCGGCGGATCGCCTCCAGGATCAGCGCCTGGCGCTGGGCGGCGAGCAACGTCTGGTCAGCCACGGAGGACCTTTCGATCGAACGAGCGCGTACGGCCGGGGCGTCCCCGTCGGCGAGCGGCGGCGCGGCCGGAGCCTGCGTGATCCATTATCCCCGGGCCCGGGACCGACCGCGGCGAGGTGGCGGCGGCGCGGGAGCACACCCGTGTGGGGGCCGGGTGTGCTCCCGCCCGCGTCCCGGGGGACGGACCGACCGTCCGTCCCCCGGGAGTACGAGGGGTACCGGCAAGGGAGGGACGTCAGGCCGGCAGCCCGACCGCACGCTCCCGGTTGCGGCGCTGCTGGATCACCACCGCGGCCACCAGCAGCGCCCCCTGGGCGACGTTCTGCCAGAAGGCGTTGATGCCCTGCACGGTGAGACCGTTCTGCAGCGCGCCGAGCAGCGCGACCGCCAGCAGGGTGCCGCCGATGCTGCCCTTGCCGCCCTTGAGGGCGCAGCCGCCGAGCGCGGCCGCGGTGATCGACTGGAGCTCCAGCCCCTCGCTGCCGGAGACCGGCTGGCCGCTGCCGGTGCGCGCGGTGAGCAGCACGCCGGCCAGGGCGGCGACCGTACCGGAGAGGGCGTAGGCGGCGATCAGGTACTTGTTGAGGTTGATGCCGGCCAGCCGGGCGGCGGTGTCGTTGCCGCCGATGGCGTAGATGTTGCGGCCGATGTCGGTGTACGTCAGCAGGGCGTGCACGGCGACGGCGGTGAGGATCAGCAGCCAGACCATGGTGGGCAGTCCGGCGATCTTGCCCCGGCTGAGGAAGACGAAGACCGGGTCGTTGAGCACGTAGCCCTGGGCCCGGCCGTCCGAGACGAGTTGGGCGACGCCCTTGTAGGCGGCGAGTCCGGCGAGGGTGGCGATGGTCGGGTTGACCCGGCCGTAGATGATGACGACGCCGTTGAACAGGCCGATGCCGGCGCCGATGGCCAGCGAGGCGCCGATGCCGAGGTAGGGGTTGGCGCCGGTGGAGGTGAAGACCATGGCGCTGGTCACGGAGGCCAGGCCGGCCTGGGAGCCGACCGAGATGTCGAGGCCGCCGCAGATGATCACGACGGTCTGGACGACGGCCAGCAGGCCGGAGATGGTGGCGGCCTCGGCGATGACCTGGATGTTGTCCCAGCCGACGAAGTTGGGATTGAGCGTGCCGAACAGGGCGACGACGGCGACCAGGGCGCCGATCAGGCTGAGGTTCTGACCGCCGATCGCGGCGAGCAGGGCGCGCGGGCCGCCGGACCGTGCGGGCAGGGCTCCGGTGTCCGGCGCCGGGGCGGTCGGGGGCGTGGCGGTGGTCATCGGGTCTCTCCGGTCTGGGCGGGGGTGGCGGCGGCGCGGTCGTCGGCCGCGACTCGTCGGTCGTCGTCGGCACCGTGGTCGTCGGCACGGTGGTCGGCGGCACGGTGGTCGGCGGCGCCGAGGTCGTCGGCCATGGCGAGGGCGAGGACGGCCTCCTCGGTCGCCTGTTCGCGGCTGAGCTCGCCGGTGGTGCGGCCGTTCTGCATCACCACGATCCGGTCGGCGAGGCCGAGCACTTCGGGCAGTTCGGAGGAAATGACCAGGACGGCGGTGCCCTCGCGGGCGAGGTCGGCGACGATCTGGTAGATCTCCGCCTTGGCGCCGATGTCGACGCCCCGGGTGGGCTCGTCGAGGATCAGCAGGTCGGGCCGGCGGGCGAGCCAGCGGGCCAGGACGACCTTCTGCTGGTTGCCGCCGGACAGGGTGCGCACCTCCGCCTCGACGGAGGGGGCGCGGACCCGCAGCCGGTCGGCGTACTCCTGGGCGAGGGCCTTCTCCTGGCGCTGCTTGACGAACCGCCACCGGCTGAGCCGACGCAGGCTGACCAGCGAGGTGTTGTCGCGGATCGTGCGCTGCAGGAACAGGGCCTGGGCCTTGCGCTCCTCGGGCGCCAGTCCGATCCCGGCGGCGATGGCGTCGCGCGGGCTGCGCAGCCGCAGCACCTCGCCGTTGAGGGTGACCGTGCCGGAGTGGATCGGGGCGTCGCCGGCCAGCGCGAGGGCGAGTTCGGAGCGTCCGGCGCCGATCAGCCCGGCCAGGGCGACCACCTCGCCGGCCCGGACCCGCAGGCTGATGTCGCGCACGTCGTCGGTGGTGACGCCGTCGACGTCCAGCACGACGCGGTCGGTGGCGACCTGCTGGCGGACGAACAGCGAGGACAGGTCGCGGCCCACCATGAGCCGGACGAGCTCGCCCTCGTCGGTGGCGGCGGCCTGGACCACCCCGGCGACCCGGCCGTCGCGCAGCACGGCGATCCGGTCGGCGAGCTGGAAGATCTCCTTCATCCGGTGGGAGACGTAGACGACCGCGATGCCCTCGTCGCGCAGCCGTCCGATCAGCGCGAACAGCGCCTCGACCTCGTGCTCGGAGAGCGAGGAAGTGGGCTCGTCGAAGGCGATCGCGCGCGGTGCGACCGCGCCGGTCAGGGCCCGCATGATCTCGACCAACTGGCGCTGTGCGGCGGTGAGTTCGGAGCCGAGCAGGTCCGGGTCGAGCACCTTGTCGAAGCCCAGGCGGGCCAGGTCGGCGGTGATCCGGCGGCGCAGCTCGGCGCGGTCCAGGCGGCGCAGGGCGGTGCGCGGCAGCGAGCCGGCGTAGACGTTCTCGGCGACCGGGACGTGCGGGATGATCTCGGGTTCCTGCGGGATGATCCGGATCCCGGCCCGGCGGGCGTCCTGCGGGGAGTGCAGGTCCAGGGGCCGGCCGTCCAGCAGGACGCGGCCCTCGGTGGGGCGGTGGTCGCCGGTCAGGATGCGCAGCAGGGTGGACTTTCCGGCGCCGTTCTCGCCCATCAGCGCGGTGACCTGGCCGGGTGGGAAGGAGAGCGTGACGTCCGTCAGCGCCTGGACGGCACCGAAGCGCTTGGACACCCCTTCGGCGCTCAGGCCGGCGGAGCCGTCCGGCGGTGGGAGGGGCGAGGGTTCGGGTGGGGTCATCGGGGCCTCGTTGGCAGTGCGGTACGGGCGGGGGTGCGGACGGGCCGGGGAAGCGGCGGTGACGGTGCGGCGGAACCCGGTGGCTCCGCCGCACGACCGGCCCGACGCGGCGTCGGGTGCGGCGTCAGCTGCAGGACACGCCCGCGGACTGCCAGGTGGCGGCGTCGACCATCTTGGTCGGGGCGAAGGCCTCCTTGGGGAAGTCCTTGCCGTTCTTGAGCTTGTCGTACATGGTCTGCACCGAGAGGGCGCCGACGTCCTTGCCGTTGATGAACAGGGCGGCCTTCATGCCGGAGGGCTTGCCGGCGGACCAGTCCTTGCAGGCCAGGTAGGCGCCCAGGCCGACGCCGTCGATGTCGTCCGGGCTGATCCCGGCGTTCTGCAGGGCGGTGACGGAGCCCTGGACGTTCTCGTCGTTGCAGCCCCAGGTCACCCAGTGCTTGACGCCCGGGTTGGCGGTGATGGTGGCGGCCACCTTGTCCTGGGCGCCGGTCGGGGTGTTGTCGGTGGCGACGTCGATGGCCTGCACGCCCGGCACGGCCTGGTCGAAGGCGGCCTTGGCGGCCTTGACCCGGTCGCCGCAGACGGTGACGTCCTGCTTCCAGGCGGAGATGATCCGGGTGTCGGCGGCGTTCCAGCCGGCCTTCTTGAACTCCTCGGCCGCGCGCTGGCCGACCTGCTGGCCCATCTGCTGGCCGGAGAAGCCGATCCGGGGCACCAGGTCGCCGGCGGCGCACTGGGACGGGGAGGGGCCGCTCGCGCAGACCTGGTCGTCGGAGGTGAGCAGCGCGGCCTTGGCGTCCCGGGCCGTCTGGACCACCTGCGGGCCGACCGCCGGGTCCGGCACCACGATGATCAGGCCGTTGCTCTTCTGGGCGATCGCGGCCTGCACCTCGCCGACCGTCTTGTTGGCGTCGCTGCCGAGGTTCACCACCTTGAGGTCGGCGCCCAGCTCGGCGGCCTTGGCCTTGGCCCCGGCCGCCTCGTCCACGAAGTACTGCTGGTCACCCTGCTTCTGCAGGTAGGTGATCGAGACCTTGCCGGACACCGGGGCCACCGGCGCGTCGGCCCCGGAGGAGGAGGTCTGTCCGGTGGAACAGGCCGTCAGTCCGAACGAGGTGACCAGGCTCAGCGCGGCGAGCGAGGCCAGGCGGCCACGGAGGGTGAGGTGCATGGTGGGGGCTCCTGAGGTGTGAGACCGATCGACCGTAAGCAACAGAGTCGATCAGAAAACATCGCAATCAAACGCGATGAGGCAACAGGAAACGCCCAGTTCACACTGGAGTCAAGCGTGGGTTTACCTCCGGGGCACGATCGACACCGTCTCGTTATGCCACCCGTTCCCCACGGCGCGAGCAGACCGGTCCGACGGCCGGTTCCGCGCGCGCGAAAATGCCCGCACGGCGGCCCGAGGCTGCGCGGGTGTGTGGACATGCTCGGTCGAAGCCGACCGATCACGCTGGTCAGGGGCGTTCGAATGGAGTGTGCGAGGGCACTTACTAGCCGGTAGGTAGGTGCTCGGAACAGCTTCCGACAAAGGCGGGGTCACGTCAAGAGGGCGCCCGTACGGCAGCCCGCGCCCGGCGGCCCCGCCCCGGGGCGCCGGGCCCCCGGTCGATCGTGTGCGGCAGACCCCGACGGACGGTCGACGGCGTTGATTCTTTCCTCTTCTTGTTGATTACTGTTGGAACTCGGGTCTACGCTCCGCACCGGCCCGGCGTTCCGGCATGCTCCCGCCAACGCCGGTGCTCCCCTGCACCTTCCCACCACCGGAGACGCCCATGGACCGTAGACGCCTGCCCCCGAAGCTGCGCACCGCCCTCGGCGCCGCAGCCCTGCTGCTGGGCTCCCTCGGCAGCCTCGCCACGCCCCCCGCCGCCGAGGCGGCACCCGCCGCCGCCACCTCCGGGACCGCCGTCCGGACCGCCGTCACCGTCGACGGCACCCAGCCCGGCCTCGCCTTCGACGGGGTCGGCGCGATCTCCGGCGGCGGCGGCAACTCCCGTCTCCTGGTGGACTATCCGGAGCCGCAGCGCAGCCAACTGCTGGACTACCTGTTCAAGCCCGGCTACGGCGCCTCGCTCCAGGTGCTGAAACTGGAGATCGGCGGCGACACCAACTCCACCGACGGCGCCGAGCCCAGCATCGAACACACCAAGGGCACCGTCGACTGCCACCAGGGCTACGAGTGGTGGCTCGCCGAACAGGCCAAGGCCCGCAACCCGAACATCACCTTCTACGGCCTGTCCTGGGGCGCCCCCGGCTGGATCGGGAACACCGGCAACGGCGGCACCTTCTGGTCCCAGGACACCGTCGACTACCTGATGTCCTGGATGGGCTGCGCCGCGCAGCACCACCTGAACGTCTCCTACCTCGGCGGCTGGAACGAGCGCGGCTTCGACGCCACCTGGTACGAGCACCTCAAGTCCGCGCTGGTCTCGCACGGCTACGGCTCCACCAAGGTCGTCGCCGCCGACGACACCTGGGCGGTGGCCGACGCCATGGCCACCGATCCGGCGTTCCGCGACGCCGTCGACGTCGTCGGCGTGCACTACCCGTGCGGCTACCTGGGCAGCTTCACCAGCTGTCCCAGCACCCCCACCGCACAGGGGCTCGGCAAGCCGCTGTGGGCCAGCGAGAACGGTTCCGAGGACGCCGACGGCGGCGCCACGGCGGTCGCGCGCGGGATCAACCGGGACTACCTCGACGGCAGGATGACCTCCTTCATCAACTGGCCGGTCATCGCCGCGCTCTACCCCAACCTGTACTTCTCCAGCGACGGCATGTCGATCGCCAACCAGCCGTGGTCCGGCCACTACACGATCGGCAAGACCACCTGGGCGACCGCGCACACCACCCAGTTCGCCCGCCCCGGCTGGCACTACATCGACTCCGCCAGCGGCTACCTCGGCGGCGCGCGCACCAACGGCAGCTACGTCACGCTCAAGTCCACGAACAACCGCGACTACAGCACCGTCATCGAGACCATGGACGCCACCGCGGCCCAGACCGCGAGCTTCACCGTCACCGGCGGCCTGTCCACCGGCACCGTCCACGTCTGGTCCACCGACCTGGGCTCCGACAACCCCGCGGACTGGTTCGTCCACGCCCAGGACGTCACCCCGCAGGGCGGCTCGTACACCCTCACCCTCCAGCCCGGCCACGTCTACACCGTGACCACCACCACCGGCCAGGGCCGGGGCACCGCCACCGCGCCGGCCGCCGCCCCGATGGGCCTGCCCTACGCGGACGACTTCGAGAAGGCGGCCACCACCACCTCGCCGAAGTACTTCACCGACATGAACGGCGCCTTCCAGACCGTCCCGTGCGGCGGCGGCCGCACCGGAACCTGCCTGCGCCAGATGGCCCCGACCTCGCCGATCCGCTGGACCGACGAGCCGTACGACGCGCCGTACACGATCATGGGCGACGGCAGCTGGTCCAACTACACCGTCACCGCCGACACCCTGTTCGAGCAGTCGGGCAGCGTCGAGCTCCTCGGCCGGGTCAACCAGCAGGGCCGCAACAACAACGGCCTCAACGCCTACCACCTGCGGTTCAGCGACACCGGCGCCTGGTCCATCGACAAGAGCGACACCAGCTGGAACTTCACCACCCTCGCCCACGGCACCACCACCGCACCGGGCACCGGAAGTTGGCACACCGTCACGCTGTCGATGCAGGGCACCACCCTCACCGCCGGGATCGACGGCGTCACGGTGGGCAGCGCGACCGACGCCAGCTTCACCAACGGACAGGCCGGCCTCGGCGTGACGGGCTACCGGACCGACCAGTTCGACCGCTTCGGCCTCACGCCCGGCACCCCGACCACCCACACCGGCCCGATCGCCTCCGCCCTGGCCGGCAAGTGCGTCGACGCCGCCGGCGACTCCGGCGCCAACGGCACCGCCGTCCAGCTCTGGGACTGCGACGGCGGCCCCGCCCAGGTGTGGACCTGGTCCAACGGCACCCTCACCCACGGCGGCAAGTGCCTCGACGTGACCGGCGCCGCGACCGCCAACGGCACCCCGGTCGAGCTCTGGGACTGCAACTCGGGCCCCAACCAGCAGTGGACGCCCCAACCGGACGGCACCCTGCGGAGCACCCAGTCCGGCCGCTGCCTCGACGACCCGGCCCTCGCCACCACCAACGGCACCCGCCTGGAGATCTGGGACTGCAACGCCGGCGCCAACCAGCGCTGGACCCTGCCCTAGCGGCACCACCGCCCACGAAGCGGCCGGGCCCCGTGCGGTTCCATCGCACGGGCCCCGGCCGTTTCGCCGTGCGTCTGCCCATCGCGCTGCACGCCCCTGCTCCTAACCCCGTCAGATCTGCTTGTTCCTGACTGTTCCTGCCGTGGTCTTGTCAGAAATGAGCAGAGCCCCGTACAACTGATCCCGCCGAGGCAATGCCGTTCACCATGCCCTGACCCCGAGATTCCGTGAGGTCGAAGCGTGTCAACTCCCCTCCCCCGGTGGCTCCGTGCCGCCGTCGCCTGCTGCACGACGCTCGCCGCAGCGTCCACCGGAACGCTCCTGGCCCACCCCGCGGCCGCCGCCGCGCCCGCCCCGCCGGGCGCCACCGCCCAGTACCCCGACTACGCCCCCACCCCGCCCATGGGCTGGAACGACTGGTCCTACTACCAGTGCGGGATCGACGAGAAGACGATCCTCGACAACGCCCACGCCCTGGTCACCACCGGGCTGGCGAAGAAGGGCTACGACACCGTCACCATCGACGACTGCTGGATGTCCCACCAGCGCGACGCCAAGGGCACCCTGGTCGCCGACCCGAACCTCTTCCCGCACGGAATGGCCTACGTCGGGCGCCAACTCCACCAGCTCGGGCTCAAGTTCGGCATCTACGAGGACGCCGGGACCAGCACCTGCGGCGGCTACCCCGGCTCCCTCGACCACTGGCAGCAGGACGCCGACCTGTTCGCCTCCTGGGAGGTCGACTACCTCAAACTCGACGGCTGCAACGTGCCCACCACGTCGGGCGAGACCGAGGAACAGAGCTACCGCGACACCTACGCCGCGATGAGCAGGGCCCTGCTCAACACCCACCGCCCGATCGTCTTCTCGATCTCCGCCCCCGCCTACTTCCAGGGCGCGGCGAACTGGGACTCGGTGATCCGCTGGTCCGCCAAACTCGGCAACCTGTGGCGGGAGGGCGCCGACATCGCGCTCGGCCAGGCCCCCGGCCGCGAGAAGTGGGCCTCGATCAAGGGCAACTACGGGTACAACGTCGGACTGCCCGCGCTGCAGAGCCCCGGGCGCTGGAACGACCCCGACTTCCTGCTCGCCGGCGACTCCGGGCTCAGCCAGGACGAGATCCAGAGCCAGACCTCGCTGTGGGCGATGATGGCCGCGCCGCTGATCTCCAGCACCGACCTCACCCACCTCTCTCCCGCCGCGCTGACCGTGCTCGGCAACGAGGACGTCATCGCCGTCGACCAGGACCGGCTCGGCGTCCAGGGCCGGGTCGTCCAGCACGACACCGGCTACGACGTGCTCAGCAAGCCGCTGGCCGGCGGGGACCGCGCCGTCGCGCTCTTCAACTCCTCCGACACCGCGCAGACCATCACCACCACCGCCGCCCGGGCCGGCCTGCCCTCCGCCACCGGCTACGCCCTCCACGACCTGGTGACCAAGCAGGTCACCGCGACGACCGGCGTGATCTCCGCGGACGTGCCGCCGCACGCCACCGTGCTCTACCGGGTCCACCCCGGCGCCACCCACGGCGCGGCCCCCGCGACCGCCCTCACCTGGCAGGACGTCAGCACGGCACAGACCCCCGGCACGTACCGGATCACCCTGGCCGACCACGGCGCCGTCCCGCTGAACGACACCCGGCTGCGGGTCACCGCCCCCGACGGCTGGACCGTCACCCCGGCCGGCACCGCCCTGCCCCGCGTCGAACCCGGCGGAACGGCCTCGGCCACCGTGACGGTGCACGGCCCGCAGGGCACCCCCGGAACCACCGTCACGGCGATCACCGCCACCGCGAGCTACCGGGCCCGGCCGGCCGCCGTCGACACCGTCAGCGGCGACCGGACGATCGTGCAGACCGTGCCCTACCCCTCGCTGGCCGCCGCGTTCGACAACGTCGGCACCACCTCCGAGAGTGCCCCCGCACCCGGCGACTTCGACGGCAACGGCGACAGTTACTCGACCCAGGCCCTGGCCGCCGCCGGCGCCACCCCGGGCGCCACCGTCAACGCCAACGGCCTCACCTTCACCTGGCCGGCCGCGGCCCCGGGCACCCCCGACAACGTGTCCGCCACCGGCCAGCAGATCACCCTCACCGGCCAGGGCAAGGCCCTGGGCTTCCTCGGCGCCGAAGCCGGGTTCACCGCCGGCACGGTCACCGTCACCTACACCGACGGCAGCACCAGCACCGGCCAACTCGGCTTCCCCAACTGGTGCTGCTCCCCCACCGACGCCTACGGCGCGAAGACCGCCTTCACCACGGACCACCGCAACACGCCCACCGGCCCGGCCAACTACGGCACCAGCTACGGCGTCTTCACCAACACCGTCCCCCTGACCCCCGGCCGGACGATCCGCTCCGTCACCCTGCCCGACGCCCCCGCGATCCACGTGTTCGCCCTGACCGTCCAACCCTGACCCGCACCACCCGGGCCGTCGGGCGGCCGGTCGAACCGGCCGCCCGACGGTCAGCACCGCGGGTCAGCGGCGGGAGCGGCGGTCGCGACGGGCCGCGATCAGGCTGCCACCGACCGCCAGGAACACCACCGTCGCCAGCAGCGCCGCGAACGGGTTCCCGCTCCCGGTGGGCGGCAGCGGCGGCTTGGTCGTCGGGCTCGGGCTGGGCGAATTCCGGACGGTGGTGGTGGTCGAGCAGTTGCCCGCCACCGCCCGCCGGGAGCCGCTGCCGCCCGAGCAGTTGGAGCCGTCGGCGGTCAGGCGGTTGACCAGCGCCGTGCCGCCCGCGTCCGACTTCACCGTGACGGTGTAGGTGAGCGTCTCCGTCGCACCCGGCCGGATGTCCAGCGTCCACGTCAGCCGCGGCGCCGCGTAGGCCGTCCGCCCGCTGCTGGCCCGGGCGTCGGCGTCGTACACCGCGCCGTCCAGCACCCCGGAGAGGTCGTCGGTGACGACGGCCCCGAGGTACGTGCCACTGGCCCGGTTGGTCGCGGTGACCGTGTACGTGACGGTGTCACCGGCCTTCGGGTTCGCCGGGCTCGCCTGCTTGCCGAGCAGCAGATCGTGCTGGACGGTGATCGGCTCGGTCGGTGTCGCCACCGCCGTGTGCGCGGTCACGCTCGGATCCGGGCCGCCCGTCACCACCGCCGTGTTCACCGGGACGGCCGTGGCGTTCGGGTCCAGCGTGCCGGTCAGCGTCCAGGACACCGTCGTACCGACCGGGATCTCCACCGCCGGGCAGGTCGCCGTCCCGTCCGCGACCGGGCACGCCGCCCCGTCGGCGTCGGCCGTCATCGACGCGTCGTTCACCCCGGCGGGCACCTGGTCGGTGACGACCACGTTGCGGGCCACCGAGGGCCCGTCGTTGGTCACGGTGACCCGCCACTGGATCTGCTGCCCGGCGACGACCGGGGAGGTCAGCAGCACCTTGGCCACGGTCAGCCGGGCTTGCGCCGACGGCGACGAACTCGGCGAGGCCACCGCCGTGTGGGTAGGCGTCACCGTGTCGGGTCCACCGGTCACGGTCGCCGTGTTGACCGGCGTGACGGTGGCACCGGCGTCGAGCGTGCCACGCAACGTCCAGGACCGGGTGGCACCGACGGCGATCCCGACGGCCGGACAGGTGGCCGTCCCGTTCACGATCGGGCAGACCGTACCGTCGTCCGCCGCCATCGACGCGTTCAGCACCCCGCCCGGCACCCGGTCAACGACCACCACGTCCCGGGCGACGGACGGCCCCTGGTTGGTGACGGTCACCCGCCACTGGATCTGCTGCCCCGGCACCACCGGGTCGGTCAGCAGCACCTTCGACACCGACAGCTTCGCCTGCGGTTCCGGAGTGCCGCTGGGCGAGGCGGTGGCAGTGTGCACGGGCGTGCTCGGGTCGGGCCCGCCCGTGACGGTGACCGCGTTGGTCGGCGTGACGGTGGCGTCGGCGTCCAGCGTCCCGGTGAGCGTCCAGGTCACCGTGCCACCGGCCGGGATCTCCACGGCCGGGCAGGTCGCCGTCCCGTTCGCGATCGGACACGCCGTACCGTCCTGCGCCACCATCGACGCACCCGACACCCCAGCCGGCACCTGATCGGTCACGACGACGTTCCGCGCCCGCGAAGGCCCGTTGTTCGTGACCGTCACCCGCCACTGGATCTGCTGCCCGGGCACCACCGGGTTCGTCAGCAACACCTTCGACACGGTCAGATTCGCCTGCGGCGAGGGCGAGTTCGACGGAGAAGCCACCGCCGTGTGGACGGACGCCGTCGGATCCGGACCGCCCGTGACGGTCACCGAGTTGGTCGGCGTCACGATGGCACCGGCGTCGAGCGTCCCGGAGAGCGTCCAGGTCACCGTGCCACCGGCCGGGATCTCCACGGCCGGACACGTCGCCGTACCGTCCACGATCGGGCACGCCGTACCGTCCTGCGCCACCATCGACGCACCCGACACCCCAGCCGGCACCTGATCCGTCACCACCACATTGCGCGCCCGCGAAGGCCCGTTGTTCGTGACCGTCACCCGCCACTGGATCTGCCTCCCCGGCACCACCGGATCAGTGACCAGCACCTTCGACACGACCAGATTCGCCTGCGGCGACGGCGAGTTCGACGGAGAGGCCACCGCCGTGTGGGTCGAAGCTGTCGGATCGGGACCACCGGTGACGGTCACCGTGTTGGTAGGCGTCACCGTGGCATCCTGCGCCAGCGTGCCTGTCAGCGTCCAGGTCACCGTCTGCCCCACCGGGACCTCCACCGCCGGACACGTCGCCGTACCGTTCACGATCGAGCACGCCGTACCGTCCTGCGCCACCATCGAGGCGTTCAGTACCCCAGCCGGCACCCGATCGGTCACCGCCACATCGCGCGCACGCGAAGGACCATTGTTCGTGACCGTCACCCGCCATTGGATCTGCTGCCCCGGCACCACCGGATCAGTGACCAGCACCTTCGACACGACCAGATTCGCCTGCGGCGAGGGCGAGTTGGTGGGCGAGGCCACCGCCGTGTGGGTCGGCGTGCTCGGGTCCGGTCCACCCGTCGCCGTCGCCGTGTTCGTCGGGGTAACGACGGCATCGGCATCGAGCGTCCCGCTCAGCGTGTACGAGGCCATCTGCCCGACCTCCAGCGCGATCGCCGGGCAACCGGCGACGCCGTTGGCGATCGCACACTTGGTGCCGTCCTCGTCCGAAACCATCATGGCGCCGGTGACACCGTCCGGGACCCGGTCGGTGACCACGACGTTCCGGGCCCGCGAGGGACCGTTGTTGGTGACGGTCACCCGCCACTGGACCGTCCCGCCCGGCACCACCGGGTCGGTGACCAGCACCTTGGCCAGGCTCAGCCGCGCCTGCGGCGAGGGCGAGCCGGTGGGCGAGGCCACCGCCGTGTGGGCCGTCGTGCTCGGGTCCGGCCCGCCGGTCACGACCGCGGTGTTGCCGGGCACCGTCGTCGCGTCCTGGGCGAGGGTGCCGGCGACCGTGTACGTCACCGTTCCGCCGACCGGGATCTCGACCGCCGGGCAGGTCGCCACACCGCCGGAGACCGGGCAGTCCGCGTTCGTCGCGTCCGGCGTCAGCACGGCGCCGACGACGCCGTCCGGGAGCCGGTCGCTGACCACCACGTTCCGGGCCCGGCTCGGCCCGTCGTTGGTCACGCTGATCCGCCACTCGATCCGCTGTCCGGGCACCACCGGGTCGGTCACCAGCACCTTCGACACCGTAAGGCGGGCCTGTGGCACGACCGTCTCACTGGCCTCCGCGGTCGCCGTGTGGGCCGTCGCCGTCGGGTCGGGACCGCCGGTGACGACGGCGACGTTGGCCGGGGTGCTGGTCGCCGCCGGGTCGAGCGTCCCGGTGACCGTGTAGGACGCGGTGGCGCCGGCCGGGATCTCGACGGCGGGGCAGGTCGCCACGCCGTTGCTGATCGGGCAGGTCGAGCCGTCCGCATCCGAGGTCATCCCGGGGGCGTTGACCATCGCCGGGATCGTGTCGGTCACGACCACGTTCCGGGCCCGCGACGGCCCACCGTTGGTGACCGTCACCCGCCACTGGATCTTCTCCCCCGGCACCACCGGGTTGGTCACCAGCACCTTGGCGATGCTCAGGTTCGCCTGCGGCGAGGGCGAGTTGGTGGGCGAGGCCACCGCCGTGCGGGCGGTCACACTCGGGTCGGGGCCACCCGTCACCACCGCCGTGTTCGTCGGTGTCGCCGTCGCGTCCGGCGCCAGCGTCCCGGTCAGCGTGTACGAGGCGACCTGCCCGACCTCCAGCTCGATCGCCCCGCACACCGCCGTCCCGCCGGTGATCGGGCACCGGCCGGCATCGGCGTCCGATTGGAGCACCGCATCGGAGACTCCGTCCGGGATCCGGTCACTGACGACGACGTTCCGGGCTCGCGAGGGACCGTTGTTGGTCACCGACACCCGCCACTGGATCTTCTCCCCCGGCACCACCGGGTTCGTCAGCAGGACCTTCGACACGGTCAGACTCGCCTGCGGCGAAGGCGGGTTCGATGGCGAGGCCACCGCCGTGTGCGCCGTCGCACTCGGGTCGGGTCCGCCCGTCACCACCGCCGTGTTCGTCGGCGTCACCGTCGCGTCCTGCATGAGTGTGCCGCTCAGTGTGTACGTCTGCGACCGGCCGACCTCCAACTCGATCGCCGGGCAGGCGGCCGTCCCGTTCGTGATCGGGCAGACGGTCCCGTCGGCGGCGGTCATGCTCGCACCGCTGACACCGTCCGGGATCCGGTCCGTGACCACGACGTTCCGGGCCCGCGAGGGACCGCCGTTGGTGACGGTCACCCGCCACTGGATCTGCTGCCCGGGCACCACCGGGTTCGTCAGCAGCACCTTCGACACGGTCAGCTTCGCCTGCGGCGAGGGCGAGTTGGAGGGCGACGCCACCGCCGTGTGGACGGACGCCGTCGGATCCGGACCACCGGTGACGGTCGCCGTGTTGGTCGGCGTCACCGTCGCGTCCGGGCCGAGGGTCCCGGTGAGCGTCCAGGTCAGCGTCTGCCCGACCGGGATCTCCACTGCCGGGCAGGACGCCGTCCCGTTCGTGATCGGGCACGCCGTACCGTCCTGCGCCACCATCGACGCGTTCGACACCCCGGCGGGCACGTGATCGGTCACGATGACGTTCCGCGCCCGCGACGGACCGTTGTTCGTGACGCTCACGCGCCACTGGATCTGCTGGCCCGGCACCACCGGGTCGGTGACCAGCGCCTTCGACACCGACAGATTCGCCTGCGGTGAGGGCGAGTTCGACGGCGAAGCCACCGCCGTGTGCGCCGTCGCACTCGGGTCGGGTCCGCCCGTCACCACCGCCGTGTTCGTCGGCGTCACCGTGGCGTCCGGGCCGAGGGTCCCGGTGAGCGTCCAGGTCAGCGTCTGCCCGACCGGGATCTCCACCGCCGGGCAGGTCGCCGTCCCGTTCGCGATCGGACACGCCGTGCCGTCCTGTGCCGCCATCGACGCGTTCGACACCCCAGCCGGCACCTGGTCCGTCACCACGACGTTCCGCGCCCGCGAAGGACCGCTGTTCGTGACGGACACCCGCCACTGCACCAGCTGGCCGGGCACGACCGGGTTGGTCAGCAGCACCTTCGACACGGTCAGCTTCGCCTGTGGCAAGGGCGAGTTGGAGGGAGACGCCACCGCCGTGTGGACGGACGCCGTCGGATCCGGACCACCGGCGACGGTCGCCGTGTTGGTCGGCGTGACCATGGCGTCCTGCGCCAGCGTGCCGGAGAGCGTCCAGGTCAGTGTCTGCCCGACCGGGATCTCCACCGCCGGGCACGTCGCGACACCGTTACTGATCGGGCAGTTGGCCCCGTCAGCATCCGCCGCCATCGAGGCACCGTTCACCCCAGCCGGCACCTGGTCCGTCACCACGACGTCCCGCGCCCGCGAAGGCCCGTTGTTCGTGACGGACACCCGCCACTGAATCTGCTGGCCCGGCACCACCGGGTCGGTGACCAGCACCTTCGACACGGTCAGATTCGCCTGCGGCGCAGGCGAGTTCGACGGGGACGCCACCGCAGTGTGCGCCGTGGCCGATGGGTCGGGGCCGCCGGTGACGACCGCTGTGTTGGTCGGCGTGGTCATCGCGTTGGAGTCGAGCGTGCCGGAGAGCGTCCAGCTCAGCGTCTGCCCGGCCGGAATCTCCGCCGCCGGACACGTCGCCACCCCGCTGCTGATCGGGCAGTTGGCCCCGTCGGCATCCGCCACCATCGAGGCACCGTTCACCCCAGGCGGCACCTGGTCCGTCACCACAACGTCCCGCGCCCGCGACGGCCCGTTGTTCGTGACGGACACCCGCCACTGCACCTGCTGGCCCGGCACCACGGGGTCGGTGAGGAGAACCTTCGACACCGTCAACCTCGCCTGCGGCGCGGGCGAGTTCGAAGCGGACGCCACCGCAGTGTGCGCGGTCGCAGCCGGATCCGGGCCACCGGTGACCACCGCCGTGTTCGTCGGCGTGGTGGTCGCGTCCGGTGCCAGCGTGCCGGTCAGGGTCCAGGTCACGGACGAGCCCGCGGGGATCTCCACCGCCGGGCAGGTCGCCGTCCCGTTCGCGATCGGGCACGCGGTCCCACCGGAGGCCGTCATGCTCGGGTCGTTCACACCGGCCGGAACGTTGTCCGTGACAACGACGTTCCGCGCCCGCGAAGGCCCGTTGTTGGTGACGGTCACCCGCCACCGAATCTGCTGGCCCGGCACCACAGGGTCGGTGAGCAGCACCTTGGAGATGGTGAGGCCCGCCCGTGGCGTCGGCGACGACGTCGGCGACGCCACCGCCGTGTGCGCCGTCGCGCTCGGGTCGGGACCGCCCGTCACCACCGCCGTGTTGGCCGGGGTCGTCGTCGCATTGGGGTCGAGGGTGCCGTTGAGTGTCCAGGTCAGCGTCTGCCCGGCCGGAATCTCCACCGCCGGACACGTCGCGAGCCCATTGGCGATCGGGCAGTTGGCGCCGTCGGCGTCCGCCGTCATCGACGCACTGTTGACACCGGCCGGCACCTGGTCCGTCACCACCACGTTCCGCGCCCGCGAGGGACCGCTGTTGGTGACCGTCACCCGCCACTGGATCTGCTGGCCCGGCACGACCGGGTTCGTCAGCAACACCTTGCCGATGCTCAGCCCGGCCTGCGGGGTCGGCGACGAAGTCGGCGACGCCACCGCCGTGTGGCTGGAGGCCGTCGGATCAGGACCACCGGTCACGGTGACACCGTTGGTGGGCGTCGTGGTGGCGTTCGGGTCGAGCGTCCCGGACAGCGTCCAGGTCATGGTCTGCCCGGCCGGGATCTCCACCGCAGGGCACGTCGCAACGCCATTGGCGACCGGGCAGGTGGAACCGTCCGAGCCAGTCATCGAAGCGCCGCTCACCCCGGCCGGCACCTGGTCCGTCACCACCACGTTCCGAGCCCGCGACGGGCCGCTGTTGGTGACGCTCACCTGCCACTGGATCTGCTGCCCCGGCACGACCGGACTCGTGACCAGCACCTTCGATACGGTCAGATTCGCCTGCGGTGACGGCGAGTTGGACGGAGAAGCCACCGCCGTGTGCGAGGACGCCGTCGGATCCGGACCACCCGTCACCGTCACCGTGTTCGTCGGCGTCGTCGTCGCATCGGAAGCAAGCGTGCCCGTCAAGGTCCAGGTCACCGTCTGGCCCGCCGGGATCTCCACCGCCGGACACGTCGCCACACCACCACTGATCGGACAGCTGACCCCACCCGCATCGGCCCGCATCGAGGCATCGTTCACCCCGGACGGCACCTGGTCCGCCACCACCACATTCCGTGCCCGCGAAGGCCCGCTGTTCGTGACGCTCACGCGCCACTGGATCTCCTGCCCCGGCACCACCGGGTTCGTCAGCAACGCCTTCGACACGGTCAGATTCGCCTGCGGTGACGGCGAGTTGGACGGAGAAGCCACCGCCGTGTGCGTGGAGGCCGTCGGATCCGGACCACCGGTGACGGTCACGGTGTTGGTCGGCGTCACCGTGGCGTCCTGCGCCAGCGTGCCGGAGAGCGTCCAGGTCATCGTCTGCCCGGCCGGGATCTCCACCGCCGGACACGTCGCGACACCGTTGGCAATCAGGCACGTGGAGCCGTCCGAGCCCGTCATCGAAGCGCCGCTCACCCCGGCCGGCACCCGATCCGTCACCACCACGTTCCGCGCCCGCGACGGCCCGTTGTTGGTCACCGACACCTGCCACTGGATCTGCTGACCAGGCACCACCGGGTTCGTCAGCAGCACCTTCGACACGGTCAGATTCGCACGCGGCGACGGCGACGTGCTCGGCGAGGCGACGGCGGTGTGCGCGGTGGTGGACGGGTCGGGCCCGCCGGTGACGACCGCCGTGTTGGTCGGCGTGGTCGTCGCGTTGGAGTCGAGCGTGCCGGAGAGCGTCCAGGTCATCGTCTGTCCGGCCGGGATCTCCACCGCCGGGCAGGTCGCGACACCGTTGGCGATCGGGCAGGTGGAACTGTCGGAGCCCGTCATCGAGGCACCGCTCACCCCGGCCGGCACCTGGTCCGCCACCACCACGTTCCGCGCCCGCGACGGCCCGGTGTTGGTCACCGACACCTGCCACTGGATCTGCTGACCAGGCACCACCGGATCGGTGAGCAGCACCTTCGAGACGACGAGCTCGGCCTGCGGCGACGGCGTCGAGGTCGGCGAGGCGATGGCGGTGTGCGTGGACGCCGACGGGTCGGGCCCGCCCGTGACCGTCACGGTGTTCGTCGGCGTCACGGTCGCGTCCGGTGCCAGCGTGCCGGTCAGGGTCCAGGTCGCGGAGGAGCCCGCAGGGATCTCCACTGCGGGGCAGGTCGCCGTCCCGTTCGCGATCGGGCACGTGGTCCCGCCGGAGGCCGTCATGCTCGGGTCGTTCACACCGGCCGGCACCGTGTCCGTGACGACGACGTTCCGAGCGCGCGAAGGCCCGTTGTTCGTGACGGTCACCCGCCACTGGATCTGCTGCCCAGGGATCACCGGATCGGTGAGCAGCACCTTCGAGACGACGAGCTTGGCCTGCGGCGTCGGCGAGGCGCTCGGGGAGGCCACCGCGGTACGGGCGGTGGCCGACGGGTCGGGGCCGCCCGTCACCACCGCCGTGTTCGTCGGCGTCGTCGTCGCGTCGGGCGAGAGCGTGCCGGTCAGCGTCCAGGTGAGGGTCTGCCCGGCCGGGATCTCCACGGCAGGGCAGGTCGCGGTGCCGCTGCTGACGGGGCAGTTGGCGCCGTCGGCGTCCGCCGCCATCGAGGCGTTGGTGACGCTCGCCGGTACCTGGTCGGTGACGACGACGTTCCGGGCACGCGAGGGACCGTTGTTGGTGACGCTGACGCGCCACTGGACCTGCTGGCCCGGCACCACCGGGCTGGTCAGCAGTACCTTGCCGATGCTCAGCCCGGCCTGCGGCGTCGGCGTCGCGGTCGGCGAGGCCACCGCCGTGTGGGTGGAAGCCGTCGGGTCAGGACCGCCGGTCACCGTCACGGAGTTGGTCGGCGTGGTGGTCGCATTGGGGTCCAGCGTGCCGCTGAGTGTCCAGGTCATGGTCTGGCCCGCCGGGATCTCCACCGCCGGGCACGTCGCCACTCCCCCGCTGACCGAGCAGGTGGAACCGTCCGCCCCCGTCATCGTGGCGTTGGTCACCCCGGCCGGCACCCGATCCGTCACCACCACGTTCCGCGCCCGCGAAGGCCCGCTGTTGGTCACCGACACCTGCCACTGGATCTGCTGCCCCGGCACCACCGGGTTCGTCAGCAGCACCTTCGACACGGTCAGATTCGCCTGCGGCGACGGCAAGTTGGACGGAGAAGCCACCGCCGTGTGGGTGGAAGCCGCCGGATCCGGACCACCCGTGACCGTCACCGTGTTCGTCGGCGTCGCCGTCGCATCGGAAGCGAGCGTGCCCGTCAACGTCCACGTCACCGTCTGCCCGGCCGGGATCTCCACCGCCGGACACGTCGCCACACCACCACTGATCGGACAGGCCGCTCCACCCGCATCGGCCCGCATCGAGGCATCGTTCACCCCGGGCGGCACCTGATCCGTCACCACCACGTTCCGCGCCCGCGAAGGCCCGCTGTTGGTGACGGTCACCCGCCACTGGATCTCCTGCCCCGGCACCACCGGGTTCGTCAGCAGCACCTTCGACACCTTCAGATTCGCCTGCGGCGACGGCGAACTCGACGGCGACGCCACCGCCGTGTGCGTGGACGCCGTCGGATCCGGACCACCCGTCACCGTCACCGTGTTCGTCGGCGTGGTGGTCGCGTTCGGGTCCAGGGTCCCGGAGAGCGTCCACGTCATCGTCTGCCCGGCCGGGATCTCCACCGCAGGACACGTCGCCACACCACCACTGATCGGACAGGCGGAACCGTCCGAACCGGTCATCGAAGCGCCGCTCACCCCGGCCGGCACCCGATCCGTCACCACCACGTTCCGCGCCCGCGAAGGCCCGCTGTTGGTCACCGACACCTGCCACTGGATCTGCTGCCCCGGCACCACCGGGTTCGTCAGCAGCACCTTCGATACGGCCAGGTTCGCCTGCGGCGAAGGCGAGTTGGAGGCCGAGGCCACCGCCGTGTGCGTGGACGCCGCCGGATCCGGGCCACCCGTGACCGTCACCGTGTTCGTCGGGGTCGCCGTGGCGTTCGGGTCCAGCGTTCCCGTGAGCGTCCAGTTCAGCGCCTGGCCGGCCGGGATCTCGACGGCCGGGCAGGCGGCGACGCCACCGCTGATCGGGCAGGTGGTGCCGTTCGGCCCGGTCATGGTGGCGTTGTTGACGCCGGCCGGGATCTGGTCGCTGACCACGACGTTCCGGGCCCGCGACGGGCCGGAGTTGAAGACGTTGATCCGCCACTGGATCTGTTGGCCGGGCACCACCGGGTTGGTCACCAGCGACTTGGAGACCTGGAGGCCGGCCTGCGGCGTGGGCGTGCCGGTCGGCGAGGCCATGGCGGTGCGGGTCGAGGCCGACGGGTCGGGCCCGCCCGTGACCGTGACGGTGTTCGTCGGGGTGGTGGTGGCGTTGGGGTCGAGCGAGCCGCTGAGCGTCCAGCTCAGGGCGGAGCCCGCCGGGATCTCGACCGCCGGGCAGGTCGCGACACCGCCGCTGATCGAACAGGCGGCCCCGTCCGCGTCCGCCTTCATCGAAGCGCCGCTCACCCCGGCCGGCACCTGATCCGTCACCACCACGTTCCGCGCCCGCGACGGACCGCTGTTGGCGACCGTCACCCGCCACTGGATCTGCTGCCCCGGCACCACCGGGCTGGTCAGCAGGGATTTGGAGACGGTCAGGTTGGCCTGCGGCGTCGGCGGGGCGCTCGGCGAGGCCACCGCCGTACGAGCCGTGGCCGACGGGTCGGGGCCGCCCGTCACCACCGCCGTGTTCGTCGGCGTCGTCGTCGCGTCGGGCGAGAGCGTGCCGCTCAGCGTCCAGCTCGCGGACGAGCCCGCGGGGATCTCCGCCGCCGGGCAGGTCGCGACGCCGCCGCTGATCGGACAGGCGGCCCCGTCCGTGTCCGCCTTCATCGAAGCGCCGCTCACCCCGGCCGGCACCTGATCCGTCACCACCACGTTCCGCGCCCGCGACGGACCGCTGTTGGCGACCGTCACCCGCCACTGCACCTGCTGCCCGGGCACCACGGGGCTGGTCAGCAGCGTCTTCGAGATGGTCAGGCCGGCCTGCGGCGTGGGCGTGCCGGTCGGCGAGGCGACGGCGGTGCGCGAGGAGGCCGACGGGTCGGGGCCGCCGGTGACGACGGCGGAGTTGGCGGGCGTGGTGGTCGCGTCGGGGTCGAGTGTGCCGCTGAGCGTCCAGCTGGCGGTGCCGTTGACCGGGATGGTGACGCCCGGGCAGGTGGCGGTGCCGTTGCTGATCGGACACGCCGAGGAGCCCTGGTCGTTGACCATGCCCGCGCCGGTGACCCCGGCCGGGATCCGGTCGGTGACCTGGACGTTGCGGGCCGTCGAGGGACCGGTGTTGGTGACCTTGACCTGCCACTTGATCTGCTGGCCCGGCACCACCGGGTTGGTCAGCAGGGTCTTGGAGACGACCAGGTTCGCCTTGCGGTCCGGCGGGATCGGGTTCGTGGCGCTGGTGCAGTTCGGTGAGCAGGTGGGGTCGGTGGCGCCGGTCGGCGGTGTGACGGTGGCCCGGTTGTCCAGGGCCCCGTTGGCGTCCGCCGGCACCGTGCCGGTGAGGGTGTACGTCACCCGGCCGCCCGCCGGGATGTCGACGGTCGTGTCGATGTTGCCGGTGCCGGACGCGGTGCTGCCGCAACTGCTCCCGCCGGCGGCCGTGCAGCTCCAGGTGAAGTTCTGGATCGAGGTGGGCAGGGTGTCCCGGACGGCGGTGCCGACGGCGTCGGAGGGGCCGTCGTTCTTCACGACGATGGTGTAGGTCAGCGGCTGCCCGGGCACGTAGGGGTTCTTGTCGGGCGTCTTGGTCACCGACAGTCCGGTGGTCACCCGGCCCGGGGTGTCGACGGTGCTGGAGCAGGTCGGACCGCAGTTCGGGTCCGTCGTGGCGCTGGGGCGGGTCACGGTCGCGGTGTTCGACAGGGTGCCCGTGGTCCCGGACGGGACCGTGCCCGTCACCGTGTACGTCACGGAGTCGTTCACCGCGATCGTCGCCGTGGTGTCGATGCTGCCCGTGCCGCTCGCGTCGCCGCAGGCGCTGCTCGCGGAGCCGGCCGAGCAGGTCCAGGTGAACCCGGACAGTGCGGAGGGCAGCGCGTCCCGCACCGCCGCGCCGACGGCCGGCGCCGGGCCGGCGTTGCTGACCACGACGGTGTAGGTGAGGGTCCGGCCCGGGACATAGGTGGTCGGGGAGGCCGTCTTCGCGATGGACAGGCCGGTCTGCGTCACCCACTCCAGGGTGACCTCGCCGTTGCCGCCGTTGGTGGTGCCGCCGCCGTTGCCGATGCCGGAGCCGTAGAGCGCGTCGCTGCGTCCTGCGGCCAGGCCGCCCTGGCCGTTGGCGGCGCTGTTGGCGCCGGCGCTGGTCTGCGCGTTGGTCACCCCGGTGCCGCCGGTGTAGCCGGAGCCGCCACCGCCCATGCCGTTCAGCTCCAGGGAGCTCGCGCCCTGGCAGGCGCCGCCACCGCCGCCGTACAGGCCGCCGCCACCACCGCCGCCGCCCTCGTTGTTGTTGGGCGCGCCGCTGCCGCCGAGGAAGCGGCTGCCCGCCGTGGCGCTGCCGCAGCTGGTCTGGGTGGCGGCCGCACCGCCGGCGCTCTGGGTGCCGCCGCGGCCGGAGCTCGCCGGGCGGTTGTCCTGGCCGCCGGTGGTCCCGCCGCCGCCGCCCGCGGCGGGGGTGCCGGTGTCGGCGCCCGGCGAGGAACCGCCGCCGCCGCCGGCGATCAGGAGCGGGGTGCCGCCGTAGTTGCCGTTCCACACGGCGCTCATGCCGCCGCCCGTGGCACCCGTCGCCAGGCCGCTGCCGGCCCCGCCCCGCCCACCGGCCCCGCCGCCGCCGTACACCGCGGTGGTCCGGTTCATCACCCCGCCCTGCCCGGAGGTGACGGTCAGGCTCTGGCCGGGTGTCACCGCGATGGTGCCGGTGGTGTAGCCGCCGCCACCGCCGCCGAACTGGCCGGTGTAGTAGGCGCTCGGCGAGCCGCCGCCACCGCCGCCCCAGAGCCGCGCGTAGACGCTGGTGACGCCGGCGGGCACGGTGAAGGTCTGGTCGCCGCCGCTGTACGTGAACCGGGTGCAGTTGGTGAAGTTGCCGGTCGGCGTGCACGCCACCAGCGCCCGCTGCTCCTCGGACGGCTCCTGCGGCGCGTACCCGGGCGGGGCCGCGGCCAGCGCGAGCCCGCCCTGGGGCACCAGGCAGAGCAGCGCGAGCACACCGCGCATGGCCGTCGGGAACCGACCGCCGAGCAACGACCTCACCGGAGCCATCCGGCGTCTCCTCTCGCGACCGCCCACCCACGGCGACGTGGGTGGGCGGACAACACGATCGTCACGCGAATGCCCGCGTGCGTGTCAGGAGAATTGCCGAGGTCAGCGGCCGCACGGATGACCCGACATCGTGTCATCGTATTTTCGGGTCGGAATGCGCGCTTTCGGCCCAGCGCCGGACATCGTTCGGCGCAGCAGGCGGCTGGTGGGCAGCGGACGGACGGCGGACGGCAGGCGCTGGCGACTGGTGGGCGGCGGACGGACGGCCGGGAAGGCGGAGGCCCCGCGGGCGAAACGAAAGGCGGGCCGGTCCAGGGGACCGGCCCGCCACGGGAGGGGGCGTCAGCCGAAGGCCGGCACCGTGTCCAGGACCGCCAGCCGGGCGTTGGCCGTCTTGATGCTGCCGCAGAGCACCTGGGCGCCGCCGATGCGGTAGTCCTCGCCGCTGCCGCTGGCCTTGATGACGGCGCCCTGCAGCGAGTTGTACTGCTTGTCCTGGAGGTCGTCCTTGCGCAGGTCGCGGACGACGATGAGCTTGCGGACCAGGTCACCGGCGCCCTGCTGGGTGCCGAGGGCCTTCTTCTGGTCCTCCGTCAGCTTGGCGAACGCGGCGTCGTTCGGGGCGAAGACGGTGACGTTCTCCATCGAGTCGAAGATGTCCTTGGCCTTGGCGGTCTTCACCAGCGCGGACAGCTGGGAGAGGTCCTTGGTCTGGTCGATCGCGGTCAGTACGGGCGTGCCGCCCAGCGCGTCGAGGCTGCCGGCACCCTGGCCGGGCAGCGCCGCGCACGCCTGGCCGAAGGCCTTCTCCGGCGGCGGGGGCGCGACGGCCACCGGGCCCGCGCCGTCGACGCCGGCGCCGCTGCAGCCGGTGAGCGGGGCGAGGACGAACGCCAGGGCCACGAGCATGGCGGGGCGGTGGGTACGACGGCTCATTGCGGAGCTCCTCCTAGGGGGAACCGGTCGAATCGCGCCGGATGCGCCGATACGCCCCAGATAGTGGCACCACGCCGGACCGCCCGACGGGAGGTCAGGCCCGTACCGCCCCGCCCGTCACCCGTCCGCCGCCGTGCGGGCGGCCCACAGCGCGCCGCGTCAGGCGCGGAAGGCCGCGAGCAGTTTGTCGGTGAGGCGGTCGAGGTGGTCGGGGGCGGTCGGGGTGTGGACGACGGCGAGGCGCCAGTAGAGCGGGCCGACCAGGAGGTCGAGGGCGATCCCGCGGTCCACGTCGGCGGGGAGTTCGCCGCGGTCGACCGCCCGTTCCAGGAGCTGGGTGGCCCTGCCGCGGCGCGCGTCGCGGACGTTGGTGAGCAGGGCCTCGGCCAGTTCGGGGGTGCGGCCGGCCTCGGCGAGCAGGTCGGGGATGATCCGCGCGGGGAGCCGCTGCTTGAGCGCGTCCGCGACCTCGGTGACGAAGGCCAGGACGTCGCCGCGCAGGGTTCCGGTGTCGGCCGGTCCGGAATCGGCGACGGCGACGGCGGAGACCAGGTCGACGGTCATCTCCAGCTTGGAGGCCCAGCGGCGGTAGATGGCCGCCTTGCCCGCGCCGGCGCGCTTGGCCACCGCCTCCAGGGAGAGCCGGGCGTAGCCGACGGCGGCGAGCTCCTCGAAGAACGCCTCGGCGATGGCCTCGGTCACCGAGTCCTGGAGGACCGGTCCGCCGGGGAGCCGACGGGCGGGGGTGGAGGCGCCGCCGGGGGCGGGGGTCGGCGGCTGGGGCGCGGGGGTGCTGGGCATGCTCCGAACCTACACGAGCCGGAACGGTTGCGTCTCGACTGGGCGAGGTCTATCGTCGGCGTCGAAGGCGAGACGGAACGGTTCCGTCTCGACAATCGGTCTGGGGTGCACCATGCGTTTCCTGTACGAGGACGAGTCCTTCTCCTTCGAGGCCCTGCGCGCGGCCGGCTTCGCCAACGACGGCGGCGCCGACCTGGGCGAGGTCCTGACCACCCTCCGCAAGGTCGGCGAGGGCGACGAGGAGGCCTGGCTGCGCGAGTGGAAGCGGACCGCGCAGCGCGTCCACGCCATCGGCACCGGCGCCCTCGCCGCCGGCCACCGGGTCAGCGCCCGCGAAGCCCTGCTGCGCGCCTCGAACTACTACCGCACCGCCGAGTTCTACCGCCGCGACGACCCCGCCCACGACCCCGAGGTCAAGGCCCTCTCCGCGCTCTCCCGCGAGACCTTCGCCACCGCCGCCGGACTGCTGGACCACCCCGTCGAGGCCGTGCGCATCCCCTACCAGGACACCACCCTCCCCGGGTACCTCTTCCTGGTCGACGACTCCGGCCTCCCCCGCCCGACCGTCGTCTTCACCAGCGGCTTCGACTCCACCCTGGAGGAGGGCTACTTCGTCATCGGCGCGGCCGCGCTGCGCCGCGGCTACAACGTGCTGGCCTACGACGGCCCCGGCCAGGGCGCCGTGCTGCGCGAGCAGGGACTCACCTTCCGGCCCGACTGGGAGGCCGTGGTCACCCCGGTGGTCGACTACGCCCTCACCCGCCCGGAGATCGCCCCCGACCGGATCGCCCTGTTCGGCTACAGCCTCGGCGGGTACCTCACCGCCCGCGCCGCCGCCCACGAACACCGGCTGGCCGCCCTCGTCCTGGACGACGGCCTGTACGACTACCACGACGCCCACACCCGGGTCATGCCGCCGTTCCTCCGGGACTGGGTCCAGACCGGGCGCGACGACCTCGCCGACCCGGTGCTGAGCCTGATCATGCAGGCGAGCACCCAGCTGCGCTGGGCCCTGCGCAACGGCGTGTGGGCCTTCGGCGCCGCCTCCGCCTCGGACTACATCCGCCGGACCGCCGCCTACACCCTCGAAGGCGTCGCCCCGCTCATCGACTGCCCCACGCTCGTCCTCGACGCCGAGGACGACCAGTTCTTCCGCGGCGAGGCCCAGCGGGTCGCGGCCGCCCTCACCTGCCCGCACACCCTGATCACCCTCCCCGAGTCCGAAGGCGCGGGCGAGCACTGCCACATGGGCGCCATGGCGCGCTTCCAGCAGGTCACCTTCGACTGGCTCGACACCACCCTCGCCCCGCTCGGTCGAGCGGCCTCCGGGGCCGGACAGACCGGCTGACCCACCGCCACGAGGCCGCCGGGGAGCGGTGAGGACCCGCCGCCCCGGCCGGCCCTTGACCTCACGTCAGCTTGAGGGTCGAGACTGATCGACATGCCGAACACCACCGCAGCTCCCCGCCAGCACCCCGACGCCCTGCCCCTGCCCCTGCCTCTGCCCGCCACCGACCTCGACGCGATCGCCGGGCGGCTGGCCGCCGGGGCCACGGTGGTCGGCCTCGGCGAGTCCACCCGCTTCTCCCGGGAGACCTTCGGGGTGCGGGACCAGCTCTTCCGCCGACTCGTCCGGGACCACGGCTTCCGCGCCCTGGCAGTCCAGGACGGCGCGGGGGTCGGCGAGACCCTCGACGCATACGTGCGCGGCGGCGCGGGCACCGCGGCGGACGCCCTGGCCGGGGCCTGGCGGCCGGGGCGCACCGAGGAGACGGCCAGCGCCCTGGAGTGGATCCGGGCCTTCAACCATGACCACCCGGACGACCCGGTCCGGATCCTCGGCGTGAAGCCGGACCAGGCCGGGGACGCCGACTACGACGCCGTCCTGGCGCACGTGCGCACGGCGGCCCCGGAGCGGCTCACGGAACTGGCGGCCCACCTGGAGCCGATCCGGACGGCCCACCGGACCGACGAGCACGTGCAACGGGCGCGGGGCATCCACCCCGGCCGGCCGTTCGCCGAACACGCCCGCGACGCAAGGGCGTTGGTCGAGTCCCTGCCCGGCGCCGGCACCGACACCGACACCGACACCGGTGACGCCGTCGCCAGGATGCGGCTGATCGTGGACTTCCACGAGCACAGCGTCGCCGGGCGCGGCAATTACGCGGGCGAGGCCGAACTGTGGGCGGGGACCATCGCCGGATTCCAGCAGCGCACCGGCCTGCGCACCGTCTACTGGGACGGCATCGCGCACACCGCGGCCACCGCAACGGTGCTCGGCGTCGCACCCGAGCGCGGCCCGCAGGCCACCGCCGGCAGCCTGCTCCGGGAGCGCTACGGCGCGCGGTACGTCTCGGTGGCGATCGGCTTCCACCACGGCGACCTCGGCGCCGTCGTCGCCCCCGCCCCGGCCGCAGACCTGGTCGACGCGAAGCTCGGCGAGCCCGGCCTGCCCGCCCGCTGGCTGGACCTGCGCCGGGAGGACGTCCGCCGCGAGTGGGACGGCCCGGCCAAGGCCCGGGTGATCAGCGGCATCTACACCCCGGAACGCGACGCCGTCGAGCACCTGGCCGTGGACTCGCTGGCCGACGCCTTCGACGTGCTCGTGCACCTCCGCCGGACTTCCCCGGTGCACTGGCTGCCGTGAACGGCCCGCCGGCGTGCCCTGCCGCACCGGTCGTTCAGCCGAAATCCGGATCGACCGGCGGCCACGGGTAGCCCAGTTCCTCGACGTTCGAACCGCCCCAGACCTGGGCCGTGGCGCGGGGATCGGCCGCGGTCAGCCGGGCCTCCAACTGCTCGGCCTGGGCCGACGGATCGTCGGCGGAGACCGCGAGGGTGATGCCGAACTGGACCCAGGGCAGGCCCGTTTCGTAGCGGTCACGGGGGTGCAGAAGGAGGAGGTGGATCCGGTCGGGATTCTCCCGGTGGGTCCAGACGGCGTCCACCTCGCAGTCCCACCTGAGCAGCCAGTCAGCCCGGCTCCTGAGCCGCCCTTCGAGCAGCCGCGCGACCGCTCCGGTCACCGTCTCCCAACCGCGGTCCGCCTCGGCCCGCCGCACCTCGGTCTCGTACGACCCCGCGTCGAAGCGCAGGTCCGGCAGGCCGAAGTCCGGGAAGGCCGGGTCGCGCCAGCCTGCCCAGACGACCTGCTCCCCGTCGCGCCGGACCGTCACGTACAGCGCGCCGCAGCACCGTTCGTAGCCGCACCCGCTCCAGGCGAGCCGGACCTCGTGGGGCGCCGCCGTGGCGTGCAACGGCCCGTCCGGGCCCAGCAGATGGCGGGGACCGACCCCCGCGTACCGGGGGCCGCCGACGACCTGGGGGGACACCTCCGCCAGGAGGTCCCGACCGTTGACGATCGGCCGGACCTCCAGGCGGCGGTCCTCGGGCAGTGGGTGCAGGAGCCTCAGGTCGAGGACGTCCGGTTCCTTGGGCATCGGCCAAGGATCGAGGAACCGGCCGCGGTTGTCATGCGAATTGTCCGGGCTCCGGTCAGGCTACGGAGGCCCGTGCGGGATCGACCGGGTCGATAGCCTGCTCGTCGAAACGGACCTCGAGTGCTTCGAGCCCGCTCTCCCGCCGGAAGTCCTTCTCCGCCTCGGTGATCGGCAACAGCCACAGGATGCGGGCATGGGCTCCGCCTTCCCAGCTGCACACCTCGAAGTCCGGCCCGAAGGGGTACGGCAGGCTCACCAGGTAGTGGTCGCAGGCGGATCCGTCGAGCCACGGGCGGCCGATCGGGACGGTGTGTCCGACGTCGAGTCGCTGGCGCACCGGTCCGCAGTGGTAGTACGCGTTGACGGTGATGCTCTCCAGGTTGATCCATTCGTCGCGCGGCGCCGCGAGGAAGAACTCCGTGCCGTGGCCCTCGTGCTGGGTCGCCTCCCAGCACCCCGACGTCACGTACAGCCACCAGTCGCCCGGATACGCGGGATGGACCCGGAACACCCGGAACCCGGGCACGCGGTCCTCGATCGGCCCGTCCACACCCGGGACCTCGTCGATGACGCGACCGGGGAGTGTCCGACGGAGGTGGTCGAGGAGAGCGGTGCGTGCTGCGGTGTTCGGCATCCGCTCATGATGCCCGAGCCCGCCGGCGCCGATCGACGGGGGTCGGCACCGGCAGATCACTCGATCCTCACCGGATCCGATCCGCGCGGGAGTCGGATTCACCGGCGCTCGCGCAACCGGTCGTGCCGACTGCCACGTCCATCAGCACGATGGGTAAGGTGGGACGCCGGCACGGGCCCTGAACAGCGGTGACGCGCCAGGGGACCGGGTCGGCGGGGGCGGGACGCGGGGAACGGGGGACGTCGGGTGTCGGACGGAACTGGGGCTGCGGGGACGGAGGAGTTCGCGCGGCTGCTGAGCGAGCTCAAGACGCGCTCGGGGCTGAGCTACGGGACGCTGGCCAAGCGGCTGCACACCAGCACCTCCACGCTGCACCGCTACTGCAACGGGACGGCGCTGCCGCACGAGTTCGCGTCGGCGGAGCGCTTCGCGCGGTTGTGCCGGGCGAGCCCCGAGGAACTCGTGGAGCTGCACCGGAGCTGGATCCTGGCCGACGCGGCCCGGGGACGCCGGTCCGAGCAGCGGGCGCCGCAGACCGCTGCGGCGGAGGTGGCTGCGGAGGCCCCTGCGGTGGCGGCGGAGCCGGTGGCCGAGGTGACGCCGGTGGTCGACGTCGCGCCGGTGCGGCCCGCGCCACCGCGGCGGCGGCGCAACGCGCTGATCGTGTCCGCCACGGCCGTGGCCCTGGTCGCCGCCGTACTGGTCGTCGCACGACCCACGGTGGGCGGCGGCGAGGACGAGGCGAAGGGCGGCCGGCAGGCCGTCGGCGCGACGGCGACACCGACGGCGCCAACCACAACGACAGCGACGACCGCCACGACCACGGAGAGCACGGCCACGACCGGCACGCCGGAGCCGGTACCCGGTACCCCCGCTGCCGCCGTCGCCGGGACGACGCCCCCGAGCCCGACCGCTGCCCCCACTCCGGCCGGCGCCCCGACCGACAGCGGCCCCGCGCCGCTCACCGTCGGCACCCGCCCGTACGTCTACGCCGACCCGTGCAGCCAGCACTTCCTGGTGAACAGCGGGCCCGCCCAGGTCGGCCCGCCGGCCCCCGAGCGCGACGCGCCGCGCTGGGCCGCCGCCTACGGCGCGGTGTCCTCCGGCGAGCAGGAGGTCGCCCTCACCGTCCAGGGCACCGGAACGGACACGGTCGTCCTGCTGGGGCTGCACGTGCGGGTCACCGCCAGGGGCGCGCCGCTGGCCTGGAACGACTACTCGATGGGTGTCGGCTGCGGCGGCGGGGTGGACAGCAAGTCCTTCGACATCGACCTCGACCGGGGCAGTCCCGTCCTCACCGTCAAGGGCGGACAGCGCGACTTCCCGTACAAGGTCAGCAAGTCCGACCCGGAGGTCTTCTACGTCACCGCCCACACCAAGGCGCACGACGTCCGCTGGGACCTCGCCCTGGACTGGTCCAGCGGCGAGCGCCACGGCACCGTCCACATCGACAACGGCGGCACGCCCTTCCGCACCAGCGCCGACGTCAACCGCCCGGGCTTCGACTACCCGTTGGGCGGCGGCGAGTGGATCAAGCGCGAGGGCGGCTGAGCACCACGTGGTCGCCCTCCCCCGGCCGTTGCGCCGAACGGCGGCGTACCCGAGATGCCGGTGACCGCACCGTCGCCCAGTCTTGGACGGAATCCGAGACGTCGACGACGGGGCGGGAGGGCGAGGTGGCGGAACACCGCGGTCGGCCGGGCCGCGGTCGCTGGTTCCGCACCGGGTCCGCCTGGCTGCGGGGGCGGACGGCCCCCCTGCGTGACGCCCCGTTCCCCCGCCGGCTCGCGGCTCAGCTGCTGCACATCCACGTGCTGGACACCGCCACCCGCCTCGCGGCCCAGGCGTTCCTCACGGCCATCCCGGTGATCTTCGTGCTGGCCGCCTTCATGCCCGACGAAGTGCGCAGCAGCGTCGCCGACTCCCTGCGCACCGTCCTGGGACTGCACGGCGCCGCCTACGACGAGTTCGCCCAGGTGCTCCGGGCCGACAGCGGGACCGCCGCCGAGACCTACGGCGGCCTCGGCATCCTGGTGACCCTGCTCGCGGCCACGAGTTGCAGCCGGGTGCTGCAACGGCTGTGCGAACGGAGCTGGCACCTCCCCCACCTGGCCGGACGCCTGGCGGCCTGGCGCTGGCTCGCCTGGCTGCTGGTGTGGCTCACCGCCCTGATCGTCCAGGGCCAGGTGCGCACCGGGTTCGGCCTGGGCGACGTCCTCGGGGTGTTCCTCTACCTGGTCAGCGCGGTCCTGCTCTGGTGGTGGACCCAGCACCTGCTGCTCGGCGGCCGGGTGCCCTGGCTGCCGCTCCTGCCGGGGGCCGTGCTGACCAGTACGGCGCTGACGGCGCTGGCCTGGGGGTCGCGGCTGTACGTCCCCCGCTCGCTGAACCGCAGCGTGGCGCAGTTCGGCCCGCTCGGTCTCGTCTTCACCCTGCTGAGCTGGCTGATCGTGGTGTTCACCGCGATCACGCTCGGCATCGGCATCGGCTACGTGCTGGCCGGCCAGGGCCGGCTGGCCCGGCTGCTGGCGACTCCGGGCCCGGCCCCGGCGGCCCCGGCGGACGAGGAGTGAGCGTCCTCGGCGCTCGGGCGTCGTCGGCACTCAGGCGTCGTCAGCACTCCGGCCGGCCGGTCCGGTGCACAGCGCCCAGATGACGAATGCGTCGATCGCGATCAGGACGAGTGCCCAGAACGGGTAGTAGGGCAGCCACAGGAAGTTGGCGACCATCCCCATGACCGCGACGACGATGCCGACGCCACGGGCCCAGGGGGCGCCGCTGAACAGGGCCACGCCCGCGGCGGCGACGACGAGTCCGAGGACGATGTGGATCCAGCCCCAGCCCTCGGTGTTCATCGAGTAGACGTAGTGACGGGTGACGACGATCAGGCTGTCCTTGGTGACGGCGGCGATCCCCTGGAAGACCGCCATCGTGCCGCCGGCGATGAGCATGACCGCGGCGAAGACGGTCCACCCGGTCGCGAAGGGGCGGTGTTCGGCGGGCCGACCGGTAGGGCCCGGTTCGGTGACTCGGCTGGTCATGGCGTGGACTCCTTCGACGACGGCCGCCTCGTTCCGGCACGCGGACGGGGACGGGACACGAGGCGGAAGGGCGGGAAGGACGGACGGGCCGGGCAGCGGCCCTGCTCTCACCGTAGGACCGAACCGTCCGGCGCGCCCGGGTCGCCGGTGCCGACCCGGCCGAACGCGGCGAGCAAGGCCAGGACGACGAGCACCGCGAGCAGGACCGCGACCAGCAGCAGCACGGTCAGCGCGGTCGGGTCGTCCCACAGGGCGAACACCAGCGCCAGCACCAGGGCGGCCGCGCGGGCGACCCACCGGCGGTGGGCGGCGGTCCAAGTACCGGCCCGGCCCGCGCGCACGCCGTGGGCGTCGCCCCAGTGGGCGACGGCGTCCGCAGTGCGGTCCGCCCGGCCGCGGGCGGCGCGCGGCAGCCGTCCCGAACCGCCCAGGTAGGCGCCGAGCGCCAGCGCCACGCCCAGCACGATCGCGGTGCGCAGGCTGATCCGCAGGAAGTGCAGCAGGGTGTCGAAGACGGCCGCGGCGGCGGCCGGGGACTGCACGGCGGGCGGCAGGTGGTCGAGGTAGTAGTGACGGGCGGCCACCAGGGCGAGGGCCACCAGCAGGCAGGCCCCGGCCGCGCCGAGGCCGGTGGACACCAGGGACCGGCGTCGGCGCCGGGTCAGCAGGACACCGGCGGCGGCGAGCGCCGCGGTGAGCACGGGCAGCCAGTTGCCGACCACGTCGAGGGAGTGTGCGGCGCCGCGGACCTCGGCCAGCTGGTCGGACTGGAACAGCACCATGCGCTGGTCCACGTCCGGGATCCGCTCGGCCGGGCTCAGCCCCTCGGCCACCAGCGTCTCTTTCAGCCGGTCGACGACCGAGCCGAGATCGAGAGTGACCGTGCCGTCGGAGACCTCGACGGCGCCCCGCCCGTGCCCGGTGAGGGCCTGGACCACGGCGGTGTGGGCGACCCGGTTGGCCTGGGTCCACACCGTACCGAAGGTGTCGCTGTGCACGACCTCGGTGGCCGCCTTGGTGACCACCTGGTTCACCGCGTCGTCGAGCTTCGGGCCGAGCGCCCTGACCGCCGAGGCGACCCTCGGCGGCAGCCCCCGGGTCTGCAACCAGGCAGCCAGGTCGGAGGTGACCGCCGGACCGTCCACCCGCACGTCCACCGCCTGGGTGATCCGGGCGACCGCCGCGTCCTGGATCGCCGGATCGGTGGCGAGCGGGGCGACCGTCGCCACGTACCGGCCGGTGTCCAGGGCGATGTCGTGCACCCAGACGGTGACCAGCGACACCGGCACCAGCACACAGGCCAGCGCGATCAGGACCGCTGACACCGTGCTCCGCACGAGCCGTCCCGCCCGGGAGGCTCGGCCCGGCCCGGCCGGGGGCTCCGGCGGCTCGTTCATCGGGGCTCCCAGCACTCCGGGCGGCGGTGGCACCGCTGACCACCATTGGCCCGCAGGGCTCGGGGGCCGGCATTCCGGGGTGAGCCGTCCGGGCGAGGGGAGGGCGCGCGCCGGCCCGGTCGGCGGGGTGTCGGGTGCCGGTGGGCCGGGCGCGCGCCCGGTCTGGGGACGGACGGGGTCAGACGGTGAGCAGGGTGGGGCTGGCGGCCTTGTCGGTGGGCAGGAAGTCGTCCGGGACGGGGTACTGGCCGAGCACGTAGTTCAGGATCGCGGCGTGCATGGCCTCGACCGGCGCGATGCTGGCCGCGGTGGCGATGCCGGCCGGGCTGGTGACGTTGTAGGTCGCGAAGAGGTAGGTCTGGGCGGCCTGGTCCTCCAGCTCGAGGGCGAGCTTGGCGACATCGCCGACGGAGGTGGCCTTGCCGAGCGCGGCCAGGGTGTCCGGCTGGTTGGACAGCGGCACGTCGGTGATCGCGGGCAGGCCGGCACCGGTGAGGACGGCGTTCCAGGCCTTGGCGTGGTCGGCGTGCTGGGCCATCGCGGTGGTGACGAAGGTCGCCACCGCCGGGGGCACGGTGCCGAGCTTGCCGGCCTTGGCGGCGTCCAGGGTGGCCTGGTAGGCGCCGACGGCCTGGTTCTCCAGGGCGGTGGCCAGCGCGACGACCTGGAGGTCCCCGGTGTACTTCCCGGACGCCGACGCCGAGGTGGGCATCGTGCCGGCCGGGCTGGACGGTGCCGGGTCCTTGACGTCCTTGCTGCTGGAGCACGCGGCCAGGACGAGGGCGGCGGCGGCCCCGCCCGCTCCGAGGAGGAACCGGCGCCGGCCGGCGTCGATCTGCCCGGCGGCGCGGATCTCCCCGACCAGGTCGCGGGCGGCGGCCTGCATGACCGGCAGGGTGGCGTGGTGGGCCTCGTCCATGTCCCTGGTCAGGCGGGCGAGTTCGGCCTCGCCGATGGCGGGCTCCCAGCTGCGGTCGGTGCTCACTTCACGGCCCCTTCGGTGATCGGGGAGGCGTTGTCGGTCTTGTAGAAGGCGTCGGGGAAGCCCACGCTGCCCGCGGCCGCGGGCAGCTTCGCCGGGTCGACCGGGATGGTGATCAGGTCGGCGGCGTTGCCCGCCAGCAGCGCCTGCACGGCGAGCAGGACGGCGCGGTGCTGGGCCTCGACCGGGGCGACCGAGGCGAACAGCTTGCGCAGGTCGGCGTTGCTGACCTGGCCGACGTTCTTGGTGTACGTCTGGGCGGCGACGTCCTCCAGCGTGATGGCGAGCTTCACCACGTCGGCCGGGGTCTTGATGGTGGGCAGCGTCTGGTCGACGACCGCCTTGTACTTCGGGTCGGGGTCGTTCTGCGCCTGCCCGCCGGCGGTGGTCGCGGCGGCGTTGAAGGCCTTGGCGTGGGCCTGGTGCTGCTCGGTGGTCTTGGCGATGAACGCGGCCACCGTCTTGTTGCCGTCCTTGATGAACGGCAGTGCGGCGGCGGTCTGGTAGACGCTGACCGCCAGGTTCTCGATCGAGGCGGCGGTCTGCAGCGCCCTGATGTCGTCGGCGGACGCGGAGGCGGAGGCCGACGGCGAGGCCGCCGCGGCGCGCACGGCGCTCAGCAGACCGGCCCCGCCGGCCAGGGCGCCGAGGGTCGCCCCGCGCTGCCACCAGCGGCGCGGGGGCTCGGCGGCCTCCGCGAAGTCGGTCAGCGCGCCGCGGGTGATCCGCAGTGCGTCGCTGTTCAAGTCCTGTGACTGCTCGGTGAGTTCTTCCAGCAGCCGGGTGTCGATGTGCTCGCTGGCCATCATGTCCCGTCTCGGCCCGGCGGCCGGCCGAATGCCGGACCGCTCTGCCCTGACGTTCGGCACGCTCGCCCACCCGGCTTGGCCCGATACCCCGAACGGCCTCCGAATTCACCCCTGGGGGTGAGCTGCGGGGACGAGGGGTGACCGCGGCCGCCGCTCTGCCGGGGCGGGCGGAACCGCCCCGGCGGATGTGCGGTCAGGCGCCGTCGAGGATGCCGGCGATCTTGTCGGCCATCGCGGCCTGGGCCGGGTTGGCGCCGGGGCGGGCGAGCTGGGCGGCCCGCATCGCGACGGTCAGGGTGGCGCGGAAGTTGCCGGTCTCCTCGGGGGCCTTGGCGTTCAGCAGTGCCAGGGAGCGGCGGATGGCGTCGAAGACCCGGTCGGCGATGTCGGCGGTGGAACTGCCGTCGAGCTTGAGGCCCTTGGGCTTCTCGGCGAGGACGCGGCCGGTGAGGCCGGTGGCGGAGCTGAGGGCCTTGCCGGCGGCCGTGCCGGCCTTGGCGGAGGAGATCGCGCCGGGGTCGGAGGCGGCCATCAGGACGACGACGCCGTGGGCGGCGGTCTGGAGGGTGAGCCTGTCGTCGGCGGTCAGGACGGCGGTGGTGTCGGACATGGTGGGTTTCCTTCTCTCCGGGTTCGGTGTGGAGCAGGGGCTGCCAGTGGTCGAGCGGATGCTCTTATGGATGTCAAGCAGCGGTTGTGAGCTTCTCGGCGGTGATCGGTGAGGTGCTGGGTGCGGTCAGGACTTGGTAGATCTCGCGGGC
>NZ_JBVIWC010000018.1:173517-183281 GCF_055594965.1 Kitasatospora sp. NPDC040550 | reverse complement strand
AACGCTCGGCTGGGAAACCCCAGCCGAGCGCCTGCATAAACTCATCGCGGCCTAGACAACCGACCACGTGTTGCAACGACCCCTAGAAACCGCCCGCAGTGCCGGGGGGCTCTCGGATGTTCGGAGGGGGGGCGCTCAGCCGGCCGTGCCGTACAGCCGGTCGCCCGCGTCGCCCAGGCCGGGGACGATGTAGCCGTTCTCGTTCAGCCGCTCGTCCACGGCGGCGGTGACCACGGTGACCGGCAGGCCGGCCAGCTCGCGCTCCATCACCGCGACGCCCTCCGGCGCGGCCAGCAGCACCACGGCGGTGACGTCGGTGGCACCGCGCTCGATCAGCATCCTGATCGCGGCGACCAGGGTGCCGCCGGTGGCCAGCATCGGGTCGAGCACGTAGACCTGGCGGCCGGAGAGGTCGTCGGGCATCCGGGTGGCGTACGTGGAGGCCTCCAGGGTCTCCTCGTTGCGCACCATGCCGAGGAAGCCCACCTCGGCGGTCGGCAGCAGGCGGGTCATCCCGTCCAGCATGCCGAGGCCGGCCCGCAGGATCGGCACGACCAGGGGACGCGGGTAGCTGAGCCGGGTGCCGAGGGTGACCGCCACGGGCGTGGTGATCTCCACCTCGTCGGTGCGGACGTCCCGGGTGGCCTCGTAGGCGAGGAGGGTCACCAGCTCGTCGGTCAGGCGACGGAAGGTCGGCGAGTCGGTGCGCTCGTCGCGCAGGGTGGAGAGCTTGTGGGCGACCAGGGGGTGGTCGACGACGTGGAGACGCATGTACCGAGGTTAGCCCGGTCCTGGACGCCTGTACGACACGCCGTGCCAGGCCGCCGACCGGCGGCTGTCACGCTCCGGTGACACGCCGTGACGTGCCAGGAATGTCCGGACGGAACCGGCTCCTGTGGTATCAACCCGGCCGTTCTGGGAATGTCACGTCTTATGACGAGCAACCCGAGGGCCGGGGACGGCTCGGCCGACGAGCCCGTCGACGGGCCGGCCCTCCGCGCCGGCCCGCCGCAGGAGCCTCCGGAGACCGAGTCGGAGCGCCGCAAGCGGCGGGCCGTCTTCCTGCGCGAGCTCGCCGAGGCCCGCGAGCTGAGGGAGCGGGTCCAGCCCCGGCGGACCAAGGAACGGCGGATGCGGGAAGCGATGCGGATGCGAACCTTCCGGATCTGACCGGCCCCGCCACCGACCCCGCCGCGGCCCGCCGGGCGGTCGGACCGACATTCGACCGGCTTCGGACGGCCCCGCCCCGGTTCCGCCCCACACCGCTCGGCCCTTCCGACACGACCTGCAAAGACGCGCTGCCGAACACCCCCCGCGAGGGCGGGCTTTCTGTCACGATTCCGAGGGGACGGTCCGAACAAGCGGACCGCCTCTGGCGCGGGGGCGGCCAGATTTTCGCGTCGCCCGAGCGCGCCGACAGCCGAGACCGATGATCTTGGGAGTGTCCCTGGTGGCGTACTTCGCTGCAGTGCTTGCTCGCTCCGAGGACGGGTGGGACGTGAGCGAGACGGAGCTCGACGACGTCGAAACCCTGGCCGATCTGGCCGATCTGGCCCGCGACTCCGCGCAGGACGACGACAGCGTCCTGATCTTCATCGAACAGGAGGACTCCTGGTTCGCGATCGTCCGGGTGGACGGTGAGGACGACCCGCGGATCTTCGTGTCCGACGGAGCCGCCGCCGCCCGCAGCTCCTACGGCTCCGTCCTCACCGACGAGCTGGTCGACCAGGCCGGCGAGAGCGAGTTCGGCGACCTGGACCACCTGCTGGACGAGGAAGCGGAGACCGAGGAGCAGGACGACGAGGACGCGGACGCCCACGGCGGCGTCCCGGTCGGCCCGCTCGGCGACGCCCACCTGCTGACCGAGTTCGGCCTGGCCTCCGACGAACTGCTCGCCCTCAGCGGCGAGGGCGCCGTGCCGGGCGACGCCCTGGAGGAGATCGCCGAGGCCCTGGGCTGCGGCGAGGTCCTGGAAGCGGTCCGGTAGCGGCACCGGTCGCACCGGTGTCCGCCACCGGATGCCCGACACTGGATGCCATGCAGCCCGCATCCACCCCGCTGACCGTCCCGTACGTCCCCCCGCTGCCCGCCCCCGTCCGCCCCGACCCGGTCCGCGACCGCTGGGCGGCGCCGATGCGCCTCGCCATCGCCGAGGCCGCCCTGGCGCCGGCCACCGGGGACGTCCCGGTCGGGGCGCTCGTCCTGGGCCCGGACGGCGAGGTGATCGGACGCGGCCACAACGAGCGCGAGGCGGTCGGCGACCCGACCGCGCACGCCGAGGTGGTCGCGATCCGGCAGGCCGCCGAACGGATCGGGGAGTGGCGGCTGAGCGGCTGCACCCTGGTGGTCACCCTGGAGCCCTGCACGATGTGCGCCGGCGCCATCGTGCTGTCCCGGATCGACCGGGTGGTCTACGGCGCCCTCGACGAGAAGGCCGGCGCGGCCGGCTCGCTCTTCGACGTGATGCGCGACCGCCGGCTCAACCACCGGCCCGAGGTGATCTGGGGCGTGCTCGCCGAGGAGTGCGGCGAGCAGCTGCGCGCCTTCTTCGACACCCACCGCTGAGCCGCCCGGCCCCGGCCCCGCCCGATACGGATTTCGTGACCGCGCCACCCGTCCGGTAGAGTTCCCCTCGGTAGCGTGTCCGAGCGGCCAAAGGAGCACGCCTCGAAAGCGTGTGTGGGGGCAACTCCACCGTGGGTTCGAATCCCACCGCTACCGCTCGAAAGCCCGAAGGCCCGTCCGATCACGGACGGGCCTTCGGCGTTTGCGTACTCCGGACCGTTGCGCGCTCCGGGCCGTTTGCGTACTCGGGACCGTTCGCGCACTCCGGACGGCGGCGGAGCGCCCCCTGACGCGGGGAAGGCTCCCGGACGCGGAAAAGGCTCCGTACTCCGGGCCCATGACCACCATGGCCCGGCTCGTACGGAGCCTTGGAGGGGGAGCGGCTCGGGGGGACTGACCGCTCCCCCGGCGGAGTCCCACAACCGGCGCCGCGTGGGGGGAAAGCCGCGACCACCGGTCCCACAGCGGGGGCTCCGGATCCACGTGCCGGGGATTCCTGCCAGATCCTCGGCACGTCATCCATCCTGCCGCCCGGCCCCGGGCCGGGCACCCGGAGAAAGGCCCCACTCGCGGGGACCTTCGTCCCGCCGGGCGAACGCGTCGCACACTTGATAGCCCGTCCGGTGGATAAGCTGCCCTGCAGGGCCGCTCGGGGACCGGATGACGGCGGCCCACGGCAGGGAGGAAGGTCACGATGGCGCAGGCTAAGAAGATCGGCATGGCCCTCCTGCTCATCTTCGTGCTCTACTCGATCATCACCTCACCGGCCCGGTCCGCCGAACTCGTCCAGCTGGGTTTCGAGGGCATCTCGAACGCGGCCAAGGCGGTCGGCACCTTCATGACCGGTCTGATCAAGTAAGGAGCGGCAATCGTGATCCGCCACCTGGTCCTGTTCAAGCTCGACGAAGGCGTCGCCAAGGACGAGCAGCGCGTGCTCGCCGCCGCCAAGGCGTTCGAGGAGCTCGGCGCGCTGATCCCCGAGCTGCGCGAGTGGGAGTGCGGCTGGAACACCACCGAGCGCGACATCGCGTACGACTACGCGATCAACAGCCTGGTCGAGGACCGCACGGCCCTCCAGGCGTACCTGACCCACCCCGCGCACCAGGCCGCAGCCGGCCAGTGGCGCGCGTTCGCGACCTGGGTGATCGCCGACATCGAGGTCTGACCCCCGCCGCCGTCCCCCGGACGGCCCGCGCCCGCCCCGCCCGGCTCCCGGGCGGGGCGTCTCCGTCTGCCCCGGAACAACCCTTGCGGCGCCTCGCCGACCGGGTGGCCACCGGCTGCGCACCCCACCAACACACCTCCACCGGGTGCTTGCCCGACCTGCGCCCACCTTGTGATGCTATGACCGGTTTTGCCGGACATGGCGAGGTACCGAACCAGCCGCGACACCCGATCCGCAGGGCCCACCGTTGTCGACTTTGGGAGGGGGGACGTGTCCGTGGACGAGGTGTTGGCCGCAATCATCAGTCCGGCCGGCGAGCTGCGCCCGGACGGGCTGCGCGGCCCCGGCGGTCGCCCCGCCGTGGACGTCCGGACGCTCACCCGGGTGCTGTTCGAGCGGCTCACCGAGCTGCCCCCCGACGCCCCCGAGCGGGAACGGGTCCGGGCCGCCCTGATCGAGGTGAACATCCCCCTGGTCCGCTACGCCGCCACCCGCTTCCGCAGCCGCAGCGAGCCGATGGAGGACGTCGTCCAGGTCGGCACCATCGGCCTGATCAACGCGATCGACCGCTTCGACCCGACCCGGGGCGTCCAGTTCCCCACCTACGCGCTGCCGACCATCCTGGGCGAGATCAAGCGCTACTTCCGGGACAACGTCCGCACCATGCACGTCCCGCGCCGGCTCCAGGAGCTCTGGGTCCAGGTCAGCGGCGCCATGGAGGAGCTGACGGTGCTGCACGGGCGGACCCCCAAGGTGCCCGAGATCGCCGCCAGCCTGCGGATCCCCGAGGAGGACGTCCGGGCCTGCCTGGACGCCGGGCGCGCCTACAACGCCGCCTCGCTGGAGGCCGCCCAGGAGCACGAGGGCGGACTCGCCCTGCTGGACCGGCTCGGCTACGAGGACTCCGCCCTGGCCGAGGTCGAGCACCGCGACATGGTCCGCCACCTGCTGGTCCAACTGCCCGAACGGGAGCGGCGGATCGTGATGCTGCGGTTCTTCGCCAACCTCACCCAGTCGCAGATCAGCACCGAGCTGGGGATGTCGCAGATGCACGTCTCCCGGCTGCTCTCGCGGATCCTGACCAGGCTTCGGACCGGCAACTCCTGGGAAGAGTGAGATTGCAGCGCGTTACCCCGGCGTGACATCTTGCGACGTTCGGGTTTGCCGTGCACCGTGTTCCGGTATGCAGGGGGTTGGGCCCCCGCCGGGAACCTCCGTGCGACGGCCCCCGTTCAACTGTCAGTCACGAGGGGGTGGGCGCATGTCCGGAGAGCTGGGCACTGCGGAGATCCACGCTGGTCAGGCCGAGGGTACGGCGGTCACCGGGGACCGGATCCCGCTCCAGCGGGCCACGTCCCTCGCGAGGCCCGGCCCCGGAGCACCCGGAGCCGGAGCGCCCGGCGCCGGAGCCGCCACCGCGGCACCGCCCGGCTCCGGGCTGGACACCCGGACGCTCTCCCGCTCGCTCTTCCTGCGGCTGGCCGCGCTGGAGCCCGGTAGCGCGGAGCACACCTACGTCCGCGACACCCTGATCGAGCTCAACCTGCCGCTGGTCCGGTACGCCTCGGCGCGCTTCCGCAGCCGCAACGAGCCGATGGAGGACATCGTCCAGGTCGGCACCATCGGCCTGATCAAGGCGATCGACCGCTTCGACCCGGAACGCGGGGTGGAGTTCCCCACCTTCGCGATGCCCACCGTGGTCGGCGAGATCAAGCGCTTCTTCCGGGACACCAGCTGGTCGGTCCGGGTGCCGCGACGGCTCCAGGAGCTGCGACTGGCGCTCACCAAGGCCGGGGACGAACTGTCCCAGCGACTGGACCGCTCCCCCACCGTCGCCGAACTGGCCGTCTGCCTCGGGGTCAGTGAGGAGGACGTGGTCGAGGGCCTCGCGGTGGGCAACGCCTACACCGCCTCCTCGTTGGACTCCAGCCCCGGCGAGGAGGACAGCGAGGGGCCGCTGGCCGAGCGGCTCGGCTACGAGGACCTCGCGCTGGAGGGCGTGGAGTACCGGGAGTCGCTCAAGCCGCTGCTGGCCAAGCTGCCGCCGCGCGAGCGCCGGATCATCATGCTGCGGTTCTTCGGCAACCTCACCCAGTCGCAGATCGGCGAGGAGATCGGGATCTCCCAGATGCACGTCTCCCGACTGCTCACCCGGACGCTGACCCAGCTCCGCGCGGGGCTGATCAACGAGGGCTGACCGCCACCGCTGCCGGCGGCGGGGTCAACTCCCGTCGCCGTCCAGCAGGTTGGCGCGCAGCCCGGCCAGCACCCGGTCGTCCAGTCCGAGCCCCGCGCGCCAGAACGCGGCGAAGTCGCCCCAGCCGGACTCGACCTCCGCGAAGGCCGCGTCCAGGTAGTCGCGCTCGGCCCGGAAGACCGGCAGCAGGAGCTCGGGCTCGCGCATCAGGCCGCGACCGGCGAAGTCCGCCAGCACCAGTTCGACCACGGCCGCGACCCGCTCGTTGGTGAGCAGGTAGTCGGCGAGCACGGTCTCGCGGTCCACGCCCAGCGCGGTCAGCAGCAGCGCCGCCGCCCAGCCGGTGCGGTCCTTGCCCGCCGAGCAGTGGAACAGCAGCGGCACGCCGTCCGGGGCGGCCAGCAGCCGCAGCAGGGCGGCGAAGGTCTCGCGGGCCTCCCGGTCGGTGACGAACCAGCGGTAGAGACCGGTCATCATGGCGGCCGCCCGGCCTTCGCCGAGCACGGCGCTCTGCCGGTCCGGGCTGCGCTCCGCCAGGGCGCCGCGCAGGGTCGCGTGGATGTCGAAGTCCGTTGCCTGCAAAGGGAGATGGTGTGCGGTCACGCCGCCCGGCAGGACGTCCCGGCCGGCCTCGCGGACCTCGTCGGCGCTGCGCAGGTCGACCACCGCGCGCAGGCCGAGCGCGCCCAGCGGGTCGAGGTCCTCGGCGGTGATGCGGTTCAGGCCATCGCTGCGCAGGACCACGCCGGCCCGCAGCACCCCTCCGTCGGCCGTCCGGTACCCACCCAGATCGCGGGCGTTGACCGCACCCCGCAGCCCGAGACTGCGGCCGACCAGGATGGTTCCGGCGGACTCCCGGAGCGTATTCCGTACGCCCCCGATTCGCTCGGACGCGATCTGACGATCGGCCACCCGCGGCCTCCATTGCATATTCGGACTGTCACATGGCACAGCGGTGCCGGATATTGCATGAACCTGCCCATTGGAGCGGCAGGATGTGCAAGAGTGTCATGCGCAACGACGACAGTGTAGGTGCCCCACGGAGCCGTGCGAGGCGCACAGTCGGTAACCAGCTGTAGCAGTCGGCTTCCGGTTTTTCATTTTCAATTCATTATTTGCGCGAGCGGTCCGGTTACGGTCACAATCAGCGCCTCCATGGCTTCACCATGAACGTTGGTAACAGGTTCGCTGCACTATCGCCCAATTGGTCCCCCGGACTGCCGACCCTCGACCAGGATGGGCGCCGGGCAGCCTGCTGCCCGCGAACAGCTACACGGGCAGGCGAGCGCCGAAGCAGCGCGGCGCCTGACCCAAGGGGAGGATCAGACATGGGTCGAGCGACCCGAAGAGTCGCCGCTTGCGCAGCGGCAGTTCTGCTGGCCAGCGGCCTGCAGACCACCCTGGCCCACGGCGACACCACGCCGCCCAGGATCGACCTCACCATCCTGGTCATCGACGACGGGGGCCCGTCGGTCGCGGCGATCACCGCCGAGCTCAAGAGCCAGGGGACGCCCTACAAGGTCGTCAGCCTCAATGACACCAACCGCCCCGTCATCAACGCCGCTTTCCTGAGCGACACGGTGAACGGGCTGCCCTGGGGCAAGTACCAGGGCATCGTGCTGCCCAACGAAAACCCCTTCCCGAACAGCGCCGCCGAGATGGCCGCGATCGCCACCTACGAAGCGGCTTTCAACGTCCGGCAGATCGACGCCTACACCTGGGCCAGCCCGGCCGTCGGCCTGAACTACGCCCAGAATCCGGGATTCGTCGGGACCCTCGACGGAATCCAGGCCGCCACCACCACGGCCGGAACTTCGGGCCCGTTCGGGTACCTCAAGGGCAGCGTGCCGTTCGAGGACAACGACCCGAAGGTCAGCGAGAGCTACGGCTACCTGGCGACCCCGCTCGCCAACCTGCCGTCCGGCGCCTCCTTCGTCCCGCTGGTCGACGCGGGGATACCCGACTCGACCAGCCGCGGTTCGCTGGTCGGTGAGTACACCCACGACGGCCGCAAGGAACTGGTCGTCACCTTCGTCTACAACCAGTACCAGCAGCAGTACCGGCTGCTGGCCCGCGGCATGGTCGACTGGATCACCCAGGGCGTCCACCTCGGCTACGACCGCAACTACTTCGCCACCCACGTCGACGACGTGTTCCTCGCCGACGACCGCTGGGACACCGTGCTCAAGTGCACCCCCGGCGACGTCACCTGCCCGCCCGGCACCCCGGACACCGCCAACCCGATCCGGATGACCCCCGCCGACGCGCAGTACCTCAAGCAGTGGCAGACCGCCAACAACTTCACCCTGGACATGGTGTTCAACGGCGGCGGCAGCGAGGACTGGAAGTCCGACCACCAGACCACGGTGGACCCGACCGCCACCCAGATGATCACCGACCAGACCAGCTACCGCTGGGTCAACCACACCTACACCCACCCCTACCTGGGCTGCGTGCAGGACGTCTCGGTGGTCCCGTGGAAGTGCACCAAGGACGCGTCCGGCAACACCGTCTGGACCGACCAGAACACCATCTCCACCCAGATCAAGCAGAACTTCGACTGGGCCACGGCCAACGGCCTCAAGGTCGACCCGCAGGTGCTCGTCACCGGTGAGCACTCCGGTCTGCTCACCGCCCCGCAGGAGACCAGCGACAACCCGAACCTGGCGCCGGCGCTGGCCGCCAACGGCATCAAGTTCACCGGCAGCGACGCCTCCCGCGAGCCCGCCCAGCGGGCCGTCGGCTCGTCCACGCTGACCGTGCCGCGGTACCCGATGAACGTCTTCTACAACGCCGGTTCGGCGAAGGAGGAGGCCGACGAGTACAACTGGATCTACACCAGCAAGGCCAACGGCGGCAGCGGCGTGTGCGAGAACAACGCCAACTCCACCTGCCTGCCCGCGCCGCTGGACACCGCCACCGGCTACCAGTCGTACATCGTGCCGCTGGAGGCCCGGATCGACCTCGGCCACGTGCTGAGCAACGACCCGCGCCCGCACTTCGTGCACCAGTCGAACCTCTCCGAGGACCGCATCCTGTACCCGGTGCTGGAGAAGATCCTCGGCACCTACCGCTCGCTGTTCGCCGACAACGCCCCGATCGTGAACCTCGGGGAGCGCGAGATCGGCCAGGAGTTCCAGAAGCGCGCGGCCTGGGACAAGGCGGTCGCCGCCGGCCAGGTCACCGCCTACAAGATCGGCAACACCGTCACGGTCAACGCACCCGCCGGTGTTCAGGTCCAGGCCACCATGCCGACCGGAACTGCTCAGAAGATGGCCATCGGAACGGCCGCCTTCGGTTCGGCCTACGCCGGTACGCTCTCTGGCTGGGTGTCCCCGGGCGCCCTGCAGAGCGGCATCACCCTGCAGCTGCCGTCCGGCAGTGCGCCGGCCGCCCCGGCCGCCGTCGCCCCGAACGTGGCCGCCAAGTCCGTCCCGGCACCGGCGCCGGCGGACAAGAAGGTCGTGCCGCAGGGCGTCGCCACGCCCGTCCCGGCCGGCCCGGGTGACGTCACCCGCAAGCCCGCCCAGTCCCTCGTCCCCGGCAGCGGCACCACGGTGCCCGGCAAGGACGTCGTCCCGGGCGCGAAGACCCAGGGCAACGGTGCCCCGGCCGGCAACGGCCAGAACGGCTCCGGCAAGGCCTCTGGGGGGACGGCCTCGCACGGCACCACCACCACCGGACGCTCCGGCAACCGGTAATCCGTAGCACCCCGTGGGGGGGGGGGGGGGGGGGGGCGGGGGAGGACCCCCCCAGGTTCCCCCCCCCCCCCCCCAAACAGAAAAAAAAAAAAAAAAAAAAAAGGAGGGGAAGAAAGAGGGTGTCCCCACCCAGGAA
>NZ_JBVIWC010000018.1:0-173507 GCF_055594965.1 Kitasatospora sp. NPDC040550 | reverse complement strand
TCTCACGCCGACACTCTCGACCTAGTCCCTTCTCTCTCTTTTTTGGTGTTCCCCCCCCCCCCCCCCCCCCCCCCCCCCCCCCACGGCTCCCGCTCCGGCCACCCAGGCCGGACAACCGACGCAAGAACAGGAGGGGGGACAGGAGATGCGCGTCACCCTGCTCACCGAGGGGACGTACCCGCACCAGCACGGCGGCGTGAGCGTCTGGTGCGACCAGCTCGTCCAGGGCATGCCGGACGTCGACTTCGACGTCATCGCCGTCACCGGAACCGGCCAGGAACCGCTGGCCTGGGAGCTGCCCGCCAACGTACGGTCGGTCACCACCGCACCCCTGTGGGGCCCGGCCTCCGAGGGCCGGGCACCGCGCGGCAAGGAGATGCGCCGCTTCCTCAACGCGTACGAGCGCTTCCTGCACTCCATCCTCGACCCGGTCTACACCACCCACTTCGGCACCGAGCTGTACGGCTTCGCCGACCTCGCCCGGCGCGGGCTGCTCAGCCCGGCGCTGCGCAGCGAGCGCGCCCTGCGCACCCTCCAGCACGTGTGGACCCGCGACTACCTGCCCACCGCGGTCTCCCGGCCCACCCTGCACGACGCGCTGAACGCCACCGACCTCCTGGAGCACGCGCTGCGGCCGCTCTCGGTCGACCCGCCCACCGACGGCGTCGCCCACGCGGCCAGCGGCGGACTCGCCACCCTGCCCGGGCTGATCGCCGCCCAGCAGTACGGCGTACCGTTCCTGCTCACCGAACACGGCATCTACCTGCGCGAGCGCTACCTCGGCTACCGCACCGGCCCGTACCGCTGGCCGGTCAAGGCCCTGCTGCTCGGCTTCTACCGGATGCTCGCCGAGGAGAGCTACCGGCAGGCCGCACTGGTCACCCCCGGCAACCGGTACAACCGGCGCTGGGAGGAGCGCGGCGGCACCCCGTCCGACCACATCCGCACCGTCTACAACGGCGTGGACCCGGCCGCGTTCCCGCCCGCCGGGCCGGAACCCGAGACGCCCACCCTCAGCTGGGCCGGCCGGGTCGACCCGATCAAGGACCTGGAGACGCTGATCCGGGCCTTCGCCATCGTCCACCAGGAGATCCCCGAGGCGCGGCTGCGGCTCTTCGGGGGCACCCCCAAGGGCGGCGAGGCGTACCGGGACGGCTGCATAGCCCTGGCCGCCGAGCTCGGCATCGCCGACTCGGTGGCCTTCGAGGGCCGCGTCGCCGACATCACCGACGCGTACGCGGCGGGCAACGTGGTGATGCTCTCCAGCATCAGCGAGGGCTTCCCGTTCACCCTGATCGAGGCCATGTCCTGCGGCCGCGCGACCGTCTCCACCGACGTCGGCGGCGTGCGAGAGGCGGTCGGCGACACCGGACTGGTCGTCCCGCCGCGCGAGCCCGAACCGATGGCGGCCGCCGCGATCGAGCTGCTGCGCGACCCCGCGCGGCGCGCCCGGCTCGGCGAGGGCGCCCGGCTGCGGGTCATCGAGCAGTTCACGCTCCGCCAGAACATCGACGGCTTCCGGGGCATCTACACCGAACTCCTGGGCACCTCCCGCTGGATGCCCGGCGGCATGGTCGCCGTCACCGACGCCGTCCCCAGCCCGGACTGGGACCAGCAGCTGGCCGCCGCCCGTCCCGAGCCCAGCGAGGTGGGCGCGTGAACGAGCGAAGCGAGCGAACCATCAGCAGGTGCGCGTTCCGCGAAGCGGCCGCCGAGCCCAGCGAGGTGGGCACGTGAACGAGCGAAGCGAGCGAACCATCAGCAGGTGCGCGTTCCGCGAAGCGGCCGCCGAGCGCAGCGAGGTGGGCGCATGAGCGGTCCGATCCGCCTGGTCCCCGACGAGGGCGGCGCCGAGCGGACGATGCAGCTGCGCACCCTGCCGTTGAAGCGCCGCCGCCCCGCCCCGCCGGCCGAGCCCGACCCGGCCGAGCAGCTCGGCCTCTCCGAGGACCCGCTGGACGAACTGGCCGAGCGCCTGCGCGACGTCTGCGCCGATGCCGTCCACCCGTACGAGATCGCGGCCTTCCTGGAGTCCGACGGCCTGTCCGACGAGCAGGCCGCGCTGCTGTACGGCCGCCCCGACGCGTTCACCGTCGCCGAGGAGCTGTTCGAGAAGGTCGAGCGCCGCTACCCGGGCCCGAGCTCCGAGTTCGCCAACCCCTGGCGGGCCGACCCCTGGCGGTGCGTGGTGCGCGGCCTGGTGTTCGCCCTGCCCGGGCTCGGCTACCTGCTCGGCGCCAACCTGTTCGCGACCACCCGGATGCGCTTCGGCCTGCCCTCGGGCATGCTCGCGCTGTCCATCGCCACGCTGGTCAGCTGGGGCTTCAACCAGGCCCTGGCGCACCGGGCGTACCGCTGGCTGAGCCGGCTGCGCCGCCGGGACGCCGCGGTCTGCCTGGCCGTCGGCGCACCGGTCGGCGCGCTGCTGGCCGCCGCCTCCGCGTACGTGGTCGGCGGTCCGCTGGGCGCCCTGTGGTTCGCCGCGGGGCAGTCCTGCTACCTGGCGGCCGCCACCGCGCTGCTGGTGCTCGGGCGGGAGAAGTTCCTGCTGCTGGCGCTGGCCCCGGCCTCGGTCGGCGCGGGCGTGGTGCTGGCGATCGACGTGCCGGAGCTGGTCCGGACGGCGGTGCTGCTCGCCTCGGTGGTGCTCGCGGTCGGCCTGGCCGTCCGGGAGCTGCTGGTCGCGGCCCGGGCCGGCGAACGGGACGGCGTGGAGCTGAGGCTGCCGATCCGCCAGGAGGTCCCGCACCTGCTGTTCGGCCTGGCCTGCGGCGCGCTGACGCTGATCGCCGGGCTGGGTGAGACCATCCACCAGGCCGTACGGGCGGCCGGCCCCGCGGTGCACGCCGCGGCCCAGGGCGCGCACGCCGTGCACGAGGTGCGGACCACCCCGACCGGCCCGGCCATGATCGCCCTGACGCTCAGCCTGGGCCTCGCCGAGTGGCTGCTGTTCCGCTACCGGGCGATGGCCGTGGCCGCGCTGCGCACCAGCCACACCACCGGGCAGTTCACCCGCCGCACCGGCGGGATCCTGCTCGGCTGCCTGTTCATCTACCTCACCACCGTGGCCGCGCTGGACGCCGCCGCGACCGTGCTGTGGCCGGGCGCCCCGTCGCTCGGCGTGCCGCAGCTCGGCGCGATGCTGCTCCTGGGCGGCTCGCTCTGGCTGGCGCTGCTGCTGAACGCCTTCGGGTTCAGCTGGAGCACCGCCCTCATCTGTCTGGCCGCCGCGACCGCCGAGAGCGTCGGGCTGCTGACCGGTGCGGACCCGATCGTCCTGCAGCTGACCGGCTGCGGGGCGGCCGCCCTCGTCCTCACCGCAACCGCCGGGCCCGCGCTCGGCCGCACCACCCAACACCGCTGATAATCCGCCTCCTCCGAGGCACCACCGGCCGGCCGTGCTCAGACGTCCGGCTGCTCCCGAAAACGAGAAAGCGAAATCGCATGAGCAGCGTCGCGGTTACCGGAGCCGAAGGCTTCATCGGCTCCCACCTCGTCGAGACCCTGGTCGCCGACGGGCACCACGTCCGCGCGATGGTCCAGTACAACTCCTTCTCCTCCTTCGGCTGGCTGGAGACCCTGGCGCCGGAGGTGCTGGACTCGGTCGAGATCATCCTCGGCGACGTCCGGGACCCGGGCTCGGTCAACGGCCTGGTCAAGGGCACCGAGGCGGTCTACCACCTGGCCGCCCTGATCGCGATCCCGTACTCCTACCGCGCCCCCCACTCGTACGTGGACACCAACGTCACCGGCACCCTGAACGTCCTGGAGGCCGTGCGCCACCTGGAGATCCCGCGCCTGGTGCACACCTCCACCAGTGAGACCTACGGCACCGCGCAGACCGTGCCGATCACCGAGGACCACCCGATCAACACCCAGTCCCCGTACGCCGCCTCCAAGGCCGGCGGGGACCGGCTGGCCGACAGCTACCACGCCAGCTTCGAGACCCCGGTCGTCACCCTGCGCCCGTTCAACACCTTCGGCCCGCGCCAGTCGATGCGCGCCGTCATCCCGACCGTGATCGCCCAGGTCGCGGCCGGCCAGACCGAGATCACCCTCGGCGACCTGCGCCCGACCCGCGACTTCATGTTCGTCAAGGACACCGCCAACGCCTTCCGCACGGTGGGCACCGCGGCCGCCGAAACCGTGGTCGGCCGGACCTTCAACGCCGGCACCGGCGGCGAGATCTCGGTCGGCGACCTGGTCACCCTGGTCGGCAAGCTGATGGGCGTGGACCTGGTGGTGAAGGAGGACGAGCAGCGCATCCGTCCGACCAACTCCGAGGTCATGCGCCTGGTCGCGGACGCCACCCGGCTGCGCGCGGCCACCGGCTGGGCGCCGCAGTTCACGCTGGAGCAGGGCCTGGAGCAGACCATCGAGTTCTTCCGCGACCCGGCCAACCTGGCCCGCTACAAGACCGACATCTACAACGTCTGACCGCCGAAACGATCTTGCTCGTCCTGGTAACCGAGGTTCGTGTCCTACACATCCTTTCCGTGGGGGAAACACCATGCACGCAGTGATCCTGGCCGGCGGTAAGGGCGTTCGCCTCCGCCCGTACACCACCGCGCTTCCCAAGCCGCTCGTCCCGATCGGCGACCAGCACGCGATCCTGGAGATCGTGATGCGCCAGCTCGCCGCCGCGGGCTTCAAGACCGTCACCCTGGCCATCGGCCACCTCGGCCACATCATCCGCGCCTACGTCGGCAACGGCTCCCAGTGGGGCCTGCGGGTCGGCTACGCCGTCGAGGACAGCCCGCTCGGCACCATGGGCCCGCTGCTCACCATGCAGGACCGCCTGCCCGAGCACTTCCTGGTGATGAACGGCGACATCCTCACCGACCTGGACTTCGCCGGGGTGCTCAAGCACCACGAGACGTCCGGCGCCCCGCTGACGATCGCCACCTACGCCCGTCAGGTGAAGATCGACTTCGGTGTGCTGACCACCGACTCCGGCACCATCACCGGCTTCCAGGAGAAGCCCAGCATCGACTACCGGGTCTCCATGGGCGTGTACGGCGTCTCCCGCTCGGCGCTCGCCAAGTACACCCCGGGCCTGCCGCTGGGCTTCGACGAGCTGGTGCTCGACCTGCTGGCCGCCGACACCCCGCCGGCCGCGTACGACTTCGGCGGCTACTGGCTGGACATCGGCCGCCCGGACGACTACGACCGGGCGAACGCCGAGTTCTCCTCGATCCGCCCGGTCCTGATGCCCTTCGATTCGGCCGGCACCGTGCCGGGCGTCGCGGAACTGCCGGTCCCGGCCGCCCGCACCGCCCCGGACGACACGGCCGAGCAGCCCGCCACCGCGGGCGCCGAGAGCGACGGACGGGCCGCGTGAGAATCCTGCTGCTCGGCGGCGACGGCTTCCTGGGCCGTCACGCCACCGCCGTCCTGCGGTCACTGCCCGGGGCCACCGTGCTGACCGCGGGCCGGCGGCCCGCCCACGACCTCCGGCTGGACCTGGGCACCGCCCAGGCCGGCCCGCTCGGCGAGGAACTGGCCGCGCTGGCACCCGACGTGGTGGTCAACTTCGCCGGCGCGGTGGCCGGCAGCGCGGTCAAGCTCGCCGAGGTGAACGCCCGCGGACCGGCGGTGCTCTGCGAGGCGCTCGCCCTGGGCGCCCCGAAGGCCCGGCTGGTGCACGTCGGTTCGGCCGGCGAGTACGGCGTCTGCGCGGAGGGCGAGTCGCTCTCCGAGCAGGCCGACGCCCGTCCGGTCGGCGTGTACGGCGCGACCAAGCTGGCCGGCTCCCTCGCGGTGGCCGGCTCGCCGCTGGACGCGGTGGTGCTGCGGGTGTTCAACCCGGTCGGCCCGGGCGCCCCGGCGGGCTCGCTGCCCGGCCGGCTGGCGGCCGAACTGCGCCGGGCGGCGCCCGAGGGCGCCGACGCCGTGGTGACGGTCGGGGACCTCTCCGCCTACCGGGACTTCGTGGACGCCCGGGACATCGCCCGGGCGGTCGGCCTGGCCGTCACCGCCGAGGGCCCGCTCCCCCGGGTGCTCAACCTCGCCTCCGGCCGGGCCCAGCGGGTCCGGGCGATCGCCGAGGGCCTGGTCGCGGCGTCCGGCTTCACCGGCCGGATCGACGAGAGCGGGGCGGGCTCCGAGCGCTCGGCCGCGGTCTCCTGGCAGCAGGCCGACGTGTCGGCCGCCGCCCGGGAACTCGGCTGGCACCCGGAGACCGGGCTCGCCGACACCCTGCGCGACCTCTGGCTCAGCACCGCCGAACCGACGCCTACCCCGGTGGTCGCATGACCGCCGGGGCCACCCCTGACGGCCGCCTGCTGGTGCCGCTGTACGTCCACCCCGCAGTGGACCCGGCGGCCTGGCGGGCGGTCGCCGCCGCCGACCCCGCCCGGATCGCCGCCGTGGTGCTCAACCTCGCGGACGGTCCCGGCGAGGTCCCGGACCACGTCTTCGCCGATGCCGCCGAGGAACTCCGCGCCGCCGGGCTGCCGTTGGTCGGCTACGCCGACACCGACTACGGCCGCCGGCCCCACGCCGCCGTGGTCGCCGACATCCTGACGTACCGTCAGCGCCACGGCATCACCGGCGTGTACCTCGACCAGGTCGCCACCCACCCGGGCGCGCTGGCGCACTACCGCCGGCTCGCCACGGCGGCCCGGGCGGCCGGCTGCGGCACCGTGGTGTTCGGCCACGGCGAGCACCCCGACCCGGCGTACGCCGAGGTCGGCCTGGCCGACCTGCTGGTCACCTTCGAGGGCGACTGGGACACGTACCGCACCATGACCCTGCCGCTGTGGACCGGCCGCCACGCGGCCTCCCGCTTCTGCCACCTGGTCTACGACGTCCCCGCCGAGTCCGCCCGCGACGCCTCCGCACTGATCACCGCCCGGCGAGCCGGCGTCGGCTGCGCCGTACCGGGCGCCGGGGAGAACCCCTGGCGCACCCTGCCGCACGGCCTGACCGCCGCTGAACTGACCTGACCCGATCCGGAGTTCGACTACCGTGAACCGCCGTAACCGGCTGCTGCCCGCCGCCATAGCCTTCGCCACCGTCACCGCCCTGCTGGTCAGTTCGTGCAGCAGCTCGGGCTCGGAGGACGACAACGACTCGGCCGACGGCACCCAGAGCGCCTCGCCCACGGCCACCGCGCCGAGCACCCCCGGCACCGCCGCGCCCAGCACCCCCGGCACGCCCAGTGACCCCGGCACCACCTCGGCCCCGGGCACCCCGGGCACCACCGCCCCGGGCACCCCGCCGGGCACCACCCCGCCCGGCGCCACCACCCCGCCGTCCGGCGCCCGCTGGCAGCCCACCCCGGGCCTGACCTGGCAGTGGCAGCTCGGCGGCGGCCCCGTGGACCAGTCGGTGGACGTGCCGGTCTACGACATCGACGGCTTCGAGAACGACGCCTCCGTGGTCGCCGCGCTGCACGCCAAGGGCCGCAAGGTGATCTGCTACATCAACGCCGGCTCCTGGGAGAACTTCCGCCCCGACTCCGCCGCCTTCGCCAAGGCCCTGCAGGGTTCGGACACCGGCTGGAAGGGCGAGAAGTGGTTCGACATCCGCAAGCTCGACCAGCTGCGGCCACTGATGGCGGCCCGCTTCGACATGTGCAAGAGCAAGGGCTTCGACGCCATCGAGCCGGACACCATCGAGGCCTACAACCAGAACAGCGGCTTCCCGCTGACCCCGGACGACCAGATCAAGTACAACCGGATGCTGGCCCAGCTCGCCCACGAACGCGGCCTCGCCATCGGCCTCAAGAACGACCTGGACCAGATCTCCGCGCTGCTGCCGGACTTCGACTTCGCGGTCAACGAGGAGTGCTCGCAGTTCGACGAGTGCGACCGGGTCGCGCCCTTCGTGAAGGCGGGCAAGGCGGTCTTCCACGTCGAGTACAAGCTCGACACGGACCAGTTCTGCGCCAAGACCAAGGCCCTGGGGTTCAGTTCGATGCAGAAGAAGCTCGACCTCAACGCCTGGCGCAAGCCCTGCTGAGGCCGGTGCTTCCCGTCGCGCGGGTGACCCTCACCGGGTCACCCGCGCGAGGGTCACTTGACCGCCAGCCAGACGACGGCGCCCAGGACGACCAGGGCGACGACGGCGATCAGCGCGATCACGCCGGTGCGATTGCCGCCGGTCTTGCTGCTGCCGTAGGTGGAGACGGAGCCCGGTGCCTGACGCGCCGGGCTCTCGTCGACGAACGCCCGGAACATCTGGGTGCTACCGGCGGGGTCGTAGTCGTTGTCAGCCATGGCTGCGACTCTAACGAATCCGCCCACCTCAGGCACACCCCGGACCCCTCCCCGGGCGAACCCACCACCCGCGCGTGCGACGGCGGTACGACCGGATCGTGAAATCCGTGTGACCGACGGAACGGCCCGCCGCACGGGCCTGGTTGACTGCGGGCATGACCGGAAACCAGAGCCGGGTCCGCCTCGGCACCTCCGACCTGTCCGTCCACCCGCTCTGCCTCGGCGGCAACGTCTTCGGCTGGACGGCCGACCAGCAGCAGTCCTTCGCCGTGCTGGACGCCTACGCGGCCGCCGGCGGCAACTTCGTCGACACCGCCGACGTCTACTCCGCCTGGGCCCCCGGCAACACCGGCGGCGAGTCCGAGACGGTGATCGGCGACTGGCTGCGCAGCCGGGGCAACCGCGACGACATCGTGATCGCCACCAAGGTCGGCAGCCACCCCGCGGCGACCGGCCTGGCCGCGGCCACCATCAGGTCCTCCGTCGAGGGCTCGCTGCGCCGCCTGGGCATCGACCACATCGACCTCTACTACACCCACCGGGACGACGACACCCCGGTCGAGGAGTTCGTGACGGCCCTGGACGAGCTGGTCCGCGCGGGCAAGGTCCGGGCGGTCGCCGCCTCCAACATCTCCGCCGAGCGGCTCGCCGAGGCGCTGTCCTTCGCCGAGCGCGAGGGCCTGGCCAGGTACGTCGCGGTCCAGCCCCAGTACAACCTGGTGTCCCGGGGCACCTTCGAGGGCCCGCTGGCCGAGGTGGTCGCCGAGCACGGCCTCGCCACCGTGCCCTACTACGCGCTCGCCTCCGGCTTCCTCACCGGCAAGTACCGCCCGGGCGGCCCGGGCGTCGACAGCGCCCGCGCCGAGGGCGCCGCCCGCTACCTCGCCGAGCCGCGCGGCCCCAAGGTCCTGGCGGCCCTCGACGCGGTCGCCGCCGAGCACGGCGTCGAGCCCGCCACCGTCGCCCTCGCCTGGCTCGCCACCCGCCCCACGGTCGCCGCCCCCATCGCCAGCGCCCGCGCCGTCGAGCAGCTCCCCCCGCTCCTCGCCGCCGCCACCCTCACCCTCACCCCCGCCCAGACCGCCCTGCTCACCACCGCCTCGGCCTGAGCACGCACCGGGCCCCCGACAGCGGCGTGCTGTCGGGGGCCCGGTGGGTTCCCCGGCTACGGCCGACCGAAATGGGTCGGGTAGTAGCCCGAGTTGAGCGTGGATATCCGGACGGTCTTGCCCGGCCTGGGGGCCTCGACGAACGTGCCGCCGCCCAGGTAGATCCCCACGTGGTGGATCCCCGACGCCCGGCCGCTGTCCGACCAGAACACCAGGTCACCGCGGCGCAGTTGGCCCGCGCTGATCGGCGTGGTCGCCGCGTACTGGTCGTCGGCCACCCGGGGCAGCCCTATCCCGCTGCGCCGGTAGGCCTGCTGGACCAGCCCGGAGCAGTCGTAGCCGGACGGGCCGTTGCCGCCCCAGACGTACGGCTTGCCCAGCTGGGCGAGCGCGTAGTCGACGGCCGCCTCGGTGTTCCCGGACGTCGGGGTGGTGTCCGGGGACGGGCGGCTGTCCGACCCGCCGGAGTCCTGGTCCGAGCCGCCGCCGGACTGGCCGGTGCGGCTGGCGTAGACGTCGTAGTGGCTGGTCCACCGCCACTCGCCGCTGCCGTTCTTGAACCAGTACCTCGACCCGTCCCAGCCCTGGCGCAGGCCCCAGGAGGAGGCCGAGCCGTTCGAGCCGGTCTTCGAACCTGAGGAACCGGACGCCCCGGAGGAACCGGACGCCCCGGAGGAACCGGACGAGCCGGACTGGCCGGTGCGGCTGGCGTAGACGTCGTAGTGGCTGGTCCACCGCCACTGACCGCTGCCGTTCTTGAACCAGTACTTCGACCCGTCCCAGCCCTGCTTGCCGGCCGCCGCGTGCGCGGAGCCCGCACCGGCCGTCAGGCCGACCACGCCGGCGCCCGCCAGCACGGTGGTGGCCAGGCAGGTACTTCGCACGGCCCGGTTTATTCGGCTGCCACCGCCGACCGCGGCGGCCCGGGCGGTGCGCGGCCGGGCGGCGCAGTTCGGGCAGCCGCAACCGGTGATCGCGGGGATGCTGCCCAGGCGCTCCTCGAAGCCGATCAGACCGGGATCGGCGTCGGGGCCGGTGCCGGGTTCGGCGTACGCGCCGGTGGCTATCCTCATGCGGGTCGTCCTTCCTTCCGCCCGGCCCGGGCGGCCGGGGGCGGTACCGAGGCGGCCACTCCGGCCGGGGCGACGAAGGCGACCAGCAGCTGTTCCATCAGGGCGCTGCGGGCGGCCTCGTCCAGTTCGTGCGCGGTCGCGCGCTCCAGGCGCCGGACGGCCAGCGCCGCCGCCTCCACCGCGTCGTCGACCAGGACGGTCCGCAGGCCCGCGTCCAGGTCGGCCAGCCGGCGGCGGCGCATCGACTCGGCCACCTCGGGCGCGTAGTCCAGCGCCAGCGGCTGCACCGAGTAGACCTCCAGGCCCGCCGGGGCGGCCTCGGCGGCCAGCGCCCGGGTCATCTCGTCGGCGAACCACTGCCCGTCGCGGAGCGCCGGGCCGGGCCCCGCGTTGCTGTCGCAGGGCAGGGTGGAGGCGGTGCGGGTGAGCACCGCCTGGACCTGCTCGCGCAGGTAGCTCTCGTGGTCCTCGATCGCCAGCAGCGCCCGCGCGGTGTCCTTGACCCGCCAGACGATCAGCAGCCGGACCACGATCGGGGTGCCGGTGCGGTCGACGACCTTGACCGGCTCGCTGCGCCAGTGCCGCAGCCGCACGTCGACCCGCCGGCGCCGCAGCAGCGGGTTGACCCAGACCAGGCCGGTTCTGCGCACCGTGCCCCGGTAGCGGCCCCAGCGGCTCAGCACCCGGGTCTCGCCGCCCGCGTTGGCCAGCAGGCCGGCCAATGCGAACACCACCAGCAGCCCGGCCGCGCTGACCGCCGCGATGGCCTGGGCGTCGATCTCGGCCCGGTCGCCCGCCCGCACGGCGGGGCTTCGCAGTTCTGGCAGCACGTCCCAGTGCGGGACGACGCCGGTGCGCAGCAGCACGTAGCCCACCGCGGCCAGGCCGAGCAGCACCACCAGCAGGGCGACCCAGCCGGGCAGGACGGCGGCGGTGTGCTCGCGCAGCGCCTGGTCCGCCCGCGGGGGGCGGCGCGAGGTGGCGGCGGCGGGGGCACCGGCCGGGCCGAGCTCGGGGAGTTCGACGGTCTCCGGGGCGGCGGTCTCCAGCGGGTCCCGCTGGTCGGCGGCCCCGGCCGGGGACGGCGCGGGGACGACGGCCAGCGGGGCCGTGGCCGGACCGCCGTCGACCGAACCGGCCGGGCCGACCGGCTTGGCGGCCTTGACGGTCGAGACCCTGGGCAGCGGGCTGGCGCCGGAGGCGGAACGTTCCGGCAGGGCCGGGGGGAACGACGTGGGCAGGTTTTCGGGTCGCTGCGAAGAATCGCGGGTGACGTCCATGCACGGATCCTCTGGGTCTGGTGTGTCGCGCAACGGGCGGCCCGGATCTGACGGGCAGTGCCAGAGTCAGGCTAAGTTCATACGTCATCAAATGCGACATTTAAGCCGACGTGTGTCGACATTTGCTGACGAATCGTCCAAAGCTGACCTGACGCGCAGGCACATGGTCGGTTGGTAGGGACGGTTCGGCGCAGGTCAGCGCCGTCGGGCACCGGATCCACGGGCGAACACCCGACGGGTGATCAGCCCGATTCCGGCGAGCACCAGCAGCGCCCCGGCGAGCAGGCCGTGCCAGCGGGCCTCCCGGGGCCGGGCGGCCGCCGCCCCTTCGGCCGGGGGTGCCGGCAACGGCCGGGCGGCGGCGCCGCTCGCCCTGCTTCCTTCCTGGTCGGCGGCCGACAGCAGCTCGGCGACGACCTCCGACGGGGACTCGGCCACCGGAGCCGGACGGCCGCCGGGCGACGCGGCCAAGGCTCGCGGCGCGCCGACGCCCGGGGACGGCCGAGCACTCCCGGACGGCCGCGCACTGCCGGACGGCGGGGCGGGGACGGCGGAGACGGCGGGAACGAACGGAACCGACGGACGGGCCGAGGCGCTGGAGCCGGCGGAGGCACCGGGGGAGGTCGGGCCGACCGAGGCCGCCGCAGGGGGCACCGGGACCGCAGGGACGGACGTCACCGACGGCACCGGCACCGGTGGCGTCGCCGGTGCCACCAGCACCGGCGGCGTCACCGGCGGCACGACGATCGGCAGCAGCCCCACCGGAACCGGCCGGAGCGCCGGCACCTCGCTCGGACTCGGCGACCCGACGGCCGACGGCACCACCACCGACGGCGACGGCGAAGCCGATGGGCTCGCACTCGCCGCCACGGACGCCGCCCCACTCGCCCCCGACGGAACCGCCACTGACGGACTGACCGCCGAAGGACTCACCGCCGGAGAACTCACCGCCGGAGGACTCACCGCCGGAGGACTGACCACTGACGGACTGACCGCCGGAGAACTCGCCGCCGAAGGACTCACCGCCCCCGCAGCCGCCACCCGCACCCGCACCGGATCCGCCGACGTCCCGTTCCCCGCCCGGTCGGTGACCGTGACGGTCAGCCAGTGCTCCCCGTCCGCCAGGTCCCGGTTGGCGGTGCAGCTCCAGCTCCCGTCCAGCGCCGCCGTGGCCCCGCAGAGCACCGTACGCTCGCCGCCCGCCGTCGGAGCGGCCGCGACCTGGACGTTCGCCCCCGCTTCGGCCCGACCGGCGAGCTTGGGCCGGCTGACCCGCAGGACCTCCCCGGGAGCGGGCGCGGTGAGCACCGGCTTGTCCGGCGGCACGGTGTCCACGACCAGCGCGACCGGCTGTCCGGCCGTCCTGTTCCCGGCCGCGTCGACGGCGACGGGGGCGAGCTGGTGGCTGCCGTCGGCCAGGTTCTCGACCGGCAGGCAGGACCACCCGCCGTCCGTGCGGACCGCGCTGCTGCAGAGTTCGGCGGAGGCGGGGGCGGAGGCGGAGGCGGACCGGGCGGTGACCGAGACGGTGCTGCCGGCCTCGCCGGTGCCGGTGAGTGGCAGCCCCGGGTCGTTGGTGTAGGCGGGGAGGGTGAGCACCGGCGCGGTCGGCGGCGTGGTCTTCACCGTGACCTTGGCGGGCTCGCCGCGCAGCACCACCCCTCCGCTGGTGGTCTCCACCGGGGTCAGGGAGTGCGACCCGGCCGCGAGCGCGCTGCCGGGGCGGCAGGACCAGTCGCCGTTGCGTTCGACCTTGGCCCGGCAGAGCACGGTGTCGCCGTCCCGGACCTCCATCGAGGCGCCGGCGACGGCGCCTTCACCGCTGATCCTGGGGCGGGCGTCGGCCAGCACGGTGCCGTCGACCGGCTCGGCGACCTCGGGCCGGGCGGCGCCGACGGTCAGCTTGATCCGCTGGTCGGAGACCTCTCCGGAGTCGGCGAAGCCGCCGGAGGGCACGAGTTGGCTGGTGTCGCGGCCGATCCGCAGCCGGGCCCAGGTGTCGCCGGCGGCGGCGCCGGCCGGCACGGTCCACTCCAGCGTGGCGGTGTCGGCGCCGGCCGGGATCTCGGTCTGCACCCGGTCGCCGGGGTCGAACCGGCCGCTGTGGTCGAAGTCGATCCAGCCGGCCAGGGTGGCGGGCTGGTCGCCCACCGCGACCGGGACGGTGACCCGGTAGTACCGGCCGATGGCGGCCTGGTCGGGGAAGCCGAGCGAGGGGTCGGCGCCCTGGTACTCGCCGCGGCCGGGCTGGAGTTTGGGCGGCGGCGGGCTGCCGGCCGGGCCGGTGGGCAGGCTCGCGAAGGGGTTGCCGCGCCGGACCGCGCCGTGGTCGAGCTCGACCAGCGGCCGATCGGCGGGGGCGGCGGCGGGGGCGGCGGCGGAGCGGCGGCGGTCGCGGTGGGCGGGGGTGGTGGCGTCGGCGCCCAGGAAGAGGTCGGAGACCACGTGCGAGGCGTTGCCGTAGGCCTGCGGCGCGGTGCCGAGGTCCTCGTCCACGGTGACGGTGTAGGCCTGTCGCAGGAGGGGCGGCGCGGTGGTGCTGCCGGCCCTGGGGGTGGAGCGCTGCTCGATCCGGAACACCGCGGTGCGGACCGTCCCGGTGAGTTCCAGGGTGCCCTCGGCGGCGGAGCCCGCGGCGGCGTCGGTGGAGCCGTCGGGGCCTGTGGGCGCCAGGGAGTTGCCGTCGACCGTCCAGCCGGGCCAGTCGGTGCGGCCGATCAGGCCGGGGGCGGCGGGGGATCCGCCGGTGAGGGTCAGTCGGGCCGCGGTGCTGGTGGTGCCGGATTTCCCGGTGGCGACGGCGGCGAGTCCGCTGAGGTGCAGCCGGGGATTGCGGACCGGCCGGGAGAATCCCAGTCGGAGGGTTCCGACGGTGCGCCAGGAACCGTCCGCCTGCGGACGGTCGGGGGTGAGGAGGAAGGTCTGGGCCGGGTCTCCGGCGTGCATTCCGTCCGCGTATCCGACGGAACGCCCCCCTCCGGAGCGATCGGCCAATCGGCCCGCTTCGGCGGTGACCGCCGTTCCGGTTTCGGCCGTGAGGTCGAACTGGACGACGAGCCCGGAGGGCAGCACCGCCCGGTGTTCGGCCGACCAGGAATCAGGAGCTTGTCGGGCCACCGAGAGCGGGGTGTTCCAACCGGTCAGCGCCCCGACCGTGAGAACGGCCAGGACGGCAGCTGTGCGGGGGAACTGTCGGCTCATCCGGCTCTCCTTCACGGTCGGCTGCCGGGGCGGCGGGCAGTCTGGGCACAAGATCCGACAAAACGGAATCACGATCCTGGACCGGTCATACTCCGACACCTGCGCTTTTGGCCGCGTCCCACCCGATTGGCGGCCATCCGGGCGGCAGGACGGGATGTACCCGAAACGACTGCATTTCATCCATTAGGCGGTAATGGATCCCGCCGGGAGCGCCCGGACCCACCCGAATGGCGGAGAGAGGGTAATTCCGGCTGACCAGACGGACACCAGTGTCCGGCACCTGACCATTCACCGGAGAACTCTGTTCGAATTACCTACCCGCTCAGTAGAGTCGGGCACCGTGACCATGGACCCCGTACTCGTCGAGCGCGGTTTCGCCGCGGTGGAGCCGCACGGCCCGGTCGTCGCCGAATACTTCCACCAGCACCTGTTCGAGCACGATCCCGGCGTCCGCGGCCTCTTCGCCGAACACCTGGGCGACCAGCAGGACCGGCTGTTCGCCGCCCCCGGCGCGCTGGTCACCCGCCTGGAGCACACCGACACCGTGGGCGCGGCCCCCACCGAAGCCCGGTCGGTCCAGCCGGGGCGGCGTGGTGGCCTTCGACCCCGCGGTCATCCGCGCCAGCTTCGCCGTCGTCGAACGCCGGGCCGATCACCTGGCCACCTACTTCTACGCCCACCTGTTCAGCCACCACCCCGGGCTGCGTCCGCTCTTCCCGGCCCAGTTGGACGAGCAACGGGACCGGCTGTTCGCCGCGCCCACCCGGATCGTGCTGCAACTGGACGAGCCCGAGCGGCTCGCCGAGCTGCTGCTCGCGCTGGGGGCCGCCCCGGAACCGGTCCGGCACGACCCGGCGCCGGTGACCTTCAACCGGGCCCGGCCGCTCACCAGCTCGGACTGGTTCCTGGACCGCCGGAACGTGCCCTGGATCAACCGGACCGACCTGGAGTGAGCGGCGTCACGCACCGCCGGAGCCGGCGCCCGGAAAACGGAGAAGCCCCCGGCCGGTGGCCGGGGGCTTCTCGCTGGTGCGCTCAGCAGGATTCGAACCTGCAACCTCTTGATCCGTAGTCAAGTGCTCTATCCGTTGAGCTATGAGCGCAAGGAACGGGCGAACCCGATCTTGCGGAGTTTGGTGCGCTCAGCAGGATTCGAACCTGCAACCTCTTGATCCGTAGTCAAGTGCTCTATCCGTTGAGCTATGAGCGCTCGCCCTGGTGAACCATGCCCCCGGGGCGTTGCGTGGACAACATTACATGACCTGCGACGCAGGACGAAATCGATTGATCCGACCCCGGGACGGCCACCCGCGGCCCCCGTCCCGGCCGGCCGGCCGACGGGCCCCGGACATGCGAAGAGCCCCGCCGACGTGATCGTCGACGGGGCTCCCCGGCTGGCGGAGGCTGAGGGATTTGAACCCTCGATCAGGAATAACCCCGAAACCGCATTAGCAGTGCGGCGCCATAGACCGGACTAGGCGAAGCCTCCCCACATGGAGCACACCCGCGCGAGCGGGCCCGTTCCGTGTGTCAGTGATGATGCCACAACCGTGGGGCTCGGCACCAACCACCGCCAACGTTACTAGGCGGGTCGCTCCCGCCGCAAAGAAGAATGAGATACTGCCGACTCCGGAGGAGCTGCCCTGAGCCGAGGAGACCTGTCGACGTGAGCAGCAGGCCGATCCGAGGCGCTGCTCGCCTCGACGCCATACTCGACGCCCTGCCCGAAGCGTTGTTGCTGGTGAACAGCAACGGCACCGTGGTGGACGCCAACAGCGCGGCGGTCCAGGCGCTACAGGCGCCCGGCACCTCGCTGGTCGGCATGGGCGTGCTCGGCCTGCTACCCGAGTTCGACCCCAGCCGGATCCCGGGCTCGATGCGCCCGGCCACCCGCGACGCCGACGCCCTGGACCGTCCGGTCCGGATGACCGCCCACCGCACCGACGGGACGACCTTCCCGGTTGAGGTCTCCGGCAACGACTTCGCCACCGACGGCGGCGACGGCTACGGACGCTCCCCCTACGAGCCCTACCGCGAGGGCCCCCGCGCCTCCTCGTCCTCCGACCTGCTCCTGCTGCTGGTCCGCGACCTCTCCGGGCGGCTCGGCGTCGAGACCGAACTGCGCCGCCAGCACAAGCAGACCGAGATGATCCTGCGGGCCGCCGCCGAGGGCGTGCTCGGTGTGGACCTCGAAGGCCGCTGCGTCCTGGTCAACCCGGCCGCCGCGCACATCCTGGAGTACCGGGCGAGCGAGCTGGGCGGGCGCGAGCTGCACCCGCTGATCCAGCACTCCCGGGCCGACGGCACCCCGCTGGCGCTGGAGGAGTCCGCGCTGCTGGACACCCTGACCTCCGGGCGCAAGCACCGGGTGCGCGGCACCGTGCTGTGGCGCAAGGACGGCCGCCCGGTCACCGTCGACCTCACCACCGCCCCGGTCCGGGACGGCGACGAGCTGGTCGGCGCGGTGATGACCTTCACCGACCGCAGCCGCGAACTCGCCCTGGTCGCCCGCAACGAGCACCTCACCGCCGTCCTGGAGAGCGAGCTCGGCGGCGCGCTGAGCGCGCTGAACCAGCGGCTGGACCGCCTCGCCGCCGACCCGGCCGGGCAGCTCTGGCCCGAGGCCAACTGGACCCTGCGCCGGCTCGCCGACGAGTGCCGCCGGTTCGGCAAGCTGATCGACGGCGTGCTGGAGCACCAGCGCTCCGAGGCCGGCGAGGGCGCACCGGCCGAGGACCGGGACGGCAAGGAGACCAAGGACGGCAAGGACGGCAAGGGCGGGCGCAGGACCGCGAAGCGGGTCCCGGTGGGCCTGGACAAGGTGGTCCGCCGGGCCGTCGAGGAGGCCGGCGAGCTGGTCGGCCCCGGCCGGGTGCGCTTCTCGGTGCACGCCGCCGCGGTCGAGGTGATTGCCGACGAGCGTCGGCTCGCCCAGGCGCTGGCCCACCTGGTCGCCGACGTCAGCGGCACCGGCCTCGCGCTGGACGCCCCCACCGCCCCCTCCCCCGGCCTGGCCGTCCCCGGACTGTCCGTGCCCGGGTTGGGAGGCCCGCCCACCCCGCCGGCGCCCGCCGAACCGCCGACCGTCGTCCTGGCCGCCGCCCAGCGCGGCGAGGTCGCCCGGGTCGAGATCCGCGGCCCCGGTGTCGGCGGCAGCCCCGTCCACCTGCCGATAGCCCGCGCGGTGGTCGAGCGCCACGGTGGCGTGCTCCAGCCGCACGAGCTGCCCGGCAAGGCCGGGACCACCTACGTGGTCGAGCTGCCGCTGGACCCGGCCGCCGCGAAGGCCGCCGCCGAACGCGCCTCCGCCGAGGGCCGCTCGGACCGGCCCAAGGAGGGCGACAGCGCCGTCCTGCCCGAGCTGCCGGGCATTCCGCAGCTGCCCACCAGCGCCGACACCGCCGAGTCCACCCGACCCGCCCCCGCCCCCGCCGCCGGCGCCCCGACCGGCGCCGGCCGCCCCGCCGACGCGCCGGACACCCGCGAGGGCACCGAGCCGGAGCAGGCACCCGCCGAGGAGGCCCCGGCCGAGCGCCGCGGCCGCCGCGGCCGGCCCGCCGCCGGAGCCGGGGCCCCCGGGAGCCCCGCCCCGGCCGCTCCCGCCGACCAGTGGCCGAACGCCCCCGCCCGGGTCGAGCGGGCCGTCCCCGAGCAGTGGAACGGCACCGGCAACGACCCCGCCTACGGGCGCACCGGCCCGGCCGCCCCGGAGGCGGCGCAGAGCGACCCGTGGGGCAAGGACGACGGCCGCTCCGGCCCCGCCTACGCCGTACCCGTGGAGGGCGCGCGCCCCGCGCAGGGCCGGCCCGCCGGCCGTGAGCCGCTGGCGCTCGGCCCGGCGCCCGCCGACGCCGCCGCTGCTTCCGCCTCCGCTCCCGTCGAACCGCAGCCGAACGGCGCCGCCGCCGAGGAGGGCGGCGAGGCCAAGCCGCGCAGACGCCGCGCCCTGCCCTCCGCCGAGGACTCCTCGGGCGGCTTCGCGCTCCCCGGCGTGGGCGACACCCCGGTCTACCCCGGCCTGGAACACGCCCTGCCCGCCGGTCCGGCACCCGCCCCGGCCGAGCCCGCCGTCGCACCGACCGGCCGCCGCCGCCGGCTCTCCGTACCGCCCGGCCCCGGGGCGGACGCCCCGGCCGGAGCACCCGCTCCGCAGACCGGCGGCGCGCTGGAGCCGGCCCGGCCCGCGCTGCCCGCCGCCGAGGAGCCCGCCGGGCCGCGCCCGGTCGGCAGCGGACTGGCCGAACTGGCCCCACCGCGACCGGCCGCCGCCCCGGTGCCCGCCGCCCCGCAGCCGCCCGTGCCGGCCGCGCCGCGCGCGCTGGCCGAACTGCCCGCCGCCCGGAGCGACCGCCCGGACGCCGAGCAGCCGCAGGCCGCGTCCGGTGAACTGGCCAACACCCGCCGGCTGCTGGTCTGGCCCGAGCCCGACCCGGCCACCGGCCAGGCGCTCCAGGCGCGCGGCTACCTGCCAGTGATCGTCCGCTCCCGCGAGGAGGTGGACGCCCAGGCGAACGCCTTCCCGGCGGCGCTCTTCGTCGACCCGCTGACCGGCCCGATCACCCGCACCGCGCTGCAGTCGCTGCGCACCGCGGCGCTCAACAGCCGGGTCCCGGTGCTGGTGACCGCGGGCCTCGGCCAGGCCACCCGGGACGCCGCCTACGGGGCCGACCCGGCCGTGCTGCTGCGCGCCCTGGCCCCGCGCGACGGCGAGCACCACGCCCCGCGGGTGCTGCTGGTCGAGGGCGATCCGGACATCGCCGCCGCCATGATCAGCAGCCTGGAGCGGCGCGGCATGCACGTCGAGCACGCGGTGGACGAGAACGACGCCGTCGCCCGGGCCAGCAGCGTGCAGCCCAACCTAGTGGTGATGGACCTGTTCCAGATCCGCCGCCGCCGGATCGGACTGCTGGACTGGCTGCGCGCCAACGACCGGCTGCACCGCACCCCGCTCGTGGTCTACACCTCGGTAGACCTCGACCCGCGCGAACTGCCCCGGCTGCGCACCGGCGAGACGGTGCTCTTCCTCGCCGAGCGCTCCACCAGCGAGGACGTCCAGTCCCGGATCGTCGACCTGCTCGGGCGGATCGGCGCAATGGGCGAGGCGGGCATCGCCGCCGCGGGCTGAGCCCGGACACACCGGAGGGCCGGCCCCCGTCCGTACGGGGCCGGCCCTCCGGTGTGTCCGCTACTCCTTGCCGAGCGTGGTGACGTCCAGTTCGTCGGCCGCGTAGCTGGCCCGGATCACCTTCTTGTCGAACTTGCCGACCGAGGTCTTCGGGACGGACTCGACGATCGCCCAGCGCTCCGGCAGCTGCCAGGAGGCGATCCGCTCGGCCAGGAAGGCCCGCAGCTCCTTGAGCCCGACGACGGCGCCCGGGCGCAGCACCACGGTGGCCAGCGGGCGCTCGCCCCACTTCTCGTCCGGCACCGCGACCACGGCGGCCTCGGCCACCTCGGGGTGGCCCATCAGGGCGTTCTCCAGCTCGACGGAGGAGATCCACTCGCCGCCGGACTTGATGACGTCCTTGGCCCGGTCGGTGAGGGTCAGGTAGCCGTCGGCGGTGATGGTGCCCACGTCGCCGGTGCGCAGCCAGCCGTCCTCGGAGAACTTGTCCTCCGGGCGGACCGGGTCCTGCCCGGCGCCGCCGTAGTAGGCGGCGGCGATCCACGGGCCGCGGACCTCCAACTCGCCGGCCGAGACGCCGTCGTGCGGCATCCGCTCGCCGCCCGGGCCGATCAGCCGGGCCTCGACCGAGGCCGGGAAGAGGCCCTGGGTGATCCGGTACGGCCACTCCTCCTCGGGGGTGAGGCCGCCCGGCGGCTGGGCGAAGGAGCCGAGCGGGGAGGTCTCGGTCATGCCCCAGGCGTGCAGCACCCGGATGCCGTGCCGCTCGTCGTAGGCCTTCATCAGCGAGGGCGGGCAGGCGCTGCCGCCGATGACGACCATGCGCAGGCTGGAGGTGTCGTAGTCGCCCGCGTCCAGCTCGTCCAGCAGGCCGCTCCAGATGGTCGGGACGGCGGCGCTGACGGTGGGGCGGACGGCGGCGATCATCTCGGCCATCGGCTTGGGCTGGAGGAAGCGGTCCGGCATCAGCAGGTTGGCGCCGGACATGAAGGCGGCGTGCGGGATGCCCCAGGCGTTCACGTGGAACATCGGGACCACCGGCAGGGCGGTGTCGCGCGGGGTGAAGGCGAAGTTGTCACCGGTGTTGACCTGCATGCAGTGCAGGTAGATCGACCGGTGGCTGTAGAGCACGCCCTTCGGGTCCCCGGTGGTGCCGGAGGTGTAGCAGAGCACGGCGGCCCGGCGCTCGTCGATGTCCCGTTGCCACGGGAAGTCGGTGGGCCGGTCGGCGATCAGCTCCTCGTAGTCGTGCACGCCGCCGGCGAAGCCGGCCAGCACCGAGCGGTCGCCGGGGCCGGCCACCACGATGTGCTTGAGCGTGGGCGCGAGCTGCGGCAGCACGGCGGCGAGCAGCGGCAGGACGCTGCCGTTGACGACGATCACGCGGTCGGCGGCGTGGTCGATGATGAAGGACAGCTGCTGGGCGGGCAGCCGCAGGTTCAGGGTGTGCAGCACGGCGCCCATCGCCGGGACGGCGAGGTACGCCTCCAGGTGGACGTCGTTGTTCCACATCAGCGTCGCGACCCGGTCGTCGCCCGTCACCCCGAGCTCGTCGCGCAGCGCGTGCGCCAGCTGCGCGGCGCGCGCGCCCACCTCGGCGTAGGTCCGGACGACCGGACCGGTCGCGTCCCAGGTGGTGACGGTGGAACGGGCGTGGACCGTGGACCCGTGCTCCAGGATTCGGGCGACGGTGAGCGGTACGTCCTGCATCGTGCTGAACACGGGTCCTCCTCGACCTGGCGGCACTGGCGGTTCCACGGCACTTCCTACCGGGCGGTAATGCGCGTGGACGTGCCCGATTGTGCCGTTCCGTCCGCCCGCTGTCAGCATCCGGAACCCGTTGCACGGATCACGGACGCGCCGACGGCTCCGCCCCGCCCGGCTCAGCGGTGGTCGGGGCGGCAGAGCCGCAGCGAGTTGGCGGGGTCGGGGGTGTAGGCCGGGTCGAGCGTCCAGCCCTGCTCGGCGGCGATCCGCAGCGCCCGCTGGGCCCCGGCCCCTCGGTAGGTGGCGCGGTTCAGCCGGATCCGGCGCAGGAAGGTGCCGTCCGGGGCGGTCAGCCGGCCGTAGCCGTCGGCGGCGCGGCCGAGCTCGCGGGTGGCCTCGCGCGCGAGGATGCGGCGGACGTGCCGGTCCCAGGCGGCGGCGCTGCCGGTGAACTCGGCGCGGAAGGCGCGCGGGCCGACCGTCCAGCGGGCACCCCAGCGCTCCCAGTAGTCGGGCTCGGTGCGGTCCACCCAGAAGGTGAGCAGGCCGTACAGCGGGGCGTAGCCGAGCTGGAGCAGGAAGATGACGGGCAGCAGCGGCGCGAAGCGCCCCGGCTGCGGGCCCCACGGGGTGCCGGGCGCGGCCGGCGGGTCCTGCGGGGCGGGGGCGTGCGGGGCGGCCGGGGCCGGGAAGCGCCGGACCAGCCGGACCCGCTGGGCGTCGGTGCCGGACGGCTCCCCCTGCCAGCCGAACCGCTCGGCGACCCGGAACACGCCCTCCGCGCCGAGGCCCCGGTAGAGCCGCACGGCCAGTCCGACGGACACCTCGCGGCTGAGGTCGACCTGCACCTCGCCGCCGCCGGCCGCGTGGTTCGCCTCGGCGGCCGCGAAGCGGCGCCGCAGGACCGGGGTGACGTAGCGCTCCCAGTCCTCGGGGCGGCCGGTGAGCTCGGCCCGGAGCCGGCGCGGCGGCACGAAGCTGCGGTCGACCCTCAGCCAGCCGTCCGAACTGGGGCCCTCACCACCGTAGTTGGAGAAGATCGCGGCCGCGATGACGACCACGAACACGACCACCAGGGCGAGGATCCAGAGCGGGACGTAGATCCACTGCAACAGGAACTGGAGCAGCACCACCAGGCGGTTGCGGCGCGGCAGCGGGCCCGGCAGGCCACCGGACCGCGGCGGGCCGGGCCGGGCGGAGGACTGCTGCGGCGGGACGGGCTGCGGGTACGGCTGCTGCCGCGCGTACTGGCTCTGCTGCGCGTACGGGTCCTGCCGCGCGTACGGGTCCCGCTGCGCGTACGGGTTCTGCTGCGGCGGGACGGGCCGGGCGTACGGGTTCCACTGCGGCGGCCCGCCGTCCCCGGGTGCGTCCGCGCGTTCCTGTCCGTCGGCCATGCCGCCCCCCCCCTGCTGCTCGGTGAGCGGCCACCCTATCGACGCGCGGTCACCCGGCGGTCGGGCCGTCGACCTGGTCGCGGTCGACGGTGAGGGTCTCACCGGCGTAGGTCTCCTGGACGTTGCCGTGGTACTGGTGGACGCGCTGGTGGGCGGCCCAGAGCTGCGGGCCGAGCGGGCCGGAGCCGGCGGTGTCGGCGTGGTCGTCCCAGCGGGCGTACCAGACGGCGTCGGGGAGCGGGGCGCTGCCGGCCCGGGCGGCGGCCGCCAGGTCGGCGACGCCGGAGTCGAGGCTGGAGTAGAAGCCGGAGCGGTAGCCCGCCGCGTGCAGGGCCTGGGTCCAGCCGAGGGCGAAGTCGACCACGGCCTGGCCGCAGCCGGCGTCGTGCATCGGGTAGGCCTCGATGTCCAGGTAGATCGGGGCACCCTTGCCGAAGCCGAGCGCGCGCATCGCGCGCAGGGCCTCGCCGGCCTCGTCCCGGCCCTGCTGGGCGGCCTTGGCCGGGTCGATCCGCTTGGGCTTGCGGCTCGGGTCGGCGCACGGCGCCTGGAGGCCGACGTGCACCGGCAGGAACCGCCAGCCGGTCGCGCGCGCCCGGTGGATCCAGTCCGCGGTGAGCCGGGGCTGGGCGCAGCCGCGCTGGGAGCCGCTGACGTAGATGCCGACCGCCCCGTACGGGGAGGCGGCGCGCCAGGCCTGCAGGGCCTCGGTCGAGGGGGCGGTACAGACGTCGAAGGCGGTGCCGCTCCAGTTGTCGCGGAACCGGGGCGGGCCGATCCGGTCGGGGAGCCGGACGGCCCGGATGCGGGGGACGGCGGCGGCCGGGGCGGAGGCCTCGGCGCTCACGCCCGTCCCGTCGGTGGCCAGCAGGAGCACGAGGGAGGCGGCGAGGAGGGCCGCCGGGCGGAGATAGCGCACCCCGCATTGATACTGACGGACCATCGGACGAACGCGTCAACCACGCCGCGCGGCCCGTTCGAGCCCACCCTTTCGGGCGCACCCGTCCGCATCCGTCCCGGTTTCCGTGAACGGGTTGTAACGAGCTTGCTGGTTTGTCACTCCTTACGGCAAACTCGTCAGCATGCCCAGCTCCCACACCGGCGAAACCATCGCCCCCACCTCGGCCGCTGCCGTCGCCGAGGCCCTTGCCATGCCGCCCGCCCCCAAGGGCGAGCCCGCCGGCGAGCGGGGCAGCTGGCGACGAGGTGGGGAGCCCGGTTCCACGGCGCCCCCGGGGCTCCGCCCCGGCCGGTCCACCGGCCGGATCGGCAAGGCCCTGCGGCGCCCGGACAGGATCCCGGCGCCGCTTCTGTGTCTGGTCGCGATGTTCCTGGTGCAGACCGGCATCGCCCTGTCCAAGCCGCTGTTCGGCCCGCTCGGGGTCAGCGGCACCACCTTCCTGCGGCTGGGCTTCGCCGCGGTGATCCTGCTCGCCGTCACCCGGCCCCGGCTGCGCGACAAGCGCCCGCGCGACCTCGCCTCGGCCGCGCTGCTCGGCATGGCCTCCGCCGGGATGACCTTCCTGTTCGCCGGGGCGATCGACCGGCTGCCGATGGGCACCGCCGCGACCATCGAGTTCCTCGGCCCGCTCGCGGTCGCCCTGGTCTTCGCCCGGCGGGCCAGCCACCTGCTCTGGGCGCTGCTCGCGGCGGCCGGGGTCGTCCTGCTGACCCTGCTCGGCGAGGGGGACGGCGGCGGCTCGCTCGACCCGGTCGGCCTGCTCTACGCCTTCGGCGCGGCCGGCTGCTACGCGCTGTACATCCTGTTCACCGACAAGGTCGGCGCCGCCTTCCAGGGCTTCCAGGGGCTGGCGGTGTCGATGACGGTCGGCGCGCTGTTCCTCGCACCGTTCGGGCTCGGCGAGGCCTGGGACGGGCTGACCGCCCCCGGCGCATCGCCCCTGGTGCTGCTCGCCTCGGCGGCCGGGGTGGCGCTGCTGCTGCCGGTGCTCCCGTACGCGCTGGAGATGACGGCGCTGCGGCGGATGCCCCAGCGGGTGTTCAGCGTGCTGGTCAGCCTGGAGCCGGCGGTCAGCGCGCTGGTCGGGCTGGTGGTGCTCGGCCAGCTGCTGGGCGCGGCGCAGCTGGCCGGGATCGGCTGCGTGGTCGCGGCCAGCGTGGGGGCCACGCTGACCGGACGGCGCTGACCGTGCGGGGCTGACCGGACGGGTCCGGCCGTACCGGTCCGGCCGTGCCGGCCCGGTGTCGCGGCGCCGGCCTACGGCCAGAGCAGGGTGCGGGACCACTCCGGGGTGCGGACCGGACCGGTGCGGGTGTAGCGCAGCCGGACGTGCCGGCGCTGGGCGTCGCCCTGCCAGAACTCCACCTCGTGCGCCCACAGGGTGTAGACCGCGTGGCCGGGCGCGACGGAATCCGGGGTCGCCTCCAGCCGGCGCCGGGCGACCGCCACCGCTTCGTCGTACTCGGTCAGCTCGCCCAGCGGCTCGCTCTGCCGGCCGACCAGCGCACCCACCCGGGCGGCGGGCGAGCGGGTGGCGAACTCCGCGGCGGCGACCAGGTCGGCGGCCCGCTCGACACTGCCGCGCACCCGGACCTGGCGGCCCAGCTGCGGCCAGTAGACGCTCAGCGCGGCGGCCGGGTGGTGGGCGAGCTGGCGGCCCTTGGGACTGTCGGCGGCCGCCGAGAAGTTCCAGCCGGTACCGGCCGCGTCCACGTCGCGCAGCACCAGCACCCGGGCGTCCGGCATGCCGTCGGCGTCGACCGTGGAGAGGGTGAAGGCCTGCGGGTCCAGCACCCCGGCGTCCAGCGCGGTGGCGAGCCAGTCCACGAACAGCGGGCCGGGCTCGGCGGGGGCGGCCGCGGGGTCGAAGGAGGGCAGCGGGCGGGCCATCGGCGGGCGGCCGAGCAGCAGTTCGGGGACGGACCTCGGCCCGGGCCGGCGCTCGTCCAGTGGTGCCGGGCACGGCTCCGGCTGCGGCTCCGGTGCGGGCCTGGCCCCGTCCGGGCCGGTCAGGCCCTCGTCCTCCGCCGCCATCGCGCGCCTTCCTTCCGATTGCCGCGGTCGCCGCCCCGACCGGGCCGTCCGTTCCGGGCCCGGCCACGTGGAGCGCTGTCGGAGCGCAACCGTACCGCCGTGGACCGACGGCTCCGGGCGCGGGCCCTCGCTGGCGGGATCCCGGCCGCTCGCGGGGGCGGGGCGCGCGGCAGGGCGCGCGCGGGCAGGGCGCGCGGGCAGGGCTCGTAGGCGCCCCGGGCCCGGACGCACTCGTGGGCGGTGCCGATGGCGGCACCGCCCACGAGGCCGGTTTCGCGGCGACCCTTTCCGCTGGCCGGTCCATGCGTTCGTCCGGTCTCCCCGGTCCACCCGGGGCGGGAAGCCCGCCCGGTGACCGTTCCGAACCCCGCCGCGGCTGCTCAGCTCACCCGCGGCCGTCCACCTCCGGCGCCCCCGCCGGCAGTGGCACCCGGGGCCGTCAGCTGAAGATCGGGGCGAAGATGACGTTGATGTTCTTGTTGCCCTGACCGGCCAGGACGTTGCCCGCGTTGTCCTTCACCGCGACGGTGTTGTTCTGGTTCGAGGCGCCGGCGCCGGTGGCCGTCTGCTGGGTGGAGACGTAGTTGCCGTCGAGGCCGCCGAAGACGTTGCCGGTGCCCGTGTTGGACACCACGCCGGCGTTGGACCCGGCCGCGGCGCCCGCGCCGTTGTCGGCGGCGGCGACCCCGGCACCGGCCAGCAGCAGACCGGCCGCCAGCGGGGCGGCGAGCAGGATCCCGGACACCCGGCGGGTGTTGAAGCGAGCCATGTGAGCCTCCAAGAAAGCTGTTAATCGTGCATTGGTCGGGCAAGGTGCGGGGGTTCGCCGGCCAGACGAACACCTGCGGGCTGCGACGCCGGGAGACAGACTTCCGCAACAAATCGACAAAGCACTAGCCGGCGGAGCACTTTTCGCCCGTTAGCGTGATATCCACCTGGGCCGCGCATAACGGGCGGCAGATCGGACAGTGCGCCGACACACCGCTACTGAGCTGGGACTTCGCCCGATCGGCGGCCTTTCCGCGGAGGTCGGACGACGGCGCGCCGGTGCCGTACGAACCTCCGGGCGCACCACCCCCGGCGCGGGCCAGCCCTGAATACGCCCCCGAAAAGTTCGCCCACCCTCCCATGTCGACTTTTCAGCCATTCGCAGACCATCGGAAAGTCGTACCGAAAAAGCGGTCCCAGGAGTTCGGCGAGAAAAGACTATCTCGCTCTGAAAATCAGACCATCTTGCCCGGATTGAGGATGCCCAGGGGATCGAAGACCGCCTTCACCTGCCGTTGCAGGTCCAGCCCGACCGGCCCCAGCTCACGGGCCAGCCAGTCCCGCTTCAACAGCCCCACCCCGTGCTCCCCGGTGATCGTGCCGCCCAGCTCCAGCCCGAGCGCCATGATCTCGTCGAAGGACCGCTGGGCGCGCGCCGTCTGCTCCGGGTCCGCGGCATCGAAGATCACGATCGGATGGGTGTTGCCGTCCCCGGCGTGGCTGACCACCCCGATCGTCAGCGCGTGCCGCTCGGCGATCGCCGCGACGCCGTTGAGCATCTCGGCCAGCCGGGAGCGCGGCACCGCCACGTCGTCGATCATCGTGGTGCCCAGCCGGTCCAGCGCGGGCAGCGCCAGCCGCCGGGCCGCCAGCAGCAGGTCCGACTCCGCCTGGTCCTCGGCCGGAACCACCTCGGTCGCCCCGGCCTCCCGGCACAGCTCCGCGACCCGGGCCAGCCCGACCTCCCGGTCCGGCCCGTCGAAGGCCACCAGCAGCAGCGCCCGGGTCGACTCCGGCAGCCCCATCTGGCCCAGCTCGTTGACGGCGCGGACGGAGACCGCGTCCATCAGCTCCATCAGCGACGGCGTCAGCCCGCGCTCCATCACCGCGCAGACCGCCGCCCCCGCGGTGTCCGCGCTGGGGAACTCCGCCGCCAGCGCCAGTTGCGGCTCCGGCGCGGGCCGCAGCGCCAGCACCGCCCGGACCACCACCCCGAGGGTGCCCTCCGAGCCGACGAACAGCCGGGTCAGGTCGTACCCGGCCACCCCCTTGGCCGTGCGGCGCCCGGTGGACAGCAGCCGGCCGTCCGCCAGCACCACGTCCAGCCCGAGCACGTACTCGCTGGTGACGCCGTACTTCACGCAGCAGAGCCCGCCCGCGCCGGTGCCGATGTTGCCGCCGATCGTGCAGGACTCCCAGCTGGACGGGTCCGGCGGGTAACAGAGCCCCAACTCCTCGACCGCGCGCGACAGTTCAGCGTTCACCACGCCCGGCTCGACGACCGCCACCCGGTTCACCGGGTCGATCTCCAGGATCCGGTTCAGCTTCACCAGCGACAGCACGACGCAGCCGTCGACGGCGTTCGCCGCCCCCGACAGCCCGGTCCGGGCCCCCTGCGGCACCACCGGCACCCGCAGCTCGGTCGCGGTGCGCAGCACGTGCTGCACCTGCTCGACCGTCTCCGGGAAGACCACCACCGCGGGCGTGCCGGCGGCGCAGAAGCCCGCCATGTCATGGCTGTAGGCGGCGGTCACGTCCGGATCCGCCACCACCGCCTCCGCCGGGAGGCCCTGCGCCAGTCGGTCCGTCAGATCACTCATCGCCGCCTCCAGTCACCACCGCACCGCCGCCACCTCCGCACTCTGCCCCGAGGCCCGGGGCCGGGCAAGTGGGCCTCGGCACGGCCGCACGCCGCGCCGAGGCCGCGCCGGACGCTACCTGCGGACCACCGGCTCCTGGAACTCGACGACCCAGTCGGACCGGTCGTCCGGGGTCTCCAGGTAGCGCTCCCGGGCGTAGCCGGTCGAGCGGTAGCCGTTCTCGTCGATGTAGCGGGCCAGCGCCTGGAAGCTGCCCATCGCGTCGTCCATCGAGCCGCGGTGCACGATGGTCACCGCCTGCTCGATCGGTGCCTGGTCGACCACCTCGATGTCGTCCCGGTCGTCCCGCACGGACGGCGCGACCTGGAGGGCGACCCGGATGACCACCGAGCCGTCGCCCTCCGGCCCGTCCTCGTACCGGGCGACGGACGGCCCGACCACCTCGATCCCGGCCTCCTCCACCCGCCGGCACAGCTCGTCGAAGAGCGGGCCGATCACCGGGGTGATGTCCTCCGGCGCGTAACTCGCCGCCACACCGCTGAGTTGGGCCACCCGCACGGACGGAACGGGCTTCACCACGACATCGTGCTCGAACATGTTCCCCTCGCTCTCGATCGTCCGGAGCCTCGCCTCCACCCGGGCCAGCCGCTGCTCGTCCGCCGCGATCGCCTCGGCGAGCTGGGCCCGCCGCAGCCGCAGCATCCCGCGCAGCTCGGCCGCGTCCAGGTGCTCGTCCAGCACGGCCCGCACCTGCTGCAGCGTGAAGCCGAGCTCCTTGAGCGCGATCACCCGGTTCAGCCGGGCGAGTTGGACCGCCTCGTAGGAGCGGTACCCGGTGGCCGGGTCCACCCTGGCGGGCGTGAGCAGGCCGATCGCGTCGTAGTGGCGCAGCATCCGTACCGACACCCGGCCGTGGACGGCGAAGTCTCCGATGTTCAACATGGTGCTCCCACTCCACCGTCTCCCCCTGTGTCAGGGTCAACCCCCGGCCGCCGGCCCGGCCGCGGCCCCCCGCCGCCACGCCGCCGTCACGCCCCGGAAAACACCGAGGGCGGGTGCCGAACGATCTCGGCACCCGCCCTGAGCAGGTGGTTTCTCCTACCGGCGGAGAGCGTGGGATTCGAACCCACGGTGACGGGTCACGCCACGACAGTTTTCAAGACTGTTCCCTTAGGCCGCTCGGGCAGCTCTCCAGGCGGAGGTCAGCCTAACGGGTCCGGCGGCGTTCGGTGCACACGATTCCGCGTGCCCGTGGGTCACTGATCGCCGTCCCGCTGGCCGAGCGTGACCTTGGTGGTCATGGTCTGGCCGTTGCGGGTGTACTCGACGTCGACGGTCTCGCCCGGCTTGTGCGTCCAGATCCGGCTGACCAGGGCGGGGCCGTTCTCGATCGGTGCGCCGCCGAGCTTGGTGATCACGTCGCCCGGCTTGAGGCCGGCCTTGTCGGCCGCGCCGCCGGGGGTGACGGCCGGCTGGCCCTGGATGTCCTTGGTCTGGATCTGCGCGCCGTCGCCCTTGTAGTCGTCGTTGCGCAGCACGTCGAGCTTGGCGTAGACCGGCTTGCCGGTCTTGATCAGGGTGTCCGCGACCCACTTGGCCTGGTTGATCGGGATGGCGAAGCCCAGGCCGATGCTGCCGGCCCGGCCGTTCGCGGAGGCGTTGGACTGGATCGCCGAGTTGATGCCGATCACCGCGCCGCTGGAGTCCAGCAGCGGGCCGCCGGAGTTGCCGGGGTTGATCGAGGCGTCGGTCTGCAGGGCGTTCATGTACGAGGCCTGCGAGCCGGTCTCGTCGCCGGAGGCGACCGGGCGGTCCTTGGCGCTGACGATGCCGCTGGTGACGGTGGACTCCAGACCGTACGGCGCGCCGATCGCGACAGTGGCGTCACCGACGTTGACCTTGTCGGAGTCGGCCAGCGGCAGCGGCGCCAGCTTGCTCTTCGGCGGGTTGTCGATCTTGACCACGGCGACGTCGTAGCCCTCGGCGTGGCCCAGCACCGAGGCGCTGTAGGAGGTGCCGTCGGCGAACTTGACGGTCAGTTTGCCGCTGTTGAGGGCCGGCGCGACCACGTGGTTGTTGGTGAGGATGTGGCCCTCGGTGTCGAAGACGAAGCCGGTGCCGGTGCCCGACTCGGTGCTGTTCTGCGCCTTGATGGTGACGACGCTGGGCAGCGCCTTCTGGGCGATGGCGGCGATCGACCCGGGGACGGGCTCGTTCTTCTGGGTGTTGCTGGCCTGGACGGTGGTGCTGCGGTGGTCGTCCGCCGAGCTGCTGCCGGCGGTGTGGTCGCTGGCGACCACGCCGACCGCGCCGCCCGCGATGCCGGCGACCAGCGCGACGGCCGCGAGCAGGGCCACCAGGCCGCCGCGCTTCTTGCGCGGGCCGTGGCCGCCCGGGCCGCCGGGGTACTCGGCGGGGTAGCCGAGCGGGCCGCCGGGGCCGCCGGGGTGGCCCGCGCTGGCGTCGTGGCCGCCCCAGCCGCCGAGCGGCTGACCGGCACCGAAGGGGTGGTGACCGGGCGCACCGGGCGCACCGGCGGCCGGAGCGCCGTACGGCTCCTGCGCGTTGGCGGCCGGAACGCCGTAGCCCTCCTGGGCACCGGCGGCGGGCACGCCGTGGGTCGGGGTCGCGTACGGGTTGGTGCCCGGGGTGCCCGGCGGCAGCGCGGGCGCGGCCGGGGCAGCGGCGACCGGGGCCGCGGCGGGCGGCGCGGGCGGCAGGACCGGCGGCGGGGCGTCGAGGTAGCCGGTGACCGGGTCGACGGCCGGCTCCTCGACGGCGGGCGCGGCCGGGGCGGCCGGGGCCTCCGGCGCGGGCACCTTGGTGAAGGCGACGGTCGGCTTGTGCCCGCCCTCGGCCGGAACGACCTGGGCCGGGGCCTGGGCCGGGGCCTCCGGGGCGGCGTCGCCCGCCGCGCTCGCGGCGGCCGGCTCCGGGACCCGGCCGAAGGCCATGGTCGGCTGGTGCCCGCTGTCCGCCGGGGCGGCGTCGGCCGACCCGGCCACCGGCCCGTCCGCCGGGTTGTCCGCCGGCTCGCCCTTCGGCTCCGGGACCCGGCTGAAAGCCATGGTCGGCTTGTGGCCGCCCTGAGCGGTGCCGTCGGCAGCGGCACCCGCCGCCTCCGGGGCCCCCGCGGGCTGCTCCCCCTGCGGCCCGGTGGGCCCAACCTCGCGCTCGGTGCTCACGGACGACCTCCATAGCTGACAGAACCAAGGACCATAGTTTTTCGCACCGACGATTCGATTGCCGTAAGGACCCCTCTGAATAACTCATAAGAATCCTTAGCCGCCACCGACACCGGGGCTCCCCACCCCCCGCCCGGCGTCCCGCGATGCGGACCGCGCACCCCGTGGCCTTTGGCGTTGGTACCCGTGCCGGTTAGCCTGTCGCTCCAAACTGACACGCGGGAGCTTGGACCGACCAGGCTGAGAGTGCGCATGTCGACCGTACGCCAGGCCAGTGACCGGCGGACCGTCGAGGGGGCGCTGACCGCCGGAACCTGTCCGGGTAATGCCGGCGTAGGGAGTATCGGCCATGCCGCCTGCTTCGCCATCCTCTTCTTCGGGCGCGCCCGCGTCCAAGGATTTCCCCTCCGGCCCGGCCGGCGCCGGTGCCGCGCTGCTGGACCACCGCGTCGAGGCACCGCTGGTCCTGGACACCGAGCCGCCGCGCACCCTGCGCTTCCGGGACCACTTCGCGCTCTGGATGAACCTCGGCGTCAGCCTGATCGGCTTCTCCACCGCCGCGACCGTGCTCGGCGAGAAGGGCAGCGAGCTGTCGCTGGCCGCCGCGGTGACCGCGATCGTGACCGGTACGGCGGTCGGCACCGCGATGCTCGGCGTCGCCGCGCTGATCGGCGCCCGCACCGGCGCCCCGGCGATGGCCAACCTGCGCGGCCTGTTCGGCACCCGGCTGTCCTACCTGCCGACCGTGCTGAACATCGTCCAGTGCGTCGGCTGGGGCGTGTTCGAGCTGCTGACCATCGCGGCGGGCGCCCAAACCGTCGCCCACACCAGCGACTACCGCTGGCTGTTCGTGCTGCTCGCGGGCGCGCTGACCACCGCGCTCACCATCTGGCCGCTGGGCTCGATCGCGGTGCTGCGCCGCTTCGTGGCCGGGGCGGTCGCGGTCGCGATGGTGTACTTCACCGTCCAGCTGGGCCGCCAGGGCGTGCCGGATCCGGGCGCGGGCAACTGGCACGGCTTCCTGGGCGCCACCGACGCGATGATCGCGGTGTCGATCTCCTTCGTCCCGATGGCCGCGGACTACACCCGGCACTCGCGCAGCCCGAGGTCGGCCTTCTGGGGCAGCTTCTCCGGCTACACCGTCGCCCAGGTCTGGTGCTACGTGCTGGGGCTGATGGCGCTGCTCCAGTCCGACGGCGACCCGAGCCGGATCTTCGACTCCTTCCTCGGGGTCTGGGCCGGCTGGCTGTTCCTGCTGGTGCTGGTGCTGCGCGAGACCGACCAGTCCTTCGCCAACGTCTACTCGACCGCGATGTCGCTGCAGAACCTGCTGCCGCGGGTGGACCGCCGGGTGCTGAGCGGCGGGATCGGCGTGCTGACCACCGTGCTGGCGCTGCGCATCGACCGGTTCACCGACACCTACAGCAACTTCCTCGGCCTGATCGGCTCGGTCTTCGTGCCGCTGCTGGCGGTGCTGGCGGTGGACTACTTCTTCGGCGCCGGCCGGCACGGCTGGGACCTCTCCGAGCGGGCGCCGTCCCGCTGGGTGATGCTGCTGCCGTGGGTGCTGGGCTTCGCCGTCTACCAGCTGATCGCGCCGACCGCGGTGGCCGACTGGTGGGTGGACTTCTGGACCTCGGCCCAGCGGACCCTGCACTTCACCCCGCAGGAATGGACCTCGGCCTCGCTGTTCGCCTTCCTGGTGCCGGCGCTGGTCACCTGGGGGCTCACCCCGCTGACCCGCCGCACCGCCCGGGCCTGACCCACCGGAGGCGGAGCCGGCCCCGCAGGTTGGGACCGGCTTCGCCCCGGGTTCACCCGCGCCCCCTATCGTTGGGGCCGTGACCAGCCCAGAACTGCCCTCGGCGGCGGCGCGCACCACGCCCGCCGTCCAGGTGATCGCCCACCGCGGCTCCTCCCACGCCCTGCCCGAGCACACCCTCGCGGCGTACCGGCGCGCGCTCGACGAGGGCGCGGACGCCGTCGAGTGCGACGTGCGGGTGACGGCCGACGGCCACCTGGTCTGCGTGCACGACCGCCGGATCGGCCGGGTCTCGAACGGCCGCGGCACCGTCTCCGCGATGACGCTGGCCGAGCTGGAGGCGTACGACTTCGGCGCCTGGAAGACCGGACGGCCCAGCACCGACCCCGAGCTGCGCGGCGTGCTGCGGCTGGAGCGGCTGCTCGAACTGGTGGTGGACTGCGGCCGCCCGGTGGACCTGGCGATCGAGACCAAGCACCCGGTGCGCTTCCGCGGCCGGGTCGAGGCCGAGCTGCTGCGCGCCCTGGAGCGGTACAAGATCGGCACCGCGCCGGACGGCGAGCGCCCGTCCGCCCGGATCATGAGTTTCTCCTCGATCGCGCTGAACCGGGTGGCCGCCGCCGCGCCCGACTACCGGCGGGTCTTCCTGATCGAACGGATGCTGCCGCTGCTGGGCCGCTTGCGCCCCGGGCAGCCGCTGCCGGGCGGGGCCCGGATCGCCGGCCCCGGCATCGAGCTGATCAAGGCCAAGCCGCAGCTGGTGCCCCGGCTGCGCGAGCTGGGCCACGAGGTGCACGTGTGGACGGTGGACGAGCCGGCCGACGTCGAGCTCTGCCTGGAGCTCGGGGTCTCCGCGATCATCACCAACAAGCCCGCCGAGGTGCTGGCCCGACTCGGCCGCTGAGCCGGGGCCGGGCGCCCGGCCGTCCCGGGGGTACCTGATCAGCCTGGTCGGCAGTCAAACCTTCCGCGCACGGTATTGCCGGAATTCTTGCGTACGGGCGACGGAGGGTGAGCACGGAATGACCTCTTGTCGACCCTGAGTCGCGCCGCCGGAAATGGGCCCGCAGGATCCTCCGCCGGTCGTTTCCGACGCATTACCAAGGGGCATCCATCCCTCGGCATACGCTGAAGGAGGTCCGGGGGTGGCGTTGATGGTGGCGCGTGAAGTGCCGACTTCATCGACCATGGCAGTGCCGCACGGCCCAGCGAGTGTCGGGGTCGCACGGCGCCGACTGCGTCGAGATCTGGGTGACCGGCAGATACCGGAACCGGTCATCGAAGATGCTGTTCTGATCCTTTCCGAACTGTTGAGCAACGCCTGTCGATACGCCCGTCCGCTCGGCCCGCTGCCCGCCCTGGGCCGCGGTGCCCGGGCCGAGGTGGTGGACCAGGTGCTGGTCGGCGTCCCCTCGGGGACGCACCCGGCGCCGGGCGGCCGGGAGCCCGAGGACGGCGCGACCGAGCCGGACGGCGGCGTGCTGGTCCGCTGGCAGATGCACGCCGACGGCGTGCTCACCCTGGAGGTCACCGACGGCGGTGCGGCCACCCGGCCGCTGCCCGCCAGCCCCTCGCTGACCTCGCGCGGCGGCCGCGGCCTGGCCATCGTCGACCAGCTGGCCAGCGACTGGGGCGTCCGGGACGCGCCCGGCGAGGTCACGGTCTGGGCGGCGCTGCCCGCCCGCGCCCGGCACGCCCGGCGCACCGGCGGCGGCACCGCCCGCAGCGCGTAGCCGTCCCGACCGGCACCCGGGCCGCCGGCACCCGTCCGACGACCGGGCGTACGGCGCCCGCCCCGGCGCGTTCCCGCGCGCCGGGGGAACCTCAGTAGGCTTCCCGTGAAACAGGACCACCGTCCCCGGGAGAGCCGCAGCATGGGCAAGAAGGCCGCCAAGAAGGCGCCGCAGCGCCAGTCCACCACCGCCGTCACGGGCGAGATCCCCGTGGTCGGGGCCCGCGAGGACTGCCCCTGCGGCTCGGGCCGCCGCTACAAGGCGTGCCACGGCCGGGAGGCCTCACACGCCGTGCAGGAGCTGGTGCACCGCCCGTTCGAGGGCCTGCCGGGCGAGGCCGACTGGGTCGCGCTGCGCGAGCTGGTGCCCGCCGCCACGGTGCCGCTGACGCTGGCCGCCGGGGTGACCGCGACCGCCGGCGGCGACGTCCCGTCGGTGACCCTGGCGACGGTGCTGCCGCTGGCCTGGCCGGCCCTGCGCCGCCCCGACGGCTCGATCCTGCTCGGCCTGCAGACCCAGTCCTCCTCGGGCGACCTCAGCCGCGACCTCGCGGACGCCCTGGAGCTGGCCCTGGCCACCGAGCCGGGCAGCCCCGTCCCGGCCCGCCGGACCGTCCCGGGCGGCCGCCGCCTCCAGGACCTGCTGGACTCCTCCGCCGCGTTCACGCCCGCCGTGCACACCGGCTTCGAGTTCTGGCTGGAGGACGCCGAGACCGCCACCGGCGAGGTCGCCGCCTCGCTGGAGCGCGCCAACGCCTCCGCCATCCCGACCGAGAAGCTCGCGAGCGTCGACGCCGCCTACTGGTGCGGCACCCCGGACAAGAACCACCTGCGCTGGGTGATGACCGTGCCCGAGGAGCAGCTGCTGGACGCGCTGGCCCGGCTGAACGCCGCCGGCGAGGCCTCGCTCGGCGCGGACACCCGCCTGGTGGGCTCGTTCCGCGCGCACGGCCTGACCGTCCCGGTGTGGGACCTCCCGCTCGCCATGACCGCCGCCGACTGCGAGAAGCCGGCCGCCGAGTTCGGCGAGCGGCTCGCCGCCGTCCTCGCCGACCCGGCTCCGCTGACCGCCGAGGAGCGGCGCGCCCGCGCGAACCTGGTGAACCGTCAGGTCACCCTGAACTAAAGCGCACAGGATCCGGGTGATACGCGTCACATTGTCGCCGGGAAGCCGCAATTTCCGGGCCTGGAGGGCGTCTTGGAAATTGGCGCGGGCGCGGATCCTTGTTACTGTCTAAAGAGTCCGGCCGCTGGTGCATCCCCCGTCGCCAGCGGCCGGATCTTTTGTTTTCCGGAACGCCCCGCACCACCGGGCCCGGAGTCCGGCCCGACCCGGCGATCCGTCAGTACGTCGAGCGCCCGCTGTCCAGCCGGACCGTCGCCTCCACCAACTCCCCCAGCAGCGGCCCGACCTGCGGCAACCGGACCCCACCGTCCGCGGCCGGCCGCGGCGCCAGCACCCAGCGCACCCTCCCGGCCCCGCCGCCGGGCGGCAGCGGCAGGAAGCCGCCCGACCCGTGGTAGCGCAACGAGCCCGGCACCAAAGGGAGTTGGGCGAGCATCTCGCCCAGGGCGTCGAGCGAGTACGGGGCCACCAGCAGGGCGTAGCGGCCCGGCATCGCGAGCACCGGGCCGAGCGGCAGCCGCAGCGCGCCCAGGTAGACCAGCGCCCTGGCACCGGCCGCCGCGGGGAGGCTGACCGCCGAGACCGCGGAGCCGGTGGCGGCCAGCACCGGCGCGTCCGGGGTCTGCCGCTCCCACCACCAGCGCACCATCCGGGGATCCGTGGTGGCGGCCAGCAGGGACGGGTCGTGCGGGTGGGCGCCGGGCGCCGGGCAGTCCGGCTCCCCGCAGGAACAGCGGCCGCCGCACAGCACGGTGCCGGGCACCACCGGCCATCGGTGTTCGACGGCCGCCGTGAGGGCCGCGGCCAGCCGGGCGGACGACTCCTGCGACTCCCGGGGCTCCTGCGACCGGCTCCTCGGGCTCTTCGGGTTCTCACGCATGGCGCTCGTTCCTTTCCCTGACCGCTCGGTTCGCTCCGCCCCGCCGGCATCCGTCGGGACCCGCCGCACGGGCCCGCGGCGGCACGGCCCCGGAAAGGCGCGGAGCGGGGCGGGCGGCACGGCGGACGGCGCGGCTACGACGTGGAGCACGGTGTGGAGCACGACATGAGAAGGGCCGCGCACTGGAACAGCCCCTGGAACGAGAATCCCGTATGCGACCGGATGGACGCCGCCCGGGCGCGCTTGGTTCCACCGTACGAGTGAGAGACTTCCGGCCAGCCCGGATCGCGGGCGGCGCGGACATACGATCCGGACGGCCGCCCGGTCCGTCCCCTCCGTTCTGCCCGCTCCCGGCTCGCTCCATGCCTCCGGCTCCGACCGGCGCGCCGCGCCCGGTGCGCGCCCTCCGACCGGGTCGCTCGGACGACGAACCGGCCACCGCGTCGTCCTGGATCTGGACATGCCCCGAATGGCCTGTGTAGAAGTGGTGGCATTGCTGTCGATCAATGACGAGTAGTAGCGAATCGAGGCGAAACGCGTCCTTTGGCCGTGCTCGCTCCACATTGGCCGTACCTGGGGGTTTCGCATGGCACGTAGCACCGCGTCAGGAGTGGCGGCATGACCAAGTCCCACGCGTCGGCCGCCCAGCCGTCGACGCCGCCCGCAGAGCCGGGTGAGACCGGCTGTGCGGGCGGGCTCACCGTCCTCGACCCGCCGCCGGACCTGCCCGGCCCCGCCGACGCGCCGGACGGCGGCGCCGACGGCCCCTCGGCACCGTCCGCGACGATGCAGGACCGTTTGGCCGGACGCCTGTCCGATTTCACCAGCCTGCACGAGCACACCGAGCGGCTCGCCCGCGCCCGCGGCACCACCGCCACCCTGGACGCCGTACTCGCCTCCGGCGCCGCCCTGCTCGGCGCCAGCCGCGGCGTCCTGGTCACCCTGCTGCCCGGCGGCGGCCCCGGCCAGCCCGTCGGCCTCGGCCTGGACCGGGCCAGCCTCGGCGCCCTGGAGACCGTCCCGACCGAACAGAGCCTGCTCGCCCGGCTGCTGAGCGAGGACAACCGGCCCGAACAGCTGCACTCCGCCGACCTCTCCGACGACCCGGCCGTCGGCGCCCGGCTGCGCGAACTCGCCGTCCACCTCGGCCTCGGCGGCGCCTACGGCCTCCCGCTCGCCACCGTCGAGGACGGCCCGCTCGCCGCCGCCGTCTGGTTCTACGACCGGCCCGCCCAGCCCACCGACTGCCAGCGCGAACTCGCCCGCCACTACTGCGAGATCGCCGCCCCGCTGCTCGCCAAGCAGTTGGAGGCGGAACGCACCCTGCGCACCACCGAGGCGCTGCGCCGCGGCCTGCTGCCGGACCACCTCCCGCAGACCCCCGGGCTGCGGCTGGCCGCCCGGCTCGTCCCGGCCGGCCTGGACCGCTCCAGCGGCAGCGACTGGTACGACGCCATCCCGCTGCCGGACGGCACCGTCGGCCTCACCGTCGGCTCGGTCTCCGGCGACGGCCCCGGCGCGGGCCCCGGCTCCGCCCCCGGCGCGGCCGCCGCGATGGGCCGGATCCGGGCCGCGCTGCGGGCGTACGCGGTGCTGGAGGGCGAGGACCCGGTCTCCGTCCTCGGCGACCTGGAGCTGCTGCTCAAGACCACCGAGCCGACCCGCACCGCCACCGCCGTCTACGCCTGGGTCGAACCCGAGGACCGCCGGGTCACCCTGGCCGGGGCCGGGCACTGCCCGCCCGTCCTGGTCGGCCGGCACGGCGCCGAGTTCGTGGAGACCTCGCTCTCCGCCCCGCTCGGCATGCTGGCCTGCTGGGAGGCCCCCGGGGTCGAGTTCACCGCCGGGCGCGGCGACACCCTGCTGCTCTACACCGAGGGCCTGGCCCGCCGCTGCGGCCCGACCCTGCACGCCGGACAGGCCAACCTGCGCCGGGCCGCCGCCGACGCCCCGCGCGACGTGCGGATCGACCCGGACCGGCTCAGCGCCCACCTGCTGGCGGTCTGCCCCGCCCCGGCCACCGCCCCGGCCACCGACGACCTGATGCTGCTGGCCGCGCGCTTCGAGTAGGTGCACGAACCCCGGACCGACGGGCGGCCGGGCGTCCGTACCATGGACGCACGGCCGCCCGCGCGTGTCGCGACCCGACACCTCCCCCGAGGGCGGCGGTACCACCCCAAGGAGGCGTTGCACGTGACCGAGGACCGGACCCCCGCAGTGGCCGAGAACCCCGAGGCCGAGGGCGGCGAGGAGCCGCCGCAGTTCAAGGGCCGCAAGAACGGCCTCTACGGCGAGATCTCGGACGAGCTGTCCGCCTCGATGAGGACCGGCTGGGCCGACACCGAGCTGCACGGCCTCACCCCGGTCGCCCAGGCCCCGTACGCCGCCGCGCGCCGCGCCGCGCTGTCCGCCGCCCACCCGGGCGTCCGCCTGGTCGTCCCGGCCGGCAACCTGCGGGTGCGCTCCAACGACACCGACTACAACTTCCGCGCCGCCAGCGAGTACGTGCACCTCACCGGTGACCGGACCGAGGACGCGGTGCTGGTCGGCGAGCCGACCGGCGACGCCGGCCACGAGTTCACCCTCTACCTGCTGCCCCGCTCCGACCGCGAGAACGGCGAGTTCTGGCTGGACGGCTACGGCGAGCTGTGGGTCGGCCGCCGGCACAGCCTGGCCGAGCAGGAGCAGCTGCTCGGCCTGCCCGCCCGCGACGTCCGCAAGGCCGCCGAGGAGCTGGCCGAGCGCGCCAAGGACGCCACCGTGCCGACCCGGATCGTCCGCGGCTACGACGCCGGCCTGGAGGCCGCGCTCGCCGAGGTGCTGGACGCCGACAAGGACGCCGAGCTCAAGGAGTTCCTGAGCGGCCTGCGCCTGGTCAAGGACGAGTGGGAGATCGGCGAGCTGCGCGCCGCCTGCGACGCCACCGTCAACGGCTTCACCGACGTGGTGCGCGAGCTCGGGCAGGCCGTCGCCACCTCCGAGCGCTGGATCGAGGGCACCTTCTGGCGCCGCGCCCGGGTCGAGGGCAACGACGTCGGCTACGGCACCATCGCCGCGGCCGGCCCGCACGCCACCACCCTGCACTGGGTCCGCAACGACGGCGACGTCCGCCCCGGCGAGCTGCTGCTGCTGGACGCCGGCGTGGAGACCCACACCCTCTACACCGCCGACGTCACCCGCACCCTGCCGATCAACGGCTCCTTCACCGAGCTGCAGCGGAAGATCTACGACGCGGTGTACGACGCCCAGGAGGCCGGCATCGCGGCGGTGCGGCCGGGCGCCCGCTTCCGCGACTTCCACGACGCCTCGCAGCGCGTCCTCGCCGAGCGACTGCTCGCCTGGGGCCTGCTGGACGCCTCGGTGTACGACGTCGAGAAGGTCCTGGAGCTCGGCCTGCAGCGCCGCTGGACCCTGCACGGCACCGGCCACATGCTCGGCCTGGACGTCCACGACTGCGCCCACTCGCGCCGCGAGGAGCACGTCGACGCCCTGCTGGTGCCCGGCATGGTGCTCACCGTCGAGCCCGGCCTGTACTTCCAGCAGGACGACCTGACCGTGCCCGAGGAGTACCGCGGCGTCGGCGTCCGGATCGAGGACGACATCCTGGTCACCGCCGACGGCAACGAGAACCTCTCGGCCGGGCTGCCGCGCCGCGGCGACGAGGTCGAGGCCTGGATGGCCTCGCTCGCCTGAGCCCGATCCTGCGCCCGGGCCCGGGCCCGGCCGCCCCACTGCGGGGAGGCCGGGCCCTTGCGCGCTACTGGACGATCCTGAGCGCGATGTCCTGGTGCCCGAGCACAGTCGGGTCGCCGCTGCCGCGGTACGGCAGCAGGGCCTGCGCCCTCAGCGGCATGTCCCCGGTCCCGTCCTTGGGCCCGATCATCAGCCGGTAGGTCAGCCGCTTGCTCTGCCCCGGGCCCAGCGAGAAGACCTCCTGGTCCCGCGCCACCGCGAAGGACGTGTCGCTCCCCCGGGACATCGCCCGGGCCGACCAGCCGCCGTCCGTCTGCACCTCCAGCTTGCCGTCGTTGGGCAGCTGCTGGCCGGGCGCGGTCGGGGTGCCCCCGTAGCGGTCCGTGAAGACCAGCGGCTGGACCTGGTCGTAGGTGCCCTGCCCGGTGTTCCGGAAGGTCACCGAGAAGGTGGCGACCGCGCTGCCGATCCGCAGCTGCTGGCCGGAGGCGAGGCCGTCGATGCTGACCGCGAGGTCGTTCGGGCCGGGCGCCGCCGCCACCGGGGCCTGGTGGCCGCTCGGGTCCAGGCTGTTGACGATGGCCGCCAGCCCGGGCTGGTAGTCGGACTTGAGCCCCTGCGCCGAGACGAAGACCTGGTCCTTGGGCAGGGCCCACAGCTGGGTGGTGAAGGAGTCGCTGCCGCAGGTGACCTGCCACTGCGACCTGACCGCGGGACTCCCCGCCACGGTGACCGTGCTCTTCGTCGGACCGGCGCTGTTCAGCTCGCCCGCCGCCGGCGGGTGGGGGTTGCCCCAGACCGGGCAACTGCCCTGGTGCGCCCAGCCGGCCGGGGCGTCCAGGTCGGCGGTCGTCGGCCAGGCACCGCCCTCGAGTTCGCCCGCCGAGCTGTACACCGTGACCTGGACGCCGTACGGCGCGCACGCGGCCGACGACCAGTTCCGCTGCGGATCCGTCGGCGCGCCCGGACTCAGCAGGCAGACCGCCTGGTCCGAGAGCGGCACGGCCTTCCAGCCGGCCGGCACCTTCCACTTGACGCCGCGGAAGGTGTACGGCGTGCCCGGCCCGGTCGGCACGCCCGGGCCGGAGGAGGACGGGACGGCGTCGGCGAGCGGCCGGTCCGTGGCCGGACCGCCGGTCGTGGCGGCGGTCCCGTCGGGGGTGGGCGACGCGTCCGGACCGGGGGTCACGTCCGGACCGGGGGTCGGGGACGCGGTGATGGTCGCGGCCGGGGGCGGGGGGACGTCCTGCTTGGCGACCGGGTCGCCGTGGAGGGCGAGCAGGCCGATCCCCACGGAGGCGGCCAGGGCGAGGACCGGCACGGCGGTCAGGTACACCGGGCGGAGCCTGCGGACCCGGCCCTGCGGGGGTGCGGCCGGGCGCAGGTCGTGGACGGTGAGCAGGGAGGCCCGGGCGTTCATCGCCTCGCGGAGCAGCCGTTCGGTAGCGGTCTCGGCCGGCCCACCGCCGTCACCGCCGCCCGAGCGGGGGAAGTTGTCGGTCATCGAACCTTCTCCAGGTGCTTCTCCAGGGCGTCCAGGCCCCGGCTGGCAGTGGACTTCACGGCGCCCCGGGAGAGCCCCAGGGTCTCCGCTATCTGCGCCTCCGACATGTCGGACCAGTAGCGCAGCACCAGCACCTCACGCTGGCGGGGGGTCAGCTCCTGCAAAGCGACCAGCACCCGTCGGTGCTCGTCGTTGAGCACCGCGTGGTCCTCGGCGGAGGGGGCGTCCGCCTCGTGCGGGGGCACGTACTCCCGGGCGGTCCTGCGGCGGCGCAGCATCGAGCGGGCACCGTTGACCACCGAGGTCCGCAGGTATCCGAGCGCGTTGTCGAGGTCGTCCAGGTGCTCGCCGTGCCGCTGGTAGAGCTGGGTGAAGGCCTCCTGCACGACGTCCTCGGCCAGGTCCTGGTGGTCGACCAGCAGGACCGCCATCCGGACCAGGCCCAGCCGGTGGGCGTGGTACAGGTCGGTCAGCGTGGGCCGGTCCGCCGCGGGCCCGCGGCCGCCGCGCACCAGCCGGAAGCCGGAGCGGCGCTGCGCCGGCTGCTGCTCCGCGGTGCGCGTGGAGGCCGGCGCGCCTGCCTCCTGCGCACCGAACAGCGCGACGACCGCTCCGCGGATTTCGCGGACTCCGCGGACTCCGCGGACGGAGAAGCCGCGCCCCCACCGTGGCGCGGCGGACGGGCCGATGGCCATGGACATGTGCGGTTCTGCTTTCCCCCGGGACGGTGTGGCGGCGTGCTCGCCCGACCGTCAGGCACCTGATCAAGATCGTGATCGGGGAGATCCTCGCAGTCGCGTCCGACCCGAAATCCCTCCGCCCCCGTACTGATGGACGTGTGGCGCGGGTGGAGGTTGCAGGGGGGTTCGCGGGAAGTTCCGGGAGGGCCGCGACGACTACACTCACCGGCAGTTCCGCCACCCGTGAGCAGGGGGTTCGCATGGCCGAGCAGATCGCCGGACAGATCACCGAGGATGCCGCCCGCGAGGTCACCGGGGACGTCACCGAGGACGTCGCCGGGGACCGGCCCGCCCGGCCGCGACCGGTGGCCGTCACCATCGGCCGTCGCCCGGAGCCCGTGCACGACCTCGCGGTGTACGCCTTCGAGGGCATGGCACCGTTCGAACTCGGCGTGGTGGTCGAGGTGTTCGGGCTGGCCCGGCCCGAGCTGGGCGGGCTGCTGGCCGCACCCTGGTACGGACTCAAGGTGTGCGCGGACCGGCCCGGCACACCCCTGGACGCGGTGGGCGGCTTCGCGCTGACCGCCCGGCACGGCCTGGACGAACTCGCCGCGGCCGACACCGTCATCGTCCCCGGCGTGCGCAACGCCTTCGGCGGCGAGGTCTCCCCCGGCCTGGTCGAGGCGCTGCGGACGGCGCACGAACGCGGCGCCCGGATCGTCTCGATCTGCTCGGGCGCCTTCGCGCTGGCCGCCGCCGGACTGCTGGACGGCAAGGAGGCGACCACCCACTGGCGGTACGCCGACCTGCTCCAGCAGCGCTACCCGCGGGTCCGGGTCAACCCGGACGTGCTGTACGTCGACCACGGCGACGTGTTGACCAGCGCGGGCAGCGCCGCCGGGATCGACCTGTGCCTGCACCTGGTGCGCCGGGACCACGGCGCCAAGGTGGCCAACAACGTGGCCCGCCGCTTCGTGGTGGCGCCGCACCGGGACGGCGGGCAGGCGCAGTTCATCGAGGCCGCGGTCCGTCCGGTCGAGGAGGACGAGGACGGGATCGCCCGCAGCATGCAGTGGGCGCTGGACCACCTGGCCGAGCCGCTCACCGTCTCGGTGCTGGCCCGGGCCGCCCGGATGTCGGACCGCTCGTACCTGCGGCACTTCACCGCCCGCAACGGCACCAGCCCGATGCGCTGGGTCGTCACCCAGCGCATCGCGGCGAGTCTGACGCTGCTGGAGGCGCCGGAGGGCTCGGTGGAGGAGGTCGCCGCGGCGGTCGGCTTCGAGAGCGCCGCGACCTTCCGGCACCACTTCGGCCGGGTGATGCGCACCTCACCGACCGCCTACCGGCGCTCCTTCGGGCGCGGGGTCGCGTAGCGGGGTCGCGTAGCGGGGCCGCCCGGTGGGGGATCGCGTAGCGGGGCGCGCAGCGAACCCCCGCGCCGCTGCGCGCCCCCCGTACCCCTACGCCTTCTCGTGCCGGTCGGCGTTGGCGACGATGGCGTCGTGCAGCCACCGCGCCAGGCCGGGGGCCAGCTCCTCGTAGGTGGTGGTCCAGCGCTGGTCCTCGACGTACAGGCAGGCCAGGCCGCGGTGGATGGTGAACGTGCAGTCGTAGAAGTTCCGGCAGATGTGCTGCCGGTGCTCCTCGGCGAGGTCCATGGCCGCGGCGCCGTCGGCGGGCTCGCCGGCGGTGACGGCCGCGACCAGGCGGGCGTTGAGCCCGGTCGTCTCCTCCTGGATCCGCTGCCAGTCGGCCTTGCCGTAGCCGCCGGTGCGGCGCTGGGACTCGGCCCAGGCCTCGGTCTTCCCCCAGCGCTGCTCGGCCTCCTGCTCCCACTCCTCGCGGTAGCCCTCGCCGAAGATCTCGAACTTCTCCTCCGGGGTCAGCTGAATGCCCATCCTGCGTGCCTCCATGGCGTGTTCGACGGCTGTGGCGAGTTCCTGGAGGTGGCCGATCCGGTCGGTCAGCAGTCGGTGCTGCCGCCGGAGGTGCTCGGTCGGGCTGACCGATTCGTCGTCCAGGATCGCCGCGATCTCCTCCAGGGCGAATCCGAGCTCGCGGTAGAACAGGATCTGCTGCAGCCGGTCGAGGTCGGCGTCCACGTACCGGCGGTAGCCGGCCCGGGTGCGTCCCGCGGGGGACAGCAGTCCGATCTCGTCGTAGTGGTGCAGGGTGCGGACGGTCACCTTGGCGATCTTCGCCACGGCGCCGACCGCGTAGCCCTCGTCCCCGTTCATCCGGAGCTCCTCCCTGGTGGTGACCACCACCCTCCGCTCTCACGTCGCGTGAGGGTCAAGCCGTGTTCCCGGGAGGCCTCAGGCGTCGACCAGCTCCCGCTCGCGCCGCCGGGCGGTGCGCCGGCGGCCCTCTCCGCCGCCCTGCGCCGGCGGCCGCGGCCGGCGGGACTGCTGGGTGGGCCAGAGCAGTACGTACGCGGCGGAGACCACCACGAAGGCGAGCCGGACGAAGCCGCGGGCCGCGTCGGACGGCAGCAGCAGTGTGCCGCCGTACAGCGCGGCCAGCGCGATCCAGCTCCACCACGGGACCAGCCGCTTCTGCCCGACCGCGTCCCAGAGCAGGGTGCCGAGCAGGATCGAGGCCGTGTAGTACGTGTAGACGCTCGGGTCGAGCAGGATCCGGGCGTCCGCCCCGAGCAGCACCACGGCCGGCCAGCGCCCGCGCCAGACGGCCACGCAGCCGAGGCCGATGCCGAGCGCGAACTGGGTCGGACGGTCCCACCAGGGGGTGGCCGGGTCGGTGACCCCGAACCAGCGCAGCGCGGAAGCGGGCTGGTTCGGGATGGTGAACTTCGCCGCCGCCATGGTGTCCAGGTTGCCCAGGTAGAACGGCAGCCAGGCGATCGCGACCAGCAGGCAGAACCAGAGCGCGGTGCGCAGCCAGGCGGGCCGGGGCAGGGCCAGGATCAGCGGGGCGAAGGCGATCGCCCACGGTTTGGAATCGACCGCCAGGGCCAGGAAGACCGCGACCTGGACGGGCTTGCCGCGGGCCAGGGCGTGCGCGGCGAGGGTGGTGAAGAACAGCGCGAGGACGTCGTCCAGGTGCGCGAAGCGGACCGACACCTCGACCCACATCGGGATGAACGCCAGCCCGGCGATCAGCAGCCGCTGCTGGAGCCGGCGGTGGTTGGTGCCGGTGCCGAGGTAGTACAGGGCGGCGGTGCGGCCGACCAGCACCAGCATCACCAGGCCGAGCCCGGCGCTCGCCGCCTCGGCGATCAGCTGGCCGATGTGCGGCGAGAACGGGGCGGTGAGCCGGGCGGCGGCCAGGCTGACCGGGCCGATCTGCAGCTCGGGGTGGTGGGCGTAGAGCGAGAGGCCGCCGTCGGGCTGGCTGCTGAACAGCAGCTGCTCGCCCTGGCGCAGGTAGTGCCAGGAGAAGCCGCCGCTGGGCTCCACCAGGAAGAACCAGAGCACCGTCCACGCCGTCAGCAGCACGTGGTGCCGGCGGAGCGGTAGACCCGCGATCCGACCGGTCGTGGCTTCGTAGTCGGTGGTGGCCCGTGCCGTGCGATCTCCCCGCACCTGTACCTCTCCCCGCCGTTCCGCCCCCTCCGGCCGGACATCCTATGTGACGGAGGAGAACCGCCCGTGCCGCCCGGTGCCGCCGCCCCCGGGGAGCGGCCGGCGCCGCGCCGTCGGGGACGGAGGTCCGTCCCCGACGGCGGTCGGGCGGCAGTGGGGTCCCTCAGCGGGAGCCCCTCCGGGTCGGGCCCGGGTCGTGCCCGGATCAGCCCTGCTGGCCGGCCTTGCGGCGGCGGAGCACCACGAGGGTGCCGACACCGGCGACCAGGACGGCGCCACCGGCGGCCGCGATCATGGTGGTGTCGTCACCGCCACCGGTGGTGGCGAGGGTCTTGTCCGCGTCGGCGGCGGCCGTCTTGGCCTTGGTGACGACGGCCGGGGTGATCTTCGGCGGGGTGACCTTCGGCACGTCCACCGGGAAGTCGATCGGCTGCTGCACGTCGGTGCTGCTGGCGGTCGGGGCCGGGGTGGTCGGGGCGCCGGAGTCGGACGGCGAGGCCGACGGCGAGGCGGTGCCGGTGGCCGGAGTGGTCGGCGCCGGGGTGGTCGGAGCCGGAGTGGTCGGCGCCGGGGTGGGGGTCCCCGTCGTCGTCGCCGAGGGCGACGCGCTGGTGCTCGGGGTCGGCTTGCCGGTCTTGGTCGGGGTGGGGGTCGGGGTGGGCTTGCCACCGCCACCGGCCTTGATGGTGAAGCCGGCGCCCTTGATCCCGTCGCAGCTGAAATGGCCGTTGTCGGACTCGTCGTCGGCGTTGGCCGAGAAGACCACCGGGACGACACCGGCCTTGCCCAGCGGGGTGTCCTTGGTGAAGGAGACCCGGACGTCGATGTCGATCCGCTTGCCCGGGGCGAGGTAGAGCAGCGCGTCGTCGGCGGGACCGCCGTCGTTCACACCGCCGAGCAGGATCAGCACCGCGCTGTCGTCGCCGTCACCGCCGCCGGGCGCGATCGAACCGGTCCGCCAGGTGCCGCCGCCGGGCAGGCCGCCCGGCAGCTGGTACTCGACCTTGAGGTCCTTGGCCTTGAGCGTGCCGGCCTTGTTCTTGAACTTGAGGAGCGGGAAGGCGACGAAGTCGTTCTTCGTCGAATTCTGGATCCGGTAGGAGAAGACGCGGGCGTCACCGCCGGCGACGAAGGTGTCCGGGACACCCCGCACCGAGAGGTCGAGGTTCTGGTGCTTCGCCTGCGCGGCCTGAGCGGCGGCGGACGGGGTGCCGGTGGAACCGACGGCCATGGCGCCCTGGGCGCCGGTGAGCACCAGCGAGGACGTGAGCGCGGCGACGCCGGCCAGGGCAAGACTGCGACGTATGGACAAGGAGACCTCACGGAAGTGTCCGGGCGAGGCCCGGGCGCGAGGGGGCGGCCGCAGACGCCGCTACTCCCCCGCGAAGCTGAAAGTCCGACGGAGAGTACCGAACGATTCGGCCACTTCGGAAGGCGGGTGCCCGGTTCCGTCACAGGACCGGGCCCGGGGCGTCCGAATCGCCCAACTCCGTCCGGCGGTAGGGCTTTTGCACCCGACAAAGGATGACCGCAAAGTGACGGGTACACGCCCGGGAGGACGGTAGCGCAGGGGCCCGGATGGCGCGAATGCATCGGTCGGTGGCGGGGGTCCCCTGGTGGGGGTCCCGTGGCGGCGGTCTGCGGCGGGGGGCCGGTCGGGTCAGCCCGCGAAGAAGGACTTGGCCGCGATCAGCGCCCGCTCGTCGCGCAGGACGTCCCCCGGGCGGGTGCCGTTGCCGATCAGCGCACCGCCCCAGCGCATCCCCATGTACTCGGCGGTCAGCTTGAGGGTGCCGATCAGCGGCTCGACGTGCTCCTCGGTGCCGGCCAGCACGGTGACGTCCCACAGCGTGCCCCCGCGCATGCCGTCCCGGAAGTCCACCCCGGGCACCCGGAACCAGGCCGACCAGTAGTCGAGGTAGAGCTTGGCGCTGGTCGGCATCGTGTACCAGTACAGCGGCGCGACGAAGACCAGGTCGGTGGCTGCCAAGGTGGCCTCCAGCAGGGTCCGTTCGGGTCCGACCGGCTCCGGGTAGCGGCCGTCACCGGTGTGCCGCAGGTCCTGGAAGGGAGGCAGCGGGTGCTCGTCGAGCCGCAGCCACTGCTGCTCGGCGCCCTCGGGAAGGCTCGACTCGGCGGCCAGTCGGGCGAGTTGTGCGGTGTTGCCGTTCACGCGCGAACTCGCGTCCAGGAACAGGAAGCGGCGCGGCGCCCCGGCGCCGGAGGGCTGGTCGGTCATCGGTACTCCCCCTGTCAGGTGCTGTGGACACCCGGGCGAGCACCGGCGGACCGCCGGGTATTCCACGGCCCGCCGCACCCGCCGCGCCCGCCCCGGCTCCGGCTCCAGGGCGGGGCGGGGCGGGGGCGGCTGGCCGGGGCGACGGCCGGGGCGGCGGTCGGTCAGTCCGGCAGCCCGGCCCGGCGGCGGGCGACCTCGGCGACGGCCGCCCAGTCCTTCTCGCCGTCGCCGTGCGCCAGCGCGTCCAGGAAGGCATCCCGCAGGATGCCGCCGAAGGGCAGCGGGACGTGCCGCGCGGCCCCGGCCTCCAGGGCCAGGCCGACGTCCTTGAGGCCGAGCGGCAGCCGGAACCCGGCCGGCTCGTAGCGGCGTTCGGCCACCATCGAGCCGTAGCCGGAGTAGACCGGCCCGGGGAAGAGCGTGCCGCTGAGCATCTCGACCAGGTCGGTGGGCCGGACCCCGTGGGCCTCGGCCAGGCTGCACGCCTCGGCCATCGACTCGATCGCGCAGGCCAGCAGGAAGTTGGTGCTGATCTTGGCGGTGTTGGCCTGCCTGGGGCGGTCGCCGAAGTGCCAGCTGCGCTCGCCCATCGCGGCGAACAGCGGCTCGGCCCGGTCCAGCAGTTCGGGTGCGCCCGCGACCAGGATGTTGAGCTTCCCCGCGGCCGCGACCGGCGGTCGGCCGAGGACGGGCGCGGCGACGTAGCCGATGCCGTGCTGGGCGTGCAGTTCCTCGGCTCGTTCGGCCAGGGCGAGCGAGACGGTGGCCATGTTGACGTGCAGGGTCGCCTTGGCGCCCGCCAGCAGCCCGGGATCGAGCAGCAGCCCTTCGACCGCCTGGTCGTTGGCCAGCATCGAGACCACCGTGTCGGCGGCGAACACCTCGGCGAGCGAGCCGGCCGCCTCGGCGCCCTGGGCCACCAGGGCGGCTACCGGCTCGGGCGAGCGGTTCCAGACCCGTACGGCGTGGCCGGCGCGCAGCAGGCTGCCGGCCATCCCCTGCCCCATCGCGCCCAGCCCCACGAAACCGACCGTCGCCCCGCTCATCCGCGCACTCCGTTCGCCGCCGTCACCCGTACGTTGGTTCGTCCGGAAGCGACTGTACGTCAGGGGAGTTCGGCCGGCCGGGGACACCCGGGCCGACCCCGCCGCCGCTGGGGCTGGAGCCGGGGCCAGGGCCAGGGCCAGGGCCGGATGGCTACGCGACCCGGGCCGGGCGGCGGAGGCGGCCGGCGGAGGCGCCGCGCTCCAACTCGGTGACCACCCGGTGGCGCAGCAGCTCGTACTGGGCCTGGAGCCGGCCGGGGCGGGCCGGGCGGGCGACCGGGCGACCGGGGCCGACCAGCTCGCCCGGGCCGAACTGCTCCCGGGTGAGGTCGATCTCGAAGCCGGTGGCGAAGCGGTTCCACCAGTGGAGGTCCGTCCGGACCCCGTCGACGTGCACCTCGCCCATCATCAGCTCGCCGCCGAGCAGGTCGTGCACCACCATGGCCGTCACACCGCACTGGCCGCGGGCGGGATTGTCGGGACGCCAGCGGGCCTGGTCCTCGGGCGCGCAGGTGTCGACACCCCAGGAGGAGCGGATCGCACGTTCGATGTCGTTGAGGGTCCACGCCGTCATACCGGGAAGCCTGCCACGCGGCACTGACAACGACACCGGCTTTTCAAAGGGTCACCGCCTGTTCTGCGGCGACCCTCCCCTTGTTCACCCGAACGAGTCCGCCCCGGGCCGTGGGCCGGAAGCACGGCGGGTGCCGGGTACGGGAGTTCGCCCGGCCGGTCGGCCCCGGCGGCGGGCCGACCGGCCGGGGCGGGTCACTTCGCCAGGGCGGCCACGCCGGCCTGCGCGAACTGCTCGTCCAGGTCGCCGCTGGGCGCGCCCGCGACACCGACGGCGGCGACCGGAGCGCCCTTGGCCTGCACCGGGGCGCCGCCCGCGAGGAACAGCGTGCCGGGGATGTCCTTGAGGTTCGGGGCCTGGGCCAGGCGCTTGGCCAGCTCCGAGGTCGGGGCGTTCCAGGAGACCGCCGTGAAGGCCTTGCGCTCGGCCGACTCCGGGGCCTGCGGGCCGGCGCCGTCGCCCTTGAGCAGCACCCGGGTGACGCCGTCCCGGTCGACCACGGCGACGGAGACGTGCTGGCCGGCCTTGGTCGCCGCGTCCAGGGCGGCCTGGGCGGCGCGGGTGGCGGCGTCGATGGTCAGGCCGGTGCTCTGGGCGAGGTTCTTGTTCTGGGTGTCGACCTTCACCGCGGCCGGGGCGGCCGGGGTCTCGGTGGTCTCAGCGCTGGCCGAGACGGCGCCGGCGGCGGCGAGCGCGGCGACGGCGGCGGTGCCGGTCAGCACCCGGGTGCGCACGGAGGTCTTCTTCATGGTCCAGCTCCTCAACGGGACGGCGGGTCCGCGGGGTTCGCGGGGTCCGCGGCGGGTTCTGGGCCGGGCGGCGGGGGGACCGCCCGGCTCTGCTCCGATCCTCCGGCCGGATCCGGGCGCGCGGCATCGACGGTCCGGCGCGACCGTCCGGGCATGATGGGGGACGCCGGCGTCAACCGATCGGCTGATGCGGGACCGGGCCGGACGGGTCAGCATCGAGGGATCGGCGCAGGTCAGTGCGCCGGGCGCCGGTCCGTACCGTTTCGCCCGACACTGCTCGGCCGTCGGCCGAGCGCCGTCGCGCCGTCGCGTGGTCGCGTGGCACGTGGTCACGTGGTCGCGTGGTCGCGTCGTCCGCCGAGCGCCGTCGCGTCGTCGGCCGAGCCCCGTCCGGAGCCCGTAGCGCCAGGAGCCCCCCGTGCAGCAGCCCCGCCCGTCCGCCGGCCCGCCCCCGGGCGGGCGCGACGCCGGTGACCCGGACGCCGGACGGCTGGCGCTGCTGCTGGACTCCGCCTTCCTGCTGCTGCTCGCCGCCGCGCTCAGCCGCTACCTCACCCACCACGCCGGCAGCCCCCGGATCCCCTGGGTGATCGGGCTGAGCGCCGCCCTGGCCGTCGCCCAGCCGGCCGCCTCCTGGCTCGACCACCGCCGTCCGACCCCGCCGGGCCGGCCGCGCCGGTGGCCGCTGGCGCTGGTGGTCGCGCTCTGGGTGGTGCTGGTGCTGCTCGCGCCGAGCTTCGCCTGGTGCGCCGTCCCGCTGATCTACACCGGGCTGCGGGCGCTGCCCGCGAAGGCGGCGATCCCACTGGTGGCGGCCCTGACGCTGCTGGTGGTGATCGCCGAGGTCCGGCTGCCCGGCACGACGGACGCCACCCTCGTCCTGCTGCCGCCCGCAGTGGCCGCGCTGGCCACCGGGGTGTTCCTGTTCATGGCCCGGCAGGCCGCCCGGCAGCGCGCGCTGATCGCCGACCTGGTCCGCACCCGGCGCGAACTCGCCGCCACCGAACGGCGCGAGGGCACGCTCGCCGAACGCGAGCGGCTGGCGATGGAGATCCACGACACGCTGGCGCAGGGCCTGTCCAGCCAGCAGATGCTGCTGCAGGCCGCCGACCGCACCTGGGACGCCGACCCGGCGACCGCCCGCACCCACGTCCGCACCGCCGCCGAGGTGGCCGCCCGCAACCTCGCCGAGGCCCGCCGCTTCGTCCATGACCTCGCCCCGGCCGAACTCGCCGACGGCGGCACCCTGGACCGGGCGCTGCGGGCGCTCGCCGAACGGGAGTCCGCCGAGAGCGGGCTGCCGGTCCGCTTCCATCTGGACGGCACGCCCGTCCCGCTGCCGGCGGCCGCGCAGTCCGCGCTGCTGCGGATCGCCCAGGGCGCGCTGGCCAACGTCCGGGAGCACGCCGGGGCCTCGGCGGCCGCGATCACCCTGTCCTTCCTGGGCGACCAGGCCGTGCTGGACGTCGCCGACGACGGGCAGGGCTTCGACCCGGCGGCGGGCGGGCACCGCGCGACCGGCGGCACCCGCGGGTACGGCCTGCCGGCCATGCGCGCCCGGCTGCGGCAGCTGGGTGGCACGCTGACCGTGGAGAGCACCCCCGGCGAGGGCACCGTCGTCTCCGCCGCGATCCCCCTGGAGCACCGATGAACGCAGCGCGCACCCCGTCGAGCGACGCACCGGAGGGCTCCGCCGCCGTCCGGCTGCTGGTCTGCGACGACCACGCGGTGGTCCGGGCCGGCCTGCTGGCGCTGCTCGCCAGCGCGGGCGACATCGAGGTGGTCGGCGAGGCGAGCACCGGGGAGGAGGCCGTCGCGCTGGCGGCCAAGCTGGCCCCGCAGGTCGTGCTGATGGACCTCCAGCTCGGTGAGGGCATCGACGGCGTGGAGGCCACCCGGCGGATCACCGCCGCCCCGGGCGGGCCGCACGTCCTGGTCCTCACCACGTACGACACCGACGCCGACATCACCCGGGCCATCGCGGCCGGCGCCACCGGCTACCTGTTGAAGGCCGAGCGGCCGGAGGAGCTGTTCGCCGCCGTCCACGCGGCCGCCCGGGGCCGGACGGTGCTCTCCCCGCCGGTCGCCTCCCGGGTGATGGCGCAGATGCGGGCGCCCGCGCCGCAGCTCACCGAGCGCGAACAGGACATCCTCGAACAGCTGGCGCAGGGGCTGGGCAACCGGGACATCGCCCGGGCGCTGTTCATCAGCGAGGCGACGGTGAAGACCCACCTCGGCCGGATCTACGACAAGTTGGGGGTGGACACCCGGGCGGGCGCGGTGGCGGTGGCCAAGGAGCGCCGGCTGCTGCGCTGACCGCCCCGGACCACCCGCCCCGGCGAGCCCGTCGGGCCCCGCTCCTCCACTGCGCTGGGCACTCGCGCGGTGTCACTCCGTGCTGTCATGATGCATGGAATGTCGGATTCCAGGCCGCGTGCTCCTCGCGTCCCGGGCGGGCGGTACGGGCTCGGGCCCGGCCGCGGGCACCCCTGACGAGGTCGCAACTGCCTGGTGGGACGCCCATCACACCGGCCCGACCACATCGCCACGATTGTGGATTTTTCGTGGATTTCACTATTGACAAACCAACCACGCGGTTTGTTAGCGTGAGAACACGACGTCCCCGGGGGTGGGGACTCGCCGGGTCTGTGCGGACGCTCTCGCCGGAGGGTGGTGCCAGGGGGGAACGGCGAGGCTGCCGGGGTGTCGGGGGGAGCGGCAGCGCCGAAGCCGCGCGACGTGGCGGCGTGGAGCGGGTCCGGGGGGACTCGCTCCACGCCTCCCCCGTAACCCGCCCCCAGCCGTCACACCAGTGCGCTCCAGTACGCGCAGTGCACGTAGGGCAGCGGAGCCGGATCGGGCTCACCCGCTCCCGGCAGCTCGGGCACCCGCTCCGAGCGGGCCACCCCGAGCAGGCTCGCGGTCACTCGGATCTCGCCGAACTCACCGAAGCACAGCACTAGTTGGGACCCGTCCCGAGTCGTCGCGGCGACCCCGGGCCGGTCCCGCCCGGCGTTCAACGAGGTGATCGTCCACCCCCGCCGCCGCCACTGCCGCTCCACCGCGCCCGCCAGCTCCGCCCGCCGGCCCGGCGACACGACGGTCAACAGGTCCCGCCCCCGGGTCACGTACCAGAGCACCTCGGCCCCGCGCCGCCCCGGCGCCGCCAACCGCACCCCCGCCCGGGGCACCGCCTCCTGCCACACCGGCACCGGCCGGAGGGCCTCCACGGTCTCCCGCAGCAACTCCTCGCACCGCTCCCCGGCGTCGAGTTGATCGACCGTCACATCCGGAGCCAACACCGGCCACCAGTCCGGCACGGCCACCGCGCCGGCGCGGAAACCGTCCGGGCACCCCAGGTTCAGCTCGGCACCACCTGACTGCACAGGGCCCTCCGTACTCCCCCCGGCGTTCAACCCGGGCAGGCATTCCGTCACTCCTTGGACGGCCCCCGGGCACGGACAGTTCCCCCGCCCCGGGTCCCACCGCACCCCACCACCCGGCACGGCCCACCCACCACCCCACCCCAGCACGCCCCCGCCCCGGCCGCCCCCGAAACGCCGAAAGCCGCAGGTCAGATGACCTGCGGCTTTCGGTACTGGAGCGGGCGACGAGAATCGAACTCGCGCTCTAAGCTTGGGAAGCTCATGTTCTACCATTAAACTACGCCCGCCTGATGAGCCGTCAGAGACTGCTCATTCCAGTGTCACTGTACCCCATCCGCGACAGTGGTTGCACGGCCGGTCCCGGGCCGTGGCGGAGCCCGGTGGGGGCGGGCGGGAGGCGTACTGTGTGGGCCGCGTGCCAGTGCCCCGGTGGGTGCGGGGTCGGGGCGGCGAGCCATGGTGTGGAATGTCCGGAACATCCCCTAATGTGACGCTGTCCCGGGGCCAGGCCGCCGGGGCGCGATGAGTACGGGTGAGTACTGGGTTAGGGATGGGAAGGGGATCGATGGAGCAGCGCGCCGTCGTTCGTTGTGCCGAGGGGCACCTGTTCAGCACCACCACGTTCCCGATGCAGAACCTCGGTCCCGGGCGGCTCGGGCCCGGGCGGTTGATCCGCTGTCCGCAGTGCGGACGGCTCCGGAGCTCGGTGCTGGCCGACGTGCGGGAGCTGTCGACGGCCCAACTGGCTCGGGCGATGCGGTTGGAGGCCGCTGAGTTCCTGGCCTGACGGCCGACGGGAGGACACGGGGCCCCGGACGGATTCGTCCGGGGCCCCGTCGTGCACGTAACCTCGAAGCGTGCTGCTCTCTGACAAGGACATCCGGACCGAAATCGACCTGGGCCGGGTCGTCATCGACCCGTTCGACCCGGCGATGATCCAGCCGTCGAGCATCGACGTGCGCCTCGACCGCTTCTTCCGCGTGTTCGAGAACCACAAGTACCCGCACATCGACCCCTCCGAGGAGCAGCCGGACCTGACCCGGCTGGTCGAACCGGACGGCGACGAGGCGTTCATCCTGCACCCGGGCGAGTTCGTGCTGGCCTCGACGTACGAGGTCATCACGCTGCCCGAGGACGTGGCCTCCCGACTGGAGGGCAAGTCGAGCCTGGGCCGGCTGGGCCTGCTCACCCACTCCACGGCGGGCTTCATCGACCCCGGTTTCAGCGGTCACGTGACGCTGGAGCTGTCGAACGTCGCGACGCTGCCGATCAAGCTCTACCCGGGGATGAAGATCGGGCAGCTGTGCCTGTTCCGGCTCTCCTCGCCGTCCGAGCACCCGTACGGCTCCGCGCGCTACGGCTCGCGCTACCAGGGGCAGCGCGGCCCGACGCCGTCCCGCTCGTACCTGAACTTCCACCGCAGCGACGTCTGACCGCGCCGCGACGGAGCGCACGCACGGCGGGCGGCCACCCCCTCGACCAGGGGGTGGCCGCCCGCGGCGTTTCCGGACGGTCGGCGTTTCCGGACCGGAGCCGGACGGTCGGCCTTTCCGACCGGAGCCGGACCGGCGTCGGAGCCGGACGGGCAGCGGAGCCGCCCGGCGGCGTCAGGCCCGCTTGGGGCTGGTGACGGCGACCAGCTCGGCGCCGTCCTCGGACAGCCGCAGCTCGGTGCGCAGCTCGGCGAGCTCGCCGAGGTGGTGCAGGTGGGTACCGCCGCAGAAGATCTGCGCGCCGCCCTCGGGCAGCTCGCAGTGCCACTGGCGGCGGGCGGTCAGCTCGGGGCCGGGGACGTCGATCCGGACCGGGGCGTCGGCCGCGACCCAGGCGGCCAGCCGGGCGTTGACGGCCTCGGTGAGGGCGGGCAGGGCGTCGGCGAGGGCGGGGAACTCCTCGGTGGCGTCGACCGTGAAGCCCTTCTTCTTGAGCGACTTGCCGAGCCGGTAGGTGTCCGTGCTGGCCTGGGTGTCCATCACCGAGCTCGCCATGGCGAGGCTGTCGAAGTCGGGGTTGCCGAAGGCGTCGGAGCGGCCCGGGTCCTTGCGCCAGCGCGGGGCGAGCGCGGCGTTGAGGGCGAGGGCGAGCAGGTGGCAGCCGCTGTGCGAGGCGCTCAGGGCGGCCCGGCGCTCGGTGTCGACGGCGAGCACGGCGGTGCGGCCGACCAGGTCACCGGGGTCGGCGGCGAGCACGTGCAGGACCAGCCAGGACCACTCCTCGTCGCCGCGCTTGACCGGGATGTCGGCGCCGACCAGCGGTGCGCCGCCGTCCGGGCCGACCGCGCCGGTGAGGCAGTCCACCACGGCCAGCTCGGTGCCGTCGACGGTGAGGGTGCCGTGGTCGGCCGGCTGGTCGGGCCAGGTGTGGTCGAGCGGGTGGAACGGGGTCGCCGTGGTCACCACCGCGTACCGGCCGTCCGTCAGCGGGTGCACCGCCAGCACCGGGGACTCCCCGGTCACCGCCCCGGCCGGGAAGCTGACGTGGGTGGTGGGGAGGGTCATGGCTGGCTCCGCTGGTGGTCGACGAACGAGGGTGGGCGGGCCCGGGCCTTCCGGCCGGACCCGCCCACCATTCTGCCTGCCGGCCCCGCACCGGCGGCAGGGACCTTGATCACGTCGGCCGGTGCCGCCCGGTCACCCGAGCGTCGGCAGCTTGATCAGCACCAGCAGCGCGAGCAGCTGCACCGCCGCGGCGGCCGCCGCCTTGCCCCAGGGCAGGTCGTGCACCCGCCGGACCATGGTGGTCAGCAGGTACGCGCAGAGCATCCAGGTCGCCCAGCCGACCACCTGCACCACCGCACTGCCCGAGGGCAGCACCAGGTCGAGCAGCAGCCGGGGCGCGTCGGTCAGCCAGCCGATCAGCGCGGCCAGGCCGACCGTCGACTTCCACGGGCCGTCGCCGCCGAGCTGGCGGGCCAGCGCGTAGGTGACCGCGCCGAAGACGGCGCCGGCCACGGTGAAGCCGATGGCGGCGGCGAGCAGGCCGGTCAGCGCCACCGAGAAGGTGGAGTTGACGATGTCGTCGTGGGTCAGCCCGATGCCGAGCACCGCGAGCACGCCGTACAGCAGCGAGACGCTGAGCGCGGGCAGCCAGACCTGGTGGTCGCGGGTGCGGTCGAAGATCGCGGTCGGGGTGCGGACGATGCCGACGAACAGTTCGCGCCACTGCGGCCGGGGCCCGCTGACGTGCGGGGCGGACTGGCCGCCCGCGCGGTAGACCGTGACGTTGTCCTGGCCGTACGGGGGCTGCTCCTGGCCGTACGGCGGCTGCTGCCCGGAGCCGCCGTTGTCGTCGTAGCCGTACCGGCCCTGGTCCGGGCCCCGGCCGTACGAGCCGTGGCCCTCGTGGCCGTAGGGCGGCTGCTGCCCGTACGGGGCGCCGCCCCGGTACGGGTCGCCGGCCGTCGGGAAGGCCCGGGTGTTGCCCGGCCGGTCGGCCGCGTAGGGGTCGGCCGCGTAGGGGTCGGCCGCGTAGGGGTCGTACCCGTCGCCGACCGTGCTCCCGGGACCGCCCGCGCCGCCGCCCGGGGTGCCCGGCCCGCCGGGTGCCGCCGTCGGGTGTGCGGCCGTGAAGTACTCCGGCCCGTCCACGGGGCCGTCCGTCCGCCCGTACCCCCCGGGCGCCCCCGGCGGCGGCGGGGGCGCCGACCATCCGCCGTGCGGACGGTCGGCGCCCTGACCGCTGTCGTATCGATTACCAGCCACGCTCCGAAGGTACCCGTCCGGCCCAGTGCGCGGCGGCCCCGGACGGAGCCGGGGCCGGTTTGCAGCGAGCCTGAGACGAACGGGTCCGAAAGTCGTCCGACGAGGACGCCCGGGGCTCTAGCGCTGGGCGGTGACCGAGGGCCCGTGCACCGAGGCGGCCGCGGCCGTGCCGGCCGGGCAGCCGCCCGGGCCGGCCGTGGTGCGGACGGCGCCGACCGGCAGCAGGGTGCCGCAGGCGATCCGGATGCCGTTGGGCAGCTCGTTGTCGGACTCGACGATCGCGCCGTCGCCGATCACCGCGCCGTCCAGCGCCGAGCGGTCGCCGACGGTGGCGTAGGCGCCCACGATCGAGTCCTTGACCAGGGTGTCCGGGCCGATCACGGCGCCGGGCAGGATCACGCTGCCCTCGACGATCGCGCCGGCCTCGACCACCGCGTCCGCGGAGACCACGGTGCCGCCGCTGAGCACCGCGCCCGGGTGGACGGTGGCGCCGGGCAGCAGCAGGGCGTCGCCGGTGGGGCCGGGAACGGCCGGGGAGTCGACCTTGCCGAGGACCAGGTCGGCCGAGCCGCGGACGAACGCGGCCGGGGTGCCGAGGTCCAGCCAGTACGAGGTGTCGACGACACCGCGCAGCAGGGCGCCGGTGGCCAGCAGCTCGGGGAAGGTCTCGCGCTCGACGGAGACCTCGCGGCCGGCCGGGATGCGGTCGATGACGGACCGGGTGAAGACGTAGCAGCCGGCGTTGATCTGGTCGGTGACGATCTGCTCCGGCGTCTCCGGCTTCTCCAGGAACTCCAGCACCCGCCCGTTGTCGTCGGTCGGGACCAGGCCGAAGGCCCGCGGGTCCTCCACCCGGGTGAGGTGCAGGGTGACGTCGGCCCCGGCGGCCACGTGGCCGTCGCGCAGGGCGGCGATGTCGAGGCCGGAGAGGATGTCGCCGTTGAAGACCAGGACCGGCTCGTCCGGGCCGCAGGTCAGCCCGGAGGCGGCGTTGCGGATGGCCCCGCCGGTGCCCAGCGGCTCGCGCTCGGTCAGGTAGACCAGCTCGATCCCGTACGGGGTGCCGTCCTGGAAGTGGTCCTCGAACACCTCGGCCAGGTAGGAGGTGGCCAGTACCACCCGGGTGACCCCGGCGGCGGCCGCACGGGCCAGCTGGTGCGCGATGAACGGGACGCCTGCCACGGGCAGCATCGGCTTGGGGGTGTGGGTGGTCAGCGGACGCAGTCGCGTGCCCTTACCACCGACGAGCATGATCGCCTCGGTCATGGTCTGCGCTGTTCCCCTTGTGCTCTCCGCGGCCCGGCCCGGCGGGCCGATACCTCCGTCAGTGGTCTGAACCCGTCCTGAACGGGTCGACCGGCTCGCGGCCGGTCCGGCGCCTACTGTATTTCCTTCCGACCGAATGCCCGTCCGGCGGACGTGCGATTGACGTCACTCGCCGTCCGCCCGCCGTACCACCGGCCGTCGCCCGGGGCGCCGAAAAGCCCGGCCCGGCGGGCGCGTTGGCGGCGTCCACCGGGCCGGGCGGTTGTTGCAGAACTGTCGAACAGCGAACGGTGACCGCGTGACCGCGGTTACGCGTCGACCGTCGCGGGCTCCTCGGCCTCGGCCGGCGGGGTCGCCTTCACCGAGTCGAGCAGCAGCTGGGCCACGTCGACCACCTTGAGGTGCTCCTTGGCCGCGCCCTCGTTCTTCTTGCCGTTGACCGAGTCGGAGAGCATCACCAGGCAGAACGGGCAGGCGGTGGAGACGATGTCCGGGTTGAGCGACAGCGCCTCGTCCACGCGCTCGGTGTTGATCCGCTTGCCGATGCGCTCCTCCATCCACATCCGCGCGCCGCCGGCGCCGCAGCAGAAGCCGCGCTCCTTGTGGCGGTGCATCTCCTGCTGGCGCAGACCGGGGACCTTGTCCATGATCTCGCGCGGCGGGCTGTAGACCTTGTTGTGGCGGCCCAGGTAGCAGGGGTCGTGGTAGGTGATCAGGCCCTCGACCGGGTTGACCGGGACGAGCTTGCCCTCGTCGATCAGGTGCTGCAGCAGCTGGGTGTGGTGGATCACCTCGAAGTGCCCGCCGAGCTGCGGGTACTCGTTGGCGATGGTGTTGAAGCAGTGCGGGCAGGTGGCCACGATCCGCTTGGTCGGGGCGTCCTCCAGCGCGGCGTTCAGCGTCTCCACGTTCTGCGCGCCGAGCATCTGGAAGAGGAACTCGTTGCCCAGGCGGCGCGGGGAGTCACCGGTGCAGGTCTCCTCCTTGCCAAGGATGGCGAACTTCACGCCCGCGGTGTGCAGCAGCTCGGCGAAGGCCTTGGTGGTCTTCTTGGCGCGGTCCTCCAGGGCACCGGCGCAGCCGACCCAGTAGAGGTACTCGACCTCGGCGGGGTCGATGTCCTCACCGATCACCGGCACCTCGATGCCGGTCTCCTTCTTGAGCTCCTTGACCCAGTCGAGGCGGGCCTTGGTGGCCATGCCCCACGGGTTGCCCTTGTTCTCCAGGTTCTTGAGCATCGTCCCGGCCTCGGTCGGGAAGTTGCTCTCGATCATCACCTGGTAGCGGCGCATGTCGACGATGTGGTCGACGTGCTCGATGTCCACCGGGCACTGCTCGACGCAGGCGCCGCAGGTGGTGCAGGACCACAGCACGTCCGGGTCGATGACGCCGTTCTCCTCGGCGGTGCCGATCAGCGGGCGCTCGGCCTCGGCCAGGGCGGCCGCCGGGACGTCCTTGAGCTGCTCGGCGGTGGCCTGCTCGGTGCCCTCCATGTCCTTGCCGCCGCCGGCCAGCAGGTACGGCGCCTTGCCGTAGACGTGCTCGCGCAGGCTCATGATCAGCAGCTTGGGGGACAGCGGCTTGCCGGTGTTCCAGGCGGGGCACTGCGACTGGCAGCGGCCGCACTCGGTGCAGGTGGAGAAGTCGAGGATGCCCTTCCAGGAGAAGTGCTCGACCTGGGAGACGCCGAAGACGGCGTCGTCGGCCGGGTCCTCGAAGTCGATCGGCCGGCCCTGGCTGGTCATCGGACGGAGCGCGCCGAGCGCGGTGGTGCCGTCCTCCTCGCGCTTGAAGTAGATGTTGAAGAAGCCGAGGAAGCGGTGCCAGGCCACGCCCATCGAGGGGTTCAGGCCGATGGTGATCGCCCACGCGAACGAGATGCAGATCTTGAGCATCGCGAACAGGTAGACCAGGTTCTCCAGCGTGCCGTGCGACAGCCCGCTCAGCGCCGAGGTGATCGGGTACGAGACCAGGTGCTCCGGGCCGTACGAGTCGACGCCGGCCAGGGCGCCCTCCAGGGCGCGCAGCATCAGGATGCACAGGCCGATGCCGAGGATCGTGTACTCGACGTAGAAGGCCTGCCAGGCGATCGAGCCGGCGAACCGGGACTTGCGGCCCGACCGGGACGGCAGGCTCATCAGCCGGATCACGATCAGGGTGGCGATGCCCAGGGTGGTCAGGGTGCCGACCAGCTCGACGAAGAGCTGCCAGATCATCCAGTTGCCGATGATCGGCAGTTCCCACTCGGCGTCGAACAGCTGGCCCATCGCGTTGACGATGGTGAGCACGAGGCTGAAAAAGCCGACCGCGACGAACCAGTGGGCGATGCCGACGATCCCCCAGCGGTTCATCCGGGTGTGGCCGAAGAACTCGGTCGCGAGGGTCTTCACCCGCTGGGCGGGGCTGCCGAAGCGGGTGGTGTCCGGCGCGCCGGTCAGCACGACCCTGAAAATGTGCCACGCCGCACGGAGGGCGAGCGCGGTGCCGATCACGAACGTGACCAGCGAGATGACGATCGCTGCTAGTTGCATCGCTCTCCGTCTCCTGCGGCTTGCGGTTGAGCAGTGTCTGCGGTTCTGCGGTCCTGCGCTTCTGCGGTCCTGCGGTCCTGCGGTTCTCGTTCTGCGCGTTCTGCGGGCCCGCGGTTCCGAGTGATTGTACTGGTCGGTAACTTGCCGGGCCGACGGCCCGGACATTACAGGTCGCCAACAGTCCTCCAGAAGGTTCCCAAGCTATGGCGGCAGTCACGTGACCGCACGCGCGCCGCCCCGTCGCGAGCGCCGGGAACCCGCCCGCCCCTCCGGACCGGTGTCAGCAAAGTTGAGTGCTGAACACTCATAGCTGTTGACGCTGCCCGCCGGGTCGTGCATCCTTGAGCCTGTAAAGCTCAACTCTTCCGTGGAGGTATCTACGATGGCACGCGCGGTCGGCATCGACCTCGGTACGACGAACTCGGTCGTCAGCGTTCTGGAGGGTGGCGAGCCCACCGTCATCACGAACGCCGAGGGCGCGCGGACCACGCCGTCCGTCGTCGCCTTCGCCAAGAACGGTGAGGTCCTCGTCGGCGAGGTGGCCAAGCGCCAGGCGGTCACCAACGTCGACCGCACCATCCGCTCGGTGAAGCGCCACATGGGCACCGGGTGGAAGATCAACATCGACGGCAAGGACTTCAACCCGCAGCAGATCTCGGCCTTCGTGCTGCAGAAGCTCAAGCGGGACGCCGAGGCCTACCTGGGTGAGACCGTCACCGACGCCGTCATCACCGTCCCGGCGTACTTCAACGACTCGGAGCGCCAGGCCACCAAGGAGGCCGGTGAGATCGCGGGCCTCAACGTCCTGCGTATCGTCAACGAGCCCACCGCGGCCGCCCTGGCCTACGGCCTGGACAAGGACGACCAGACCATCCTGGTCTTCGACCTCGGCGGCGGCACCTTCGACGTCTCCCTGCTGGAGATCGGCGACGGGGTCGTCGAGGTGAAGGCCACCAACGGTGACAACCACCTCGGCGGCGACGACTGGGACCAGCGCGTCGTCGACCACCTGGTCAAGGTCTTCCAGTCCGGTCACGGCGTCGACCTGTCCAAGGACAAGATGGCCCTGCAGCGTCTGCGCGAGGCTGCCGAGAAGGCCAAGATCGAGCTGTCCTCGTCCTCCGAGACCTCGATCAACCTGCCCTACATCACGGCCTCCGCCGAGGGCCCGCTGCACCTGGACGAGAAGCTCACCCGCGCCCAGTTCCAGCAGCTGACCGCGGACCTGCTGGAGCGCTGCAAGGTCCCGTTCCACAACGTGATCAAGGACGCCGGCATCTCGCTCTCCGAGATCGACCACGTCGTCCTGGTCGGTGGCTCGACCCGCATGCCCGCCGTCGCCGAGCTCGTCAAGGAGCTGACCGGCGGCCAGGACGCCAACAAGGGCGTCAACCCGGACGAGGTCGTCGCCATCGGCGCCGCGCTCCAGGCCGGTGTCCTCAAGGGCGAGGTCAAGGACGTCCTGCTGCTCGACGTCACCCCGCTGTCCCTCGGCATCGAGACCAAGGGCGGCATCATGACCAAGCTGATCGAGCGCAACACCACGATCCCGACCAAGCGCTCCGAGATCTTCACCACGGCCGAGGACAACCAGCCGTCCGTGCAGATCCAGGTCTACCAGGGCGAGCGCGAGATCGCCGCGTACAACAAGAAGCTCGGGATGTTCGAGCTGACCGGCCTGCCGCCGGCGCCGCGCGGCCTGCCGCAGATCGAGGTCACCTTCGACATCGACGCCAACGGCATCATGCACGTCGGCGCGAAGGACCTCGGCACCGGCAAGGAGCAGAAGATGACCGTCACCGGCGGCTCCTCGCTGCCGAAGGACGAGGTCGACCGCATGCGCCGCGAGGCCGAGCAGTACGCCGAGGACGACCACAAGCGCCGCGAGGCCGTCGAGACCCGCAACTCCGCCGAGCAGCTCGTCTACTCGACCGAGAAGTTCATCGCCGACAACTCCGACAAGCTGCCGGCCGACGTCAAGACCGAGGTCGAGACCGCCATCGGCGAGCTCAAGGAAGCCCTCAAGGGCGAGGACATCGCGAAGATCCGCGAGGCCTCCGAGAAGGTCTCCACCACCGCCCAGAAGCTCGGCCAGGCGCTCTACGCCAACGCCGACGCCGCCGGTGCCGGTGCCGCCGCGGCCGGCGACTCCGCCCACGCCAAGGAGGACGACGTCGTCGACGCCGAGATCGTCGACGACGAGAAGCCCAAGGGCGGTGCGTCGGCATGACGGACAAGCCGCAGGGCGGCAAGCCCGGCGACGACTCCGCCGCCGAAGAGGCCGTGATCAAGGCCGCCGAGGAAGCCGCCTCGGCCGGTGCCGGCGAGGCCCCCGAGGGGCTCGCCGCGGCCAAGCGCGAGCTGGCCGAGCGCACCGCGGACCTGCAGCGGCTGCAGGCCGAGTACCAGAACTACCGCAAGCGGGTCGAGCGCGACCGGCTGACCGTCCGCGAGATCGCGGTCTCCAACATCCTGGAGTCCCTGATCCCGGTCCTGGACGACATCGGCCGCGCCCGCGAGCACGGCGAGGTGACGGGCGGCTTCAAGTCCGTCTCCGACTCCCTGGAGATGGTCGTCGCCAAGCTGGGCCTGCAGCAGTTCGGCAAGGAGGGCGAGCCCTTCGACCCGACGCAGCACGAGGCGCTGATGCACAGCTACTCCTCGGACGTCACCGAGGACACCTGCGTCCAGATCCTCCAGCCCGGCTACCGCATCGGCGAGCGGATCATCCGCCCGGCGATGGTCGCCGTGGCCGAGCCCCAGCCCGGCACCCAGACGACGCCCGGCCCGGACGCCGAGGCGAAGTCCGCCGAGAAGGACAAGTCCGACGGTGGCTCGGACAGCTGACAACCTGTGACAGCTGACAACCAGTGCGCTGCGGAGTCGTACGCCGGCCAGTACGGCGGCCGGCTCCGCAGCGCGCTGTCAGCAGCGCTTCTTCCGGCGGCTGTTGACAGCGCAGTGACGATGGACATCGGGAGGTGTCGGGAGCGGTGAGCGAGCACAGCGAGCGAACCATCGAGGAGTGCGTGAACCGCTCAGCGGCTTCCGGGCGGAGCGAGGTGGGCGCATGAGCGGCAAGGACTTTGTCGAGAAGGACTACTACAAGGTCCTCGGCGTGCCCAAGGACGCCACCGCCACCGAGATCAAGAAGACCTACCGCAAGCTGGCGCGCGAGTTCCACCCGGACGCGAACAAGGGCGACGCCAAGGCCGAGGAGCGCTTCAAGGACATCTCCGAGGCGTACGACGTCCTCTCCGACGAGAAGCGCCGCAAGGAGTACGACGAGGCCCGCAGCCTCTTCGCCAACGGCGGCTTCCGCACCGGCGGCCCCGGCGGCGCCGGCAGCTACGGCTTCGACTTCGGCGACCTCTTCAACGGCAACCAGGGCGGCGGTGGCGGCGGCCTCGGCGACGTCTTCGGCGGCCTCTTCAACCGCGGCGGCGCCCGGCAGGCCCAGCCCCGGCGCGGCGCCGACGTCGAGACCGAGGTGACGCTCTCCTTCGAGGAGGCCGTCGACGGCGCGACCGTCCCGCTGCGGATGACCAGCCAGGCCCCCTGCCGGCTCTGCAACGGCACCGGCGCCAAGAGCGGCACCACCCCCCGGGTCTGCCCGACCTGCGTCGGCGCCGGCACCGTCAGCCGCGGCCAGGGCGCCTTCGCGCTCTCCGAGCCCTGCAAGGACTGCCGCGGCCGGGGCATGATCGTCGACGACCCGTGCCCCGACTGCCACGGCAGCGGCCGGGCCAGCTCCGCCCGCACCATGCAGGTCCGCATCCCGGCCGGCGTCCAGGCCGACCAGCGGATCCGACTCAAGGGCAAGGGCGCCCAGGGCGAACGCGGCGGCCAGCCCGGTGACCTCTACGTCACCGTGCACGTCGACCCCCACCCGGTGTTCGGGCGCAAGGGCGACAACCTCACCGTCACCGTCCCGGTCACCTTCCCCGAGGCCGCCCTCGGCGCCACCATCGAGGTGCCCACGCTGAACGGCCCCGCCGTGAAGCTCAAGCTCCCCCCGGGCAGCGCCAACGGCCTCACCATGCGCGCCCGCGGCAAGGGCGCCACCCGCAAGGACGGCACCCGCGGCGACCTCCTCGTCACCGTCGAGGTCGTCGTCCCCCAGCACGTCGACGGCGACGCGCTGGACGCCCTGGAGCAGTACCGCGAGGCCACCGCCTCCGACGACCCACGAGCCGCTCTCTTCCGGGCGGCGAAGGGAGCGTGACGACCAGATGTCCCCGAACCCGATGAACCCGACGAACCCGATGGACCCGATGGCCTCCAACGGCCCGATCGGCCCGGGCCTCGGTGAAGGCCTCCCCGGCAACCCCGCCGGCGGCCGCCCCCGCCGCGCCGCGGCCGCGCCGCAGTACGTCCTCACCGAGGACACCCCGGTGTACGTCATCTCGGTCGCCGCCGAACTCTCCGGCCTCCACCCGCAGACCCTGCGCCAGTACGACCGCCTCGGCCTGGTCTGCCCCGACCGCACCGCCGGCCGCGGCCGCCGCTACTCCGCCCGGGACATCCAGCAGCTGCGCGAGGTCCAGCGGCTCTCCCAGGACGAGGGCATCAACCTGGCCGGCATCAAGCGGATCATCGAGCTGGAGAACCAGGTCAGCGCCCTCCAGTCGCGCATCACCGAACTGGTCGACTCCCTCGAAGGCGCCGCCACCGCCCTCCAGCAGCGCGAGGCCGCCGTCCACGCCTCCTACCGCCGCGACCTCGTCCCCTACCAGCCCCCCACCCCCCAGTCCAGCGCCCTCGTCGTCTGGCGCCCCAAGCGCTGACCCGGGACCCGCACCGCGCCACCAGCCGCCGGCTCCCTCCTGTTCGGGGGGTGCCGGCGGCTGCGTTGCGGTGAGAGAGTGCTGTATTGGCAAGCACAGTCGATCTGCACGACAAGGTATCCGGTATTTGCAACCTAAGATCCTTGTTGCAGAGGACGACAGTCACGTTGACTACTTCCGGTCAACACAAGGAGCCGCAGATGAGTGGGCGAGAACACGCAGGGGCGGTACCAGGCGCTTCACGCATCCTGTCCGATGACGCCCGAAAGCTCTATCTGCAGGCCGTGAACGAAAGCGGTCGCCTCGTTCGATCTGCGTGCCCACCCACCAGCGTCCCCGCCCTTGACGAATTGCTGGAGCTCGGGCTCCTCATACCCGACAGCGACGAACCGGGTGCATTGCTCGCAGTGGATCCAACACAGCTTGCCAACAGCCTGAGTTCTACATGGCAGCGACAAGCACTCGACTTGCTCTCAAAGGCCGTAACGCTACCGACCGATCTCATCGAACTGGCTGAGGCTTTCCACGCGCCAGACACGGCCGGGGGATCAATCGAATACGTACACGGGAAGGCCCTGATTAATCAGCGACTTCAGCAGTCGGCGGCTGCCGGAGTCATGGAGGGCCTTTCCATGCAACCAGGTGGCCCTCGGCCCGCTGAAATGCTCTCGTCATTTCTCGAGCGTGATCTGGAGATTCTTCGCCACGGCGCGTCCATGCGGACTATTTACAACGCAAGCACCCGCTACCACCAAGCGACCCGCGACTATGTAGCGCAGTTGACCAGGGAAGGGTGGCAGTTCAGAACCCTTGACGAGCCATATGCCAGGCTAATCATCGTGGATCGACGAGTAGCCGTGATCCCTGTAGGGCCAGATGACAGTCTGGCCGCTTTCATCTACGATCCGGCCGTTATCAATTTCCTGATCGAGGAAGTTTTTGAACGAAGCTGGAGCAGGGCGCTAGAATTCGATGGTGACCGCACCGTACCCCAGCAAGTGGTATCGCGACTCCGGCAGACAATAATCGACCTCATGCTCGCTGGAACCAACCACAGAGTGATCGCGCGACGGCTTGGAATCAGCGAACGCACCCTGGCTCGTCACATTGCCGAGATGAGGGAAGAATACAACGTCGACTCCCTCTTTCAGCTCGGCTATGCGCTTGGCCGATCACTGAAACCAGGAACAGACTGAGATAACGAAAAATATCGCCGCGGCAACTGCCCCATAGGCCGCCACTCAGCTCGGCCACATTCATCTCACGCCAATGAGATCAGCCCCAGTGCAGGTCATCAGCAACGGTCACCGCTGCACTAGTAGCCGTCGCAACGTGCCCATCGCCCGACGAAATGAAGACACCAACCAGCACTGCCATACCGATGAGGATTGGAAGTGATGCCTTGCGGACGAGTCGACGCACAGACACGGACCCACCCTCCTACTCTCGGACTCTGCAAGCTGGACCAATAGCACTAGCGTCCACATGATGCCGCACTTCCACAAGCGTGTCATCTCCCCTCCATCGCCCAGAGCGTCATCTCTCTGCCAGGCATCCAGATGACAGGGCGGATCGCTGGACGCAACCACGTGCACTGATAGACGATCAGTTCGCTGTCAACGGTCCGGCAGAGATAGGAAACTTGCCGATGTACCGTCAAATATCGGCACAAACCTATCCCAGATCTTTGCAGCGATAACCACTGTCCTCAGCGCCCACCGGCACCACGTTCCTACCCGGTCGGCCTTCCCCCGGAGTCGACATGACCGAGCCCTACCTGCGTCACAACGACAGCCAGGCCCCTGAGGGTCGGCGTGCACGTGTGTTCCTGGCCGCGCCGCTGATGCGGCTGACCGGCCCCGCGGACAGCGTGGTGACGCTCGCCAGCCGGACGCGGCTGACGACGCTCCGCACCACCCTCCTCCGCAGCGGTGCCGCCGTGTACAGCGCGCACCACAGCGACGCCTGGACCGTCGCCGGTCGGGCGCCCGAGCCCCGGGTCCCCTCCGACTTCCGCGCGCTCCAGTCCGCGGACCTGGTGTTCGCCTACGTCGGTGCCCCGCTCTCGGCCGGCGTCAGCCTCGAACTCGGTTGGGCGTCGGCGCTGCGGAAGCCGATCGTCCTGCTCGTCGACGAGGCCATCACCCACAACCCGCTGATCGCCACCATCGAGCAGGTCGCCCCCGTCCTGCCGCTGGTCTTCGACGACACCTGGTCCCAGGAGGCCCTCCACCACACCGTGGAGACCGCCCTCGACTGGGCCGGCATGGCGCTCTCCCTCCGCGAGGGCTTCTGGACCGCCCCCGGCGACCGCTTCAACGTCCCCCGACAGCAGACCGCCACCCCCGGCTACTGGCCGACCGGCGCCGCCACCGGCTGAGCAGAGCTCACCCACCGGACTCCCCCGTCCGGGCTCCCCGCATCTGCCAGCCGAGCTGGAACAGGGTCTCCGCGTCGTACACCTTACGCAGCCGGGCGATGTGACCGGCCACGGTCCGTTCGCTCAGGCCCATACGGGTAGCGATCGCCCGCTGCGTGAGACCCCTGGCGAGCAGGCGACCCACCTGCTCGTGGGCGATCGGGGCGGAACCGGCTGCGAGTGACTCCCAGTCCACGGCCTGGGCGTGCTGCCACTGCTGCTCGAAGACCCCCACCAGGTAGGCGACCATCGCGGCGTCCTCGACCACGGCGGCAACCGTGTGGTCGAGGGTGGCCGGGATCACGGCCACGGTGCGGTCGAAGATCAGCGTCTTGGTGAAGGGCCCCTCCAGCAGCCGGATCGGGGCGCCGGCCTGAGTGGAGTGCAGCGCGTACTCGACCGTCCGTGGATCGGAGCAGGCCGACGGTTCGAAGACGGTGAACATCGCCCCGCCCGCTTCGACGTAGCGGCGGCTGTGGTCGAGCGAGTCCTGCATGTGGTCGTGGGGACGGGGCCCGCCGGGCTGGGCCGCGAGGGCCTCGTGCGGGTAGTCCTTGACCAGCTGCGAGATCAGGTGCCGGATCTCCGGCATACCGACCACCCGCCGGACCCCGCCGACGGGATCGGCGCGACGGGGCGCGGTGTCGTAGGCCTGGGTCAGGTCGTCCAACAGGTCCGGGACGGCAGCAGCACGGGCGAGGAGGCGGGCACTCTCCTCCCGCAGGTCCGCACCGATGCGCTCGCCTACGGCACGGGGGTTCACCGCGCTGTAGGTGCCGTCGGCGGTACGGAGGACGAGCAGACCGAGGTCGGCGAGTTGGTTCACGGCGGCCTTGTCCTCGGGACGGACCTCACCGACACGGATCCGGCCGCCTTCGGCCAGGATCGCCCGGTACAGCTCGCGCGCGGCGGCATCGGGCAGGTCGAGTACCGACTCAGGCATCGCGGGCTCCCCTCATCTGCCAGCCGAGCTGGAACAGCGTCTCCGCGTCGTACACCTCACGCAGCCGGGCGATGTGACCGGCCACGGTCCGTTCGCTCAGGCCCATCCGACTGGCGATCGCCCGCTGTGTGAGACCCCTGGCGAGCAGGCGACCCACCTGCTCGTGGGCGGCCGGTGAACTGCCCGCTGCCAGTGCCGCCCAATCCACGACCAGTGCCTGCGCCCACTGCTGCTCGAAGACCCCGACCAGGTAGGCGACCATCGCCGGGTCGTCCACCAGGGCGACGACCGTGTTGTCGGAAGCCGCAGGAATCATGGCCACGGTGCGGTCGAAGATCAGGGTCCGGGTGAACGAGCCCTCCAACACCCGGATCGGAGCGCCGATCCGGGTCGACTCCAGCGCGAACCCGACGGTCGGCGGATCGGAGCAGACCGAGGGCTCAAAGGTGGTGCGGATGGATCCACCCGCTTCGATGTAGCGCCGGCTCTGCTTCAACGAGTCGTCCATGTGCTCCGGCGGGCGGGCCCCGCCGGGCTGGGCGCACAACGCCTCGTGCGGGTAGTCCCTGACCAGCTGCGAGATCAAGTGCCGGATCTCCGGCATACCGACCACCCGCCGGACCCCGCCAACCGGATCCATCCGGCGAGGAGCCACGTCGTAGGCCTGGGTCAGGTCGTCCAACAGGTCCGGGACGGCAGCAGCACGGGCGAGGAGGCGGGCACTCTCCTCCCGCAGGTCCGCACCGATGCGCTCGCCTACGGCACGGGGGTTCACCGCGCTGTAGGTGCCGTCGGCGGTACGGAGGACGAGCAGACCGAGGTCAGCGAGCTGTTGGACGGCGGCTGCGTCCTCAGGACGGACCTCACCGACACGGATCCGGCCGCCTTCGGCCAGGATCGCCCGGTACAGCTCGCGCCCGGCGGCATCGGGCAGGTCGAGTACCGACTCAGGCATCGCGGGCTCCCCTCATCTGCCAGCCGAGCTGGAACAGCGTCTCCGCGTCGTACACCTCACGCAGCCGGGCGATGTGACCGGCCACGGTGCGCTCGCTCAGGCCCATGCGGGTGGCGACCGACCGCTGGGTGAGGCCCTGGGTCAGGAGGCGGGCGATCTGGTCACAGAGGTCCGACTCCGGTGCGCCGCCGTCCAGGGACGCCCAGTCGACACTGGCGGAGCGCTGCCACAGCTGCTCGAAGGCCTCGACGACGAAGGCCACCGTCGCCGGGTCGTCGACCACGGCGGCGCTGTTGAGGTCAGGGTCCGCGGGGATGACGGCAACGGTCCGGTCGAAGACCAGGAAGCGCTTGAACGGACGGTCGAGCACCCGGATCGCGCAGCCCGGCCCGGTGGCCGCCGCTGCGTACGCCACCGCCCCGGGGTCGGTGCGGGCACCGAGCTCGAACAGACATCGGACGGCGCCGCCGCGTTCGAGGTAGCGGCGAGTGCGGACGAGGGATTCGGCGAGCTGGTCGGCGTCGCGCACGACGCCGGGCTGGGCGCTCAGGACTTCGCCGGCCAACTCCTGGGTCAGTTGCTCGACTTCGTGCCGGATCTCGGCCTTGCCGGTGATGACGCGGGCCCGGCTCAGGCCCGGCTCCCGGCGCGGTGCGGTGTCGTAGGCATGGGTGAGGTCGCGCAGCTGCTCGGGGATCTGGTCCGCCTCGACCAGGAGCCGGGCGCCGGCCCTGCGGATGTCGGCGCCGATCCGCTCGGCGGCCGACCGGGGGTCCACCGCGCTGTACGAGGCGTCCTGCAACTGCGGCACCAGCAGCCCGAGTTCCACCAGCCGCCCGAGCGCCTCCCGGTCGCCCGGGCCGACCTCGGCGGCCCGGATGCGGCCGCCCTCGCGCAGGACGGCGAGGTAGAGGGCGCGGGCGGCGGCGTCCGGGAGGGCGGCGGCGAGGAGGGCGGTGGGGTCAGCCATGGCGTTCCCCGCGGAGGTGCCAGCCGAGGTGGAAGAGGGTCTGGGCGCCGTAGCGCTCGCGGAGGCGGGCGATGTGGGCGGCGACGGTGCGTTCGCTGAGGCCGAGCCGGGTGGCGACGGCGCGTTGGGTGAGGCCGCGGGCGAGCAGACGGCCGATGCGGACGGTGGTGGGGTGGGGGGCGCCGAGGTTGCGGTCGGCGGGGGTGGCGCGGGCCCAGTCGCGTTCGAACTGGGCGACCAGGTAGGCGACGGTGGTGCGGTCGGTGACGACGGTGGCGCGGCTGCGGTCCTCGACGGCGGGGATGACGGCCACCGAGCGGTCGAAGACCAGCATCCGCTCGTACGGTTCGGCGAGTACCCGGGCCTCGGCGCCCTCGCCGCTGCGGAGGGCGACCTGGCGCAGGGTGGCGGGGTCGTCGAGGGCGCCGGGCTGGTGGAGGGTGCGCATCGAGCGGCCGCGCCGGAGCAGGGCGAGGTCCTGGGCGAGGCTGGTCTGGAGGGCCTCGGCGGAGTGGTGGCCGGGTCGGGCGGCGAGGAACTCCTCCTTGCACTCGGCGAGGAGTTCGGAGATGCACTGGCGGACGGCGGCGGCATCGACACCGGCACCGGCACCGGCACCGGCACGGGCACCGGCTCCGACACCGCTCCCGCTCCCGACCCCGACCCCGACCCCGACCCCGACCCCGACCCCGACCCCGACCCCGTCGGGCCGAGCGTCGTCGACGGCCCCCTCCCCCTCGCCGCCGGACGGCCGGTGCAGCGCCTCGTAGGCGTGGGAGAGCGGCTGGAGGGCCGCCGGCAGCCGCTCGGCGTGCACCAGCAGGCGGGTGGCCCGGAGGCGGAGTTCGGTGCCGAGCCGGTCGCCGAGGGCGCGCGGGTTGGCGGCGGTGTAGCCGGTGGCGGTCGGGGTGAGGAGCCCGCGGGCGACGAGGGCCGCGACGGTGGCGCGGTCGGCGGGGGCGAGGTCCTCGGGGCGCAGCCGGCCGCCGGCGCGGACGACGGCGAGGTAGAGGGCGCGTTCGACCGGGCCGGGCTCATCGGTCATCGCGGGCGCCTCTCATCAGCCAGCCGAGCTGGAAGAGGGTCTGGGCGCCGTACCGGTCGCGCAGGCGGGAGATGTGGCCGGCGACGGTGCGTTCGCTGAGGCCGAGCCGGGTGGCGACGGCGCGCTGGGTGAGGCCGCGGGCGAGCAGCCGGCCGACCCGGTCGGGGATGGTGCGGGCGGGGCCCTGGCCGAGGGCGGCGGCGGCCTCGGCGGTGTCGGCGCGGGCCCAGTCGCGTTCGAAGCCGCCGATCAGGAAGGCGAGGGTGGCCGGGTCGCTGATGAACGCGGCGGTGCTGTTGTCGTCGTTGGCGGAGATGACGGCGACGCTGCGGTCGAAGACGATCAGGCGCTGGAAGGGTTCGTCGAGGACCCGGATCTGCGAGCCGTACCGGGTGACCTTCTCGGCGTAGGCGAGGGCGGCCGGTTCGACGAGGGCGACGGGCTGGTAGACGGTGCGCAGGGAGCAGCCGCGCTGGAGGAGTTGGACGTCCTGGTCGAGGGCGACCTGGAGGGTGTCGGCGGGGCGGTGGCCGGGTTGGGCGGTGAGGACCTCGGAGCGGCAGTCGGAGACCAGTTGGGAGATCCGCTGGCGGATGTGGACGTGACCCTCGACGTAGACCGCGCCGCCGGAGGTGCCGGACGGGCGGGGCATCGCGTCGTAGGCGCGGGTGAGGCCGTCGAGGGCGCCGGGGAGGTTCTCGGCGCGGACCAGCAACCGGGTTGCCTCGCTGCGGAGTTCGGCGCCCACCCGGTCGCTGACGGAGCGCGGGCTGACGGCGGTGTAGCAGCGGTCCATCCGGTTGACCATGACCAGGCCGATGTCGAGGAGCTGCCGCAGTGCGGCCCGGTCGGCGTCGGTGATGTCGGCGAACGGGATGCGGCCGCCTTCGGCGATGACCGCGAGGTAGAGCTGTCGGGCGGCCTCGTCGGGTTCCTCGCCCTCGGGTACCGCCTGGTGCGGCGCGACCGCCGGTTCCGCCGTCACGTCGTACTCTCCCTGCCGGACGCCTCTCCCCTTGCCTGTCCCGTCCGTGCGCGCGGGGCCGCGGGTTGCGCGGTCCGTGGGCACGGTGGCCGGGCGCGTCTCACGCTACCGGTCGGACGGCGGACCCCCGGGTCCGGGTGCCGTCGCACACGGGGTCCCGGGGGCCGCCATCGGTACGCCAGGTCAGGGCGATTCCGTCGAGGCGGAGCAGCAACGCCTCGCCGGTACCGGTTCGGGCTCCATCACCACACATGGATCCCGGCCGGGGCTCTTCCCCCCCGTTCCACGCGTGCGGGACGTTGCACTCGTGGTCAGTTCTGAAGAGCTGTCGCCACCATCGGACTGCGGTGCCCGGACGACCTGGCGTACCTCCACCTTCACAGCGTGACGGCCGGTGGACAAGTGCCGTCCGAGTGCAGGTTCGCGCAATTGCAGTTATCTGCATCCCGCAGCGGGTCCGGGATCGCGGGCGGGGGCCGGGATTCCGGTAAAGGCCGAGGCCAGCGGGGGGTAGGGGCGGCACGCAGCGATTGGCTGTGCACCGTCATCGTGCAGGTGCGCGTTCCTGCAACGGCGGCGTGCTCCTGAGCGCGGGCGGCCGCCGCGCGGGTCGTCCCAGCTCAGCCCGCACCGGCCGCGGCGCGATCGGCGCGGGGGCGGTCGGTCGGCCGGGGGGCGGCGCAGTCGGCCGGGGGCCGGGGGCCGGGACCGCGGCGGTCCCCGGCCGACCGGCGGCACCGAGCGGGGCGCCCCGGCTCAGCGCGCCAGCAGCCGTCCGCGCAGCAGCCCGGTGGCCGTGCCGGTCGCGGCGAGCACCCAGGCGGTGCCGAGCAGCAGGTAGAGCCCGACGGAGAGCCCGGTGAAGCCGCCGAAGCCGGTGTGCCGGGCGAGCGCGGAGGCGCCGGTGACGCAGGTGCCGACCGGGAAGGTGAACGCCCACCAGGTCATCGCGAACGGCATCCCGGCCCGCCGGGCGCGCAGGTTGGCGGCCAGCGCGACGGCCAGCCAGAGCATCGCGACGCCGATCACGGCGACCCCGTACAGCTCGGCCAGCGGCAGCAGGACGGGCGCCAGCCCGGGCAGCACCGGGCGGGCCGCGTCGGCGAGTTGGTGGATCGCGGTGACGGACTGGCCGAGCGGGCCGAGCACCAGGAACAGCGCGGGGGTGAGCACCAGAGTGGGCAGCTTGCTGTGGAACAGGCCGGTGAACACCACGGGCAGCAGCACCAGGGTGGCCAGCAGGCCGATCCCGAACAGCGCCCAGCAGCCGTACAGCATGGCCTCCTGCGGCGTTCCGGCGGGCAGGTGGGGGACGAGGGCGGGGCCGCAGGCGGAGGCGACCAGCGGGGCGACCACGGGCAGCAGCCAGGTCGGGTTGGCCTCCAGGGCGGACACCCGGTGCCGGGTGATCATCAGGTACGGGATGCCGGCCGCGACGGTCAGCGCGTAGAGCGTGCCGACGCCCCAGAGCACGGCGTCCAGGGCGACGGCGGGGCCGGTGCCGATGACCCGGGAGCCGAGCAGCAGGGTGCCGAGGCCGACCGCCAGCAGGGCCATCGGCGGGCAGCCGTAGAAGACGGCGGTGGCCGGGTTGTCCAGCAGCTGGGTGCGGGCGGCCTCGCGGTGCCGGGTGAGGTGCACCAGGCGGGCGCCGGCCAGCAGCACCAGGGCCGCCACGCCGAGCGCCCACATCACCTCGCCGAAGCCGATCAGCCCGGGCAGGTGGACCGGCAGCGCGGCGGCGCCGTTGGCCACGATCGCGGTGCCCATCACGGCGGCGTACCAGTTGGGGCCGAGCTGGGCCAGGTCGAGGCGGGAGAGCCGGAACGACCGGATGGACCGGGGGCCGCGGGAGGGACCGGAAGGGCGCGGGGGACGGGACGGCCGGGGCTGCTCGGAGGAGCGGGCAGGAGCGGCGGGGCTGGTGAGCGGGCGGACATCGGCCGAGGTGGACATGGTTCCACCGTCGCCGAGCGGCCGGGCCGCCGGTAGCGCCGCGGGTTCTATGAGGGCATAGCCTGAACCTATGCCCCTCTCTCCGCACGTCCCCGAACTCGGCGCCCTGGAACTGCTGCTCGCGGTGGCCCGGCTGGGCAGCGTCGGCCGGGCCGCGGCCGAGCTGGGCGTGAGCCAGCCGACCGCGAGCGCCCGGATCAAGGGCATGGAGCGGCAGATCGGCGTCCCGCTGCTGGAGCGCTCGCCCCGGGGCAGCCGGCCGACCGAGGCGGGCCGGCTGGTGGTCGAGTGGGCCCGCCAGGTGGTGGAGGCGGCGCAGGCGCTGGACGCCGGGATCGACGCGCTGCGCGAGCGGCGGGACGCCAAGCTGCGGGTGGTGGCCAGTCTGACCGTCGCCGAGTACCTGATGCCGGGCTGGCTGCTGGCGCTGTCCGAGGCCAGTCCGGGGACGGCGGTGACGCTGCGGACGGCGAACTCGGCGGAGGTCGCCGGGCACGTGCTGGCCGGGGACGCCGACCTCGGCTTCGTCGAGGGTCCGACCACCCCGCCCGGGCTGGCCGGCGCGGTGGTGGCGGCGGACCGGCTGGTGGTCGTGGTGGCGCCCGGCCACCGCTGGGCGCGCCGCCGCACCCCGCTGACCGGGGCGGAGCTGGCGGCCACCCCGCTGGTGCTGCGTGAGCCCGGCTCGGGCACCCGGGAGGTGCTGGAGGCGGCGCTGGCGCCGTACGGGGGTGCCGTGCAGCCCCGGATGGAGCTGGCCTCGTCCACGGCGTTGAAGGGGGCGGCGATGACCGGGGCGGGGCCGGTCTGCCTGAGCGAGCTGGCGGTGGTGGAGGAGCTGGCCACCCGGCGGCTGGTCGAGGTGCCGCTGGCGGAGGAGCTGGACCTGCGGCGGCCGCTGCGCGCGGTGTGGCCGGCCGGGCAGCGACCGGGCGGGCCGGCCCGGGAGCTGCTGGGCCTGACCCGGCGGAGCGTCCGCCAGCACCTGCGGCGGAAGGCCTGAAACCGGCGGGCCCCGGCCGCGACCCCGAGCCGCGACCCCGAGCCCCGGGCACCGAGCCCCGGCAGCGAGCCCCGGCTCCGGCACGGACCAGCGGCCGGCGACTCCGGCCCCGAAAAGCCTTCGCCGAAAAGTTGAGCGGAATACACTCAAGTTAGTGCATGCTGTATCTAGCAGTAGTGAAGGACGACGAGGGAGGATCCCCCAGCAGTGGACGCGAGCAAGTTCACCACCAAGACCCAGGACGCCCTGTCCGCCGCGATCCGGCAGGCGGGCGCCGCAGGCAACCCGGACGTCAGGCCGGTGCACATCCTGATCGCCCTGCTGGAGCAGCCCGAGGGCATCGCCCGACCCCTGCTGGAGGCGGTCGGGGCGAACCCCGCCCGGGTCGACGCCGAGGCGCGCCGCCAGCTGACGGCGCTGCCCAGCGCGACGGGCTCGACGGTCTCCGCCCCGCAGCTGGCCCGGGACACCCTCGCCGTGCTCACCGAGGCCGGCCGGCGCGCGGACGACCTGGACGACCAGTACGTCTCCACCGAGCACCTGATGGTCGGCCTGGCCGCCGAGGGCGGGGCCGTCGCCGAGCTTCTGGCGCAGCAGGGCGCGACGCCCAAGGCGCTGCTCGCCGCCTTCAAGGACGTCCGCGGCAGCGGCCGGGTGACGTCGCCGGATCCGGAGGGCACCTACAAGGCCCTGGAGAAGTACGGCACCGACCTCACCCAGGCCGCCCGGGACGGCAAGCTCGACCCGGTGATCGGCCGGGACCACGAGATCCGCCGGGTGGTCCAGGTGCTCTCCCGCCGGACGAAGAACAACCCGGTGCTGATCGGCGAGCCCGGCGTCGGCAAGACGGCCGTGGTCGAGGGCCTGGCCCAGCGGATCGTGGCCGGTGACGTTCCGGAGTCGCTGCGCGGCAAGCGGCTGGTCGCGCTGGACCTCAGCGCGATGGTGGCCGGCGCCAAGTTCCGCGGCGAGTTCGAGGAGCGGTTGAAGGCCGTCCTGAACGACATCAAGTCCTCCGACGGCCAGGTCGTCACGTTCATCGACGAGCTGCACACCATGGTCGGCGCGGGCGCCGGCGGCGACTCCGCGATGGACGCGGGCAACATGCTCAAGCCGATGCTGGCCCGCGGCGAGCTGCGGATGGTCGGCGCCACCACGCTGGACGAGTACCGCGAGCGGATCGAGAAGGACCCGGCCCTGGAGCGCCGCTTCCAGCAGGTGCTGGTCGGCGAGCCCAGCGTGGAGGACTCGATCGCCATCCTGCGCGGCCTCAAGGGCCGGTACGAGGCGCACCACAAGGTGCAGATCTCGGACGCCGCCCTGGTCGCCGCGGCGACCCTGTCCAACCGCTACATCACCTCCCGCTTCCTGCCCGACAAGGCGATCGACCTGGTCGACGAGGCGGCCTCGCGGCTCCGGATGGAGATCGACTCCTCCCCGGTCGAGATCGACGAACTCCAGCGCTCCGTCGACCGGTTGCGGATGGAGGAGCTGGCCCTGGAGAAGGAGTCGGACCCTGCCTCGGTCGACCGCCTGGCCCGGCTGCGGCGCGATCTGGCCGACAAGAACGAGCAGTTGAGCGCGCTGACGGCGCGCTGGGAGCAGGAGAAGAAGAGCCTCAACCGGGTCGGCGAGCTCAAGGAGCGGCTGGAGGGCCTGCACGGCGCGCTCGAACGGGCCCAGCGCGACGGGGACTTCGAGCGGGCGTCCAAGCTGATGTACGCCGAGATCCCGGCTGCCGAGACGGAGCTCACCGAGGCCCAGGAGCGCGCGGCCGACCAGGACGCCTCCGCCTCGATGGTCAAGGAGGAGGTCGGCCCGGACGACGTGGCCGACGTGGTCGCCTCCTGGACGGGCATCCCGGCCGGCCGGCTGCTGGAGGGCGAGAGCGCGAAACTCCTGCGCATGGAGGAGGAGTTGGGCCGCCGCCTGATCGGCCAGGCGGAGGCCGTGCAGGCCGTCTCGGACGCGGTGCGGCGCACCCGCTCGGGCATCGCCGACCCGGACCGCCCGACCGGCTCCTTCCTGTTCCTCGGCCCGACGGGCGTCGGCAAGACCGAACTCGCCAAGGCCCTGGCCGACTTCCTGTTCGACGACGAGCGGGCGATGGTCCGGATCGACATGAGCGAGTACGGCGAGAAGCACTCGGTCTCCCGTCTGGTCGGCGCCCCGCCCGGGTACGTCGGCTACGAGGAGGGCGGCCAGCTCACCGAGGCGGTCCGGCGCCGCCCGTACAGCGTGGTGCTGCTGGACGAGGTGGAGAAGGCGCACCCCGAGGTCTTCGACGTGCTGCTCCAGGTGCTGGACGACGGCCGGCTCACCGACGGCCAGGGCCGCACGGTGGACTTCCGCAACGCGATCCTGATCCTCACCTCCAACCTGGGCTCGCACTACCTGGTCGACCCGACCACCCCGGAGGACCGGAAGAAGGCCCTGGTGCTGGACTCCGTCCGGGCCGCGTTCAAGCCGGAGTTCCTCAACCGGCTGGACGACATCGTGGTCTTCGACCCGCTGGGCACCGCCGAGCTCAGCCGGATCGTCGACCTCCAGGTGGCACGCCTCGGCGAGCGGCTGCGCGAGCGGCGGCTCACCCTGGAGGTCTCCGCGGCGGCCCGCGACTGGCTGGCGCTGACCGGGTACGACCCGGCGTACGGCGCCCGCCCGCTGCGCCGGCTGGTGCAGTCCGCGATCGGCGACCAGCTCGCCCGGGCGATCCTCTCCGGCCAGGTGCACGACGGGGACACCGTGCTGGTCGAGCGGGACGAGGAGGGCGACCGGCTCACGGTCCGCGGCCGGGGCCCGCTGGAGAAGTAGCGACCGGGTCGCCACCGACGCCGGGCCCTCCCGTCACCGGCCCCGCCCCTCCCGTCACCGGCCCGCCCCGGGCGGCGGCAGCACCGCCCACGGCCGGCCCCCTCGCCCGCGCGAGGGGGCCGGCCGCCGGGCACCCGCTCAGCCCTCCGAGGCCCGCTGCTCCCGCCGCACGCGGTCCCGCCAGGCGCGGGCCATCCGGTGCAGCTCGGCGCCCTGGGACTCCGGGAGGCTCCAGGTCTGGGTGAGCAGCCGCAGGGTGGACACCCGCGGGCAGGACACCCCCCGCTCCAGGTCGCGGATCGACCGCACGCTCAGCCCCGACGCCTCCCCCAACTGCTCCTGCGTCATCCCCCGGTCCAGCCGGATGTTCCGCAGCAACGCCCCGAGCGAGGCGCCCTCCCCCGTCACCGTACGCTCCATCCCCGTTCCCCCCTTCGGTCCAAAACGTCTCAACTCGCCCGGGGGGAAAGGCCTTTGCCCCGGGCCAGTTCCGTCGCACGCTAACCGCATCCGGCCCGCACGGCAGGCGAACCCGGGCGCCGGGCGCGTGACTTGGCTCACGCGCGCGCCGGGCGTGCGACGGGGCCGCCGGACCCCGGGCACCGTGCGTGACGGAGGCCGCCGGACCCCCCGGTACGAAGATCGACGCGCCCCCCGCCGCCCCTGTGAGCGGAGCCCCGGATGAGGCAGGATGGGAGGTGGAAAGGGCGGCCTCTCATTGCCGGCCACCACGTGCACTGAGGAATGAGGACCCCCCATGAGCATCGACCCGTCGTCCATCCCGTCGTTCGGCGTGCCCCAGGGCGGCCAGCCCGGTGGCCAGGGTGGCCGACCGGCCGGCCCGCCGCCGATCGTCGTCCCGGACCAGGCCCTGGTCGCCCAGCTGCTCGACCAGATGCAGCTCAAGCACGTCGTGGACGAGGAGGGCGACCTCACCGCCCCCTGGGAGGGTTTCCGCGTCTACTACATGTTCCGCGGCGAGCAGAAGGAGCTCTTCGCGGTCCGTGCCTTCTACGACCGCGCGTACCCGCTGGAGAAGAAGGGCGAGATCCTCGACCTGATCGACGAGTGGAACCGCGAGACCCTCTGGCCCAAGGTGTACACCCACACCCACGAGGACGGCGTGGTCCGCCTGATCGGCGAGGTCCAGATGATCGTCGGCACCGGCGTCAACCTGGACTACTTCGTCACCACCACCGCGAACTGGACCCAGGCCGCGGTCGGCTTCGAGCAGTGGATCGTCGAGCGCCTCGGCCTGCAGAACGAGATCGAGGGCGAGGACGGCGGCAGCGAGGACGGCGAGGAGGCCTGATCCCGGCCCCGGCGCGCACCCCTGCGGCCCGGCCCCCGGCAGACGCCGGGGGCCGGGCCGTTCCCGTACCCTCCCCGGGCCCACCCGAGCCCACCCGAGCCCACCCCTGGCCCTTCCGGCCGCCGGCCCGTCCTTGTCCCGGGCCCCCGGCTGCCCCAGGATGGCCCTGACGACGAGCCGTGAGGAGCCACCGATGGGTACCAGGCCGCTGCTGAACCGCCGACTGGCCGGGATGGGGACGACGATCTTCGCCGAGATGTCCGCCCTGGCCACGGCCACCGGCTCGATCAACCTCGGCCAGGGCTTCCCCGACACCGACGGGCCCGAGGAGGTCCGCGAGGCGGCCGTCCGGGCCCTGCGCGAGGGCCGCGGCAACCAGTACCCGCCCGGCCCCGGCATCCCGGAGCTGCGGGCTGCGATCGCCGAGCACCAGCAGCGGTTCCACGGCCTCGGGTACGACCCCGACACCGAGGTGCTGGTCACCGCCGGCGCCACCGAGGCCATCGCCGCCGCCCTGCTGGCGCTGCTGGAGCCCGGCGACGAGGTGATCGCCTTCGAACCGTTCTACGACTCCTACGCGGCCTGCATCGCGATGGCCGGTGCCGTCCGCCGTCCGCTCACCCTCCGGGCCCCGCACTTCCGCCCCGACCTGGACGAACTGCGTGCCCTGATCACCCCGCGCACCCGCCTGCTGCTCATCAACACCCCGCACAACCCCACCGGCACCGTCCTCACCGCCGAGGAGCTGGCCGGCATCGCCGCCCTCGCGATCGAGCACGACCTGCTGGTGGTCACCGACGAGGTCTACGAGCACCTGGTCTTCGGCGCCACTCACCACCCCCTCGCCGCCCTGCCCGGCATGCGCGAGCGCACCGTCTCGATCTCCTCGGCCGGCAAGACCTTCTCCTTCACCGGCTGGAAGGTCGGCTGGGTCACCGCGAGCCCCGCCCTGGTCGCCGCCGTGCGCACCGCCAAGCAGTACCTCACCTACGTCAGCGCCGGCCCCTTCCAGTACGCCGTCGCCGAGGCCCTGCGCCTGCCCGACGGCTACTTCGACACCCTGCGCACCGACCTGCGCCGCAAGCGCGACCTGCTGCTCGACGGCCTCACCACGGCCGGCTTCCGCGCCTTCACCCCCGAGGGCACGTACTTCGTCACCACCGACATCACCCCGCTCGGCGAGAAGGACGGCGTCGTTTTCTGCCGCGCCCTCCCGGACCGCTGCGGTGTCGTCGCCATCCCCAACGCCGTCTTCTACGACGACCCGGACGCCGGCCGCAGCCTGGTCCGGTTCACCTTCTGCAAGAAGGACGAGGTCCTCCAGGAGGCCGTCGACCGCCTGCGGCGGCTCTGAGCGACCGCCCGTCGACGTCGGCGGCGAATTCGGTGCCGTTCAGATGCCGTTTCGGTGCCGTGCGGAATCCGGAAGAACCGGAAGAAGCCGCCGACGTCCTCACCGGTGACAAAACCGGTCACGAAGTGCGGAATGCCGGGCGACGGAATACCCTTCCGCTCCGCCGTTCCTCCGCGGCCGGGGCCGTCGCCGCGGGCTCGTCACCCCTGCTCCCGTCCGCACTGCCGTCCGGCCGCACGCCAGGTCGTGCCCCGGGCCGCCGCGAGCGATGAACACGCCCGCCCCATAACGGAGTTGAGCCATCGACGGCGCCGCTCCGCGGCCCCGCCCGATCGGCGCCCGGTCGGTGCCCGGCCTGCGCGGCCCCGCCTAGCCCGACGGAGAGCGGTTTGTGCAAGGGGAGCAGGGGGTTCCGGGAGTCCGTTGCGCGCGCACGGCGCGCGTCTGGCTTTGCGCGCCCCCCTTGGACGGGACCAATTCTGGCCCGGCGGAGGTGTCGATTCGACCCCAACTCCCCTGGATGGCATGCTCCTTTGCTGCCCGTCAGGCAGGACCCACGGCCTGCCGGGCACACCCGGAGACCCGCCCGCACCCCGCTCGTGGCGGGCGGCGGCGCACGATGCGCGTGAAGAGCGCACAACCGGCGCACACGGCGCACAGGCCGGTGGCAGGGGCGCGCGCTGTGCAGAGTCGCACACCGGGTCGATCAGAGCCGGGAAGCAGGTGTGCTCGAAACGGTGAATGCTTGACAAAGTTGGGTAAATCACCGACGGACCCGGCGTATTCATGCTTCTCTGCTGCTGAATCTCCAGCCGGAATCCTTCCTTCCACGGTCGGCCGCGCCCAGGGCCGCACAGCCACGAACAGCCTCGCCATCGCCTAGGCCTACTCGCTGCTGCTCGGCGGGCGCGCACGGAGCTGAAACGCGGAGCCGAGCATGCTCACCACACTGCAGACCTCCTACACGGACACCCGCGCCGGTGACCTGGCCTGGTGCCTCGGCGGCGACCCGCTGCCCGCTCTCGCCGTCCGCGACCTGAGACTCGACGGCGGCCGCCCCGGAACCTCCGACACCCTCCAGCTGCGGCTGCTGGGCGCCTCGCACCAGGTGGTGATCTCGGCCGGCCCCGGAGACTGCCTGGAGACCGTCGCCTGCATGCCCGGCCGCCGCACCCCGCTGCCCGCCCGGGTGGCCAAGCAGGTCGGCGGCTGGGAGTACGAGTTCGCCGCCCGCATCGAGGCCCTGCCCCCGCACGACTTCGCGGCCCGCGCCCAGGAGCTGCTGGCCCTGGTCGAGGGGCACCCGCGCGGCCTGGCCGGGGTCTTCCCGGGCGACCCGAGCGCCTTCACCGCCCTGGTCACCCAGGGCGGCACCGACCGACTGCTCTGGCGGACCTGGCACGCCTACCCGCAGGAGGGGCGGCTGGTCTGCACCCGTTCCTCGCTGGTGGTGCCGGGGCCGTGACAGCCCACCCGCCGGGCACCAGGAGCCCGTCCGGCAGCACCGAACCGGTCATATGCCACCCGGCACAGGCCTACGAATCGTACGCAGGAACGATTCGTCAATCCGAGGGCTCCCGCTGTCCGTCGGATGGGCGCAGCGATCCGTCCCGCACGTCCCCTAGCGTTTGTTCGTGATCAACCATCCGGCCGGTCCGCCCGCACGCCCGCGAGTGGACCTCGACGACGGCACCCCACCCCGGCCCGGGCGAAGCCTCACCCCCCTGCCCGCCCGCCGTCGCTCCCGGCTGCGCTCCCGACCCCGGCTCGCCCGGCTGACCGTCCTGCTGGCCGCGTTCGTCTGCGCGGCCTGCGGACTCGTCTACGAACTCGAACTCGTGGCGCTCGGCGACTACCTGCTCGGGGACACCGTCACCCAGACCTCCGTGGTGCTCTCCGTCATGGTCTTCGCGATGGGCCTCGGCTCCCTGCTCGCCAAACGCCTCACCGGCCGCCCCGCGACCGCCTTCGCCCTCGTCGAGTGCGCCCTCGCCCTCACCGGCGGGCTCTCCGTCCTCGCCCTGTACTCCTGCTGGGCCTGGATCGGCCGCTACCAGGCCGCGATGGTCGCCCTCACCTGCCTCATCGGCATCCTCATCGGCGCCGAGATCCCCCTGCTGATGACCCTCATCCAACGCATCCGGCGCGAGGACGCCGGACGCGCCGTCGCCGACCTCTTCGCCGCCGACTACGTGGGCGCGCTGATCGGCGGCCTCGCCTTCCCGTTCCTGATTCTCCCCCTGCTCGGCCCCGGCGACGGCGCCCTGCTCACCGGGGCGGTCAACGCCGTTGCCGGGGCCGCCGTGGTGCTCTGGCTCTTCCGCGAGGAACCCGCCCCCCGGATACGACGGCTGCTCTGGGCCGGCTGCACCCTCGTCCTCGCCCTGCTCGCCGCGGCCGCCATCGGCTCCGACCCGATCGAACGCGCCGCCCGGCACGCCCTCTACGGCGACCAGGTCCGCTACGCCGTCCGCAGCCGGTACCAGGAGATCGTGCTCACCGGCCCCGCCGAAGGCCCGCTCCGGCTCTACCTCGACGGACGGCTCGCGGTCTGCGGGCCCGACGAGTACCGGGGCAGCGAAGGCCTCGTCCACCCCGCCATGGCCGCCGGCCCCGACAGCCGGGTCCTGCTGCTCGGCGGCGGCGACGGCCTCGCCCTGCGGGAGGTGCTGCGGCACCGCGGCGTCCGCTCCGTCCGCCTCGTCGACGCCGACCCGGCCCTCCCCCGGCTCGCCCGCACCGACCCCGGCCTCGCCGCCCTCGACGGCCACTCCCTGGACGACCCCAGGGTCCGCACCACCGCCGCCGACCCGCTGGCCTGGCTGCGCGGCGCGCCCGACGAGGAGTACGACGTGGTCCTCGCCGACCTGCCCGCACCCTCGGACGGCGGCCCGGTCAAGTTCCACTCCCAGGAGTTCTACGGCCTCGCCGCCCGGCTGCTGGCCCCCGGCGGCCGGATCGCCGTCCGCGCCGGCGGGGACGGCGGGAACGGCGGGAACGGCCCGGACGGCGCGGATGGCGGGAACGCCGGGAACGGCGGGAACGGCCTCTGGCAGATCGAGTCCGGCCTCCGCGCAGTCGGGCTGCGGACCACCCCGTACGCGGTCGACGGCAGCGCCACCGCCGACTGCCGCCCGGGCCCGCCGGACACCGCCCAGGACTTCCTGCTCGCCGCCGCCACCCCGCCCCCGCTCACCCTCGCCCCCGACGCCCCACCGCCCCGCGCCCTCACCCCCGACACCCTCCACACCTCGACCACCCGCCTCACCGCCCTCCGCCCACCCCGCCCCCCGGCCCCCCTCACCCTCCTGGCGCCACGCTGACCCGGCGACGGGCGCCCCGGGGCGCGGGCCGGTGCCGCGGGCGGCGCCCGCCCGCCCGACCGCCCGGCAGGGCCCCGGGAATGCCGGGCCGACCCGGCCCGAACGGGCCGACCGCGCGCGCAGCGGCGCCCGCCGCGCACAGGCGGGGGCGGGGCCCGGGCGGCCGGGGGCGGCCCGGGGAAAGTCGGGCGGTGGTGGGTGGGGACCGGGCGGGGCCCAGTCGGTAGGCTCCGTGGCATGGAGCATGAGGTTGTCGTCCCGATGTCCGCAGAGCTGGTGCGGCAGGCCTTGCAGGATCCGGCGCTGCTGGCGCGGAGCGTGCCGGGACTGAGCACCGAGCCGGCGGCGGTCGGGGCCGGGCCGGCCGAGGAGATCGGCGGGCGGCTGAAACTGCGGATCGGCGGCTCCACGATCACCTACAAGGGCGTGCTGTCGCTGATCGAGGGCCGGGGCGGTGTGCTGACCGTGCTGGCCGAGGGCGAGGAGGCCCGGGGCAGCGGCGAGGCGACCGCCACCGTCCGGGTGAGCGTCGCGGAGGGGGCCGAGGACGGCACCGCGACGCTCCGCTTCACCGGCGACCTGAGCGCCACCGGTCGGCTGACCGAGTTCGACGCCGAGACCCTCGATGCCGTCGGCCGCCGTCTGCTGGAGCGTTTCGCCGTCGCGCTCACCTCACCGGACGCCCCGGCCGAGGGCGACGAGGAGCTCGCCGAGGAGGCCGCGGACGGGGCCGGATCGGAGCCCGCGGACGAGGCCGACACCGAGACGGACGCCACTACGGACATCGGGACGGACGCCGAGGTGGTGTTCATCGAGGACCGCCAGGACCAGCCCGGCGACGACCTGGACGACGACCTCTCCGACCTGATCGCCTTCTCCGACGCCGATGCCGAGCGTTTCGGTCTCCCCACCGGCTCCACCGCTGACGACGACAACGACGGCGTCGACGACATCGACGAGCACGGCGACGGCGACGCCGCCGAGGCCGGCGCCGGCGGCCCGCAGGACGGGGTCGCCGAGGAGCTCCCGGTCGAGCCGCTCTTCGCCTACGAGGACGAGCCGGAGCTCTCCGGCCCGGTCCGCCGCAGCATCGTCGGCCGTTCGGCCGAGGAGGTGGACCACGCCCCGCCGCGCGGCCGGTACGCCCCGGCGCTGCCGGCCCGGAGCGCGCGGGCCCGGGCGGCGACCCGCTGGGGCGGCGAGGCCGGGGGCATCGTGGTGCCGGGTACGGGCGGCCGCAGTGCGGTGCCGTGGGTGATCGGCGGCTCGGTGGCCCTGCTGGGCGGCGCCGTGGTGCTGGTCAGGGCACTGCGCCGGCGCTAGCCGCGAGCGCCCGGAGAGCCGTCAGGGCCTAGACTGAACGCTCATGAGCAACGACCGCGACGCCCTGCTGGCACAGATCAAGGACAAGGCCGTCGTGCACGGCAAGGTCACCCTTTCCTCCGGCAAGGAGGCCGACTACTACGTCGACCTGCGCCGGATCACGCTGGACGGCGAGGCCGCCCCGCTGGTCGGCCGGGTGATGCTGGACGCGACCTCCCACCTGGAGTACGACGCCGTCGGCGGTCTGACCCTGGGCGCCGACCCGGTGGCGGCCTCGATGCTGCACGCCGCCGCCGCGCGCGGGCAGAAGCTGGACGCCTTCGTGGTCCGCAAGGCGGGCAAGGCGCACGGCCTGCAGCGCCGGATCGAGGGCCCCGAGGTGAAGGGCCGCCGGGTGCTGGCGGTCGAGGACACCTCCACCACCGGTGGCTCGGTGCTGACCGCCGTCGAGGCGCTGCGCGAGGCGGGCGCCGAGGTGGTCGGCGTCGCGGTGATCGTCGAGCGCGGTGGCGCGGCCGCGATCGCGGAGCAGGGCCTGGAGTACGTGACCGCGTACGACCTGGACGACCTGGGTCTCTGACCCGTACGGGCACCCCGAGCAGCACGGAGGGCCGGGCCCTGTTTCACGTGAAACCACGTGGAACGGGGCCCGGCCCTCCGTCGCTGCACCGTGAAGCCAACGCAGCCGTGCGCCGTACGGCCTCAGCCGCGGCGGTGCCGCCCGCTGCCGCCCTGCACCGCGTCGCCGGCCGGGGCCTCGACGATGCCGGCCTTCTTCTTGCGGCGCTCCCGCATGACCTCGACCAGGATCGGCGAGATGGACAGCAGCACGATCAGCAGCACGGCCGGGATCAGGTACTTGTCGATCACCGGGGCGAGCGCGTCGCCGAAGAAGTAGCCGATCAGCAGCATGGACTCGGTCCAGAGCACGCCGCCGACGACGTTCCACACGAAGAAGGTCCTGGCGGGCATCTCCAGGGTGCCGGCCACCGGGTTCAGGAAGGTCCGGATGATCGGCATGAAGCGGGCCAGCACCACGGCCTTGCCCGCGCCGAACTTGTTGAAGTACTCCTCCGCCTTCACCACGTACTCGCGGCGGAAGATCTTCGAATCGGGCTTGTCGAACATCCTCGGTCCGACCTTGACCCCGATCAGGTGCCCCAGCTGGGCACCGGCGATCGCCGCGATCGGGCAGCCCACGAGCAGTACGGCGATCGGCAGCTTCGCGCCGTCGCCGAGGACCGAGGAGGCCGCGTTCGAGGCGGCCACGCCCGCCAGGATCAGCAGCGAGTCACCCGGGAAGAAGAAGCCGACCAGCAGGCCGGTCTCCGCGAAGATGATCGCGATCAGCCCGATGGCGCCGAGGGACGAGATCAGGGATTTGGCGTCGAGCACGTTGACGGCCAACTGGTTGTAGTCCACGGGCGCAGGATAGCGGGCGTACCTTTCCGGTGACGTCCGGCCGAGGCCCCGGACCGGGAGCACCGACCGGGAGCACCGACCGGGAACGGCGGGCCGGGGCGCGACCGGGAGCACCGACCGGGCGGCGCGGGCGCGGAGCCGCCGACGAGTTCCGGCCGAGCCGTCCGGTACGACGTCCCGACAGACGGGCTCCTGCTGACCTGCGGGCACGAGTCTGGGAAGATGACACCGGCGTCCGGTCCGCAGCGGCCCACCACCCTCATGGCCGTACCGCGGAGGTCGCCTCGAACCTTGGTGCCGGAGAGCCACACCGCAGCGCCGCGCGTCGGCGGGCCGGCACGGAGTCGTCACGAAGGCGTACACAGCGTCGGACAGCACCGTCCGTACGCCGCAACCCGACAGGAGCGGATCGCATGCCCATCGCAACTCCCGAGGTCTACAACGAGATGCTGGACCGGGCCAAGGCGGGCAAGTTCGCCTACCCGGCCATCAACGTCACCTCGTCGCAGACCCTGCACGCCGCGCTGCGCGGTTTCGCCGAGTCCGAGAGCGACGGCATCATCCAGATCTCGACCGGTGGCGCGGAGTTCCTGGGCGGCCAGCACAGCAAGGACATGGTGACCGGCGCGGTCGCGCTCGCCGAGTTCGCCCACATCGTCGCCGCCAAGTACGACGTCACCGTCGCGCTGCACACCGACCACTGCCCGAAGGACAAGCTGGACGGCTACGTCCGCCCGCTGCTAGCGGTCTCCGCCGAGCGCGTGGCCAAGGGCCAGAACCCGCTGTTCCAGTCGCACATGTGGGACGGCTCGGCCGAGACCCTCGCCGACAACCTGGAGATCGCCCAGGAGCTGCTGGCCGTGGCCGCCGCCGCCAAGATCATCCTTGAGGTCGAGATCACCCCGACCGGTGGCGAGGAAGACGGCGTCACCCACGAGATCAACGACGAGCTGTACACCACCGTCAACGACGCGGTGCGCACCGCCGAGGCGCTGGGCCTGGGCGAGAAGGGCCGCTACCTGCTGGCCGCCTCCTTCGGCAACGTGCACGGCGTGTACAAGCCGGGCAACGTCGTGCTCAAGCCGGAGCTGCTGCGCGAGCTGCAGGACGCGATCGGCAAGCAGTACGGCAAGACCGACCCGTTCGACTTCGTCTTCCACGGCGGCTCGGGCTCGTCCGCCGAGGAGATCGCCACCGCGCTGGAGAACGGCGTCGTGAAGATGAACCTGGACACCGACACCCAGTACGCCTTCACCCGCCCGGTGGCCGGCCACATGTTCGCCAACTACGACGGCGTGCTGAAGGTCGACGGCGAGGTCGGCAAGAAGAACACCTACGACCCCCGCACCTGGGGCAAGCTGGCCGAGGCCGGCATGGCCGCCCGCGTGGTCGAGGCCGCCGAGCAGCTGCGCTCGGCCGGCAAGCGCCTGAAGTAACCGGCGGCCGGCCCGACCGGCGCCAGGAGTGCTGAGTGCCCCCGGTGGATCATCCACCGGGGGCACGGTCACGTCGTCGGGGTCACATCGTCGGAGTCGCAGGGTCACGCGGTCGCAGAGGCCACGGGGTCACGGGGTCACGGTCGGACCCGGGGCCCTGCCGCCGGGTCCGGGGTCCCGACAGCTCGTCCGGGGTCCCTACAGCTCGGTCGACGGCTTGAGCTCCGCGTACGCCTCCGCGCTGCTGTCCTTGAGGAACTGCCAGCAGCGGGCCTCCTCCTCGGTCTCCTTGATCGCGCCGGCGGCCCGGGCGAGCGCCGCCAGGCAGCGCAGGAAGCCGCGGTTGCCGCGGTGCTCCCACGGCACCGGCCCGTGGCCCTTCCAGCCGTTGCGGCGCAGCGCGTCGAGGCCGCGGTGGTAGCCGGTGCGGGCGTAGGCGTAGGACTCGACGTGCCGGCCGGCCGCGTAGGCGTCGTCGGCGAGCATGGCCCAGGCGAGGCAGAAGGTCGGGAACTCCGCGGCCACCTGGGTCGGTGAGGCGGACTCCTCCGCCAGCATCCGGTAGGGCTGCTCGTCCTCCGGCAGGAGGGTCGGTTCGGGGCCGTCGAGAAGATTCCTGTGAATCGCCATGGGTGCAGTCTGCCATCCGGGGCCCTGGGGTCAACCGCCGCCCGGTGATCGGCCGCCCGCTGGCCCGGTGGGCGCCGCGCACGGCAGGGTGCCCCCCGAGGGTTGCATACCGGGTATATGGACATTCACCCGTTCGCCATGTCAGGGTGTGGCGCGTGCCCGCAGCCCGATCCGCCCGCCGGCGAGCCACTCAGCCCAAGAACGCTCGCAGCAGACGCCGTCGCCGGGCATCCCGCCGGATCGGACCTGGCATGCTCACGGCACTGGTGGCCTCCGTACTGCTGCTGGGCGCCGCGGCCTTCGCGCTGGACCGCTCCCCGGACGCCCCGGCCCCCGCCGCTTCCGCCCAGGCCCGGCTCGCCCCGCCCGCCGAACAGGCACCCGGCACCCCGTCGACGGCCCCCACCCCGACCCCGGTGACCACCCCGACGCCCACCCCGACGCCCACGCCGACGCCCACGCCCACCGCCCCGGACCCCGGCCCCACCAAGGGCTCGGGCACGTTCAGCACCGCCCCCGCCAACGCCAAGGCGGTCGGGCGCGGCACCGTGCGCCGCTACCGGGTGGAGGTCGAGGACGGCATCGGCATCGACGCCGCCTCCGCCGCCGCCCAGATCCACGGCATCCTCGGCGACCGCCGCGGCTGGACCAACGACCGCAAGAACGCCTTCCAGCTGGTGGCCGGCGGCTCCTACGACTTCACCGTGAAGATCGCCTCCCCGGCCACCGTCGACAAGATCTGCGGCGCCTCCGGCCTGGACACCCACGGCGAGGTGAACTGCAACGTCGGCAACCAGGTGCTCGTCAACTCCAAGCGCTGGAACACCGGTTCACCCCAGTTCGACGGGCCGCTGGACGAGTACCGGGCGCTGATCATCAACCACGAGGTCGGCCACCGGATCGGCCACGGCCACGAAACCTGCCCGGGACCGGGCAAGCCCGCACCCGCGATGATGCAGCAGATCTACGGCCTCAAGGGCTGCGCGCCGAACGCCTGGCCGTACTCGGCCGAGGGCACCTACCTGAGCGGCCCGGCCGTGCCCTGAGGAGCGTCCTGCGCCGCGGCTCGGGACGGATCCGCACTTCGGAACGGACCCTCGCTTCGGGACGGATCCGCGCTTCGGAACGGAGTTGAGACCTGATCGGCAGTCCGCCGGGACACCCGGCGCCTACCCTGCGATCATGACCGCTGCCCAACGCCGAAAGCTCACCGCCGTGTTCGCCGCCGCCGGGATCGCCCTCGGCGCCGCCGCCTGCTCGTCCTCGGCCGGGGGCGTCCCCGGGCCCGGCGCGCTGTCCTACGGCTCCGTCCGCTCGACCGCCGAGAAGCTCCAGCAGGACAAGCAGGACACCTGCCCGTTCGGCCTCGACCTCGGCAAGGCGCTGCAGGCGGCCGGGATCCCCGGCACCGTCACCCCGGACCACGAGTACGGGCACGGCGTGCAGGGCAGCGTCGGCGACGGGCTGCCGCCGCAGCCGTGGCCGTCCGGCGCGAGCCACCCGCCGACCATGCCGTCGATCCCGGCCACTCCCCCGCACGCCGACGTCATCTGCGCCTACCAGGTCGGCGCGGCGAGGCTGGACCTCGAACTGTTCGCCGTCCCGCAGCCCGGGGTGGCCGTCAACCTGCTCCTGCCGGGCATCCAGCGCGCGGCCGGGCTGCCCGTCGCCGCGCTCCAACAGGTCGCCACCGAGCAGCCGGGCCCCGGCCAGACCAGGCTCCTCGGCAGCAAGGGCACCGCGGCCCTCGCCCGGATCGCGCACCAGGGCGAGGGCGACATCGTCCTGATGCTGTCCCAGAACACCAGCACCGGCGATCCGGACCAGGCCCTCACCGGCGAACCCCTGCGCAAGGCCGCCGCGGCCCTGGTCGACCAGCTGCACTAGGGCGTGTCTGACAATTCGCGTCGGATCAGCGTGCGGCGTTGGGGTGCGTGCATCGCAAGGCGGAGGAGGGAGTCCATGCGGTGGGGGCACCTCCCGGCCGAAGGCTGGGGGCCATCGGCGACTGACGACAACGCGGCGAGGTGCGCTTGTGCCCTGGGGGTACCTCCCGGCCGAAGGCTGGGGGAGCGTCGCACGCCCGGCGGGAATTGTCAGACACGCCCTAGCCTCCGGCCCGGGTCACTATCCCAGGACCGGCAGGTACGCCCCCAGGTCGCTGCGCTCCCCCGAGGCGGACACCCGGTGGTCGGCCACCGCCGCCGCCCAGGGCAGCCGGCCGGTGGCCAGCCGGATCCAGGTCAGCGGGTCGGTCTCGACCACGTTCGGCGGGGTGCCCCGGGTGTGCCGGGGGCCCTCGACGGCCTGGACGACGGCGTACGGCGGGATCCGCAGCTCGACCGCGCCGCCGGGGGCCCGGACGGCCAGCGCGTCGGCGAGCAGCCGGGTGACGGCGGCGAGGGCCTGGCGGTCGTGCGGGAAGGCGGCGCCGCCGAGGGCATCGGCCAGGTCGTCGGCGTGCACGACGGTCTCCACCAGCCTGGTGACCAGCATGTCGGCGAGCGTCATCGAGCCGAGCCGGATCTCGAACCGCCGTACCGGGTCGGCGGCTTCGGGCCGCGCCAGCAGCCCGGTCAGCGCGTCGGCGGCGCGCCCGAAGGCCGCCGCGACGGCGGCCGCGTCCCCGGCGAAGTCCGCCGCGGCCCGGTCCCGGGCCTGCTCGTCCAGCAGCGGCGCCACCGTGCCGACCGCCGCCACCCAGCCCGGCAGGTCGAGCGGGGGGCGCCCCTGGAGCGGGTCGTCCAGGTGCGCGGGGACGAAGTCGAGCTGGACGGCCAGGTGGGCGAGCAGCTCCCGCACCCGCCAGTCCCCCACCCTGGTGGGCAGGTCCAGCTGTGCGTCGCCGAGGCCCGTCACGGCGGCGCGCAGCGCCCCGGTCTGGGCGGCCAGCGCGGTGCGGACCTTCTGCGGTTGGTACGTACGGGACTTGGCGGGCATGGGGCCCAAGATACGCCCAGGGGCGGACGGTTCAGTTGAACCGTCCGCCCCTCGACAACAGCCGGTCAGGCCAGCAGGGCCTCGATGACGCCGGTGTGGGCGTCCTTCAACTCGGCCAGCGTGACGCTGAACTGCCCCTGGACGTCGAGGCTGTCGCCGTCCACGACACCGATCCGGGTGGCCGGCAGGCCACGCGCGGTGCACATGTCGTTGAAGCGGAGCTCCTCGCTGCGCGGCACCGCCACGACGGCGCGGCCGGCCGACTCCGAGAACAGCAGGACGAACGGGTCGGTGCCCTCGGGCACGACGATCCGGGCGCCGTGGCCGCCCTTGAGGCAGCTCTCCACGAGCGCCTGGCCGAGGCCGCCGTCGGAGAGGTCGTGCGCGGCGTCGATCATGCCGTCGCGCGAGGCGGCGATCAGGATGTCGCCGAGCAGCCGCTCGCGCTCCAGGTCCACCGTGGGCGGCAGGCCGCCGAGGTGGTCGTGGACGACCTGCGACCAGGCCGAGCCGCCGAGCTCGTCCGCCGTGTCGCCGAGCAGGTAGAGCAGCTGCCCCTCCTCGGCGAAGGCGACCGGGGTGCGCCGGGTGACGTCGTCGATGACGCCGAGCACCGCGACCACGGGGGTCGGGTGGATGGCGACGTCGCCGGTCTGGTTGTACAGCGAGACGTTGCCGCCGGTGACCGGGGTGCCGAGCACCAGGCAGGCGTCGGCCAGGCCACGGGTGGCCTCGGCGAACTGCCACATCACGTCCGGGTCCTCGGGGGAGCCGAAGTTGAGGCAGTCGGAGACGGCGAGCGGCTTGGCGCCGCCGGCCGCGACGTTGCGGTAGGCCTCGGCCAGGGCCAGCTGGGCGCCGGTGTACGGGTCCAGCTTGGCGTAGCGGCCGTTGCCGTCGGTGGCGACCGAGACGCCGAGGTTGGTCTCGTCGTCGATCCGGATCATGCCCGAGTCCTCGCCGTGCGAGAGCACGGTGTTGCCGAGCACGTAGCGGTCGTACTGGTCGGTGATCCAGGACTTGGAGGCCTGGTTCGGGTGGCTCGCGACCTTGAGCAGGTCGGCCTTGAGGCCCTCGCCGGTGGTCGGGCGGGCCAGCCGCTCGGCGGTGGGGGCGTCGGCCTGGAGCGCGTCCTGCCAGCTCGGGCGGGCGTAGGGGCGCTGGTAGGTCGGGCCCTCGTGGGCGACGGTGCGCGGGGGCACGTCCACCACGAGCTCGCCGTGCCAGAAGATCTCCAGGCGCTCGCCGTCGGTCACCTCGCCGATGACGTTGGCGATGACGTCCCACTTCTCGCAGATCTCCAGGAAGCGGGCGACCTTGTCGGGCTCGACGATCGCGCACATGCGCTCCTGCGACTCGCTCATGAGGATCTCCTCGGGCGAGAGCGTGTGGTCGCGCAGGTGCACGGTGTCGAGGTCGATCCGCATGCCGCCGGAGCCGGCCGAGGCCAGCTCGCTGGTGGCGCAGGACAGGCCGGCGCCGCCGAGGTCCTGGATGCCCTTGACGAGCTTCTCCCGGAAGATCTCCAGGGTGCACTCGATCAGGAGCTTCTCCTGGAACGGGTCGCCGACCTGGACGGCCGGGCGCTTGGTCGGCTTGGTGTCGTCGAAGGTCTCGGAGGCCAGCACCGAGACGCCGCCGATGCCGTCGCCGCCGGTGCGGGCGCCGTACAGGATGACCTTGTTGCCGGCGCCGGAGGCCTGCGCGAGGTGGATGTCCTCGTGCTTCATGACGCCCACGCAGAGCGCGTTGACCAGCGGGTTGCCCTGGTAGCAGGAGTCGAAGACGACCTCGCCGCCGATGTTCGGCAGGCCCAGGCAGTTGCCGTAGCCGCCGATGCCCGCGACGATGCCGGGCAGCACGCGCCGGGTGTCCGGGTGGTCGGCCGCGCCGAAGCGCAGCGGGTCCATCACGGCGACCGGGCGGGCGCCCATCGCCAGGATGTCGCGCACGATGCCGCCGATGCCGGTGGCCGCGCCCTGGTAGGGCTCGATGTACGACGGGTGGTTGTGCGACTCGACCTTGAAGGTCACCGCGTAGCCCTGGCCGACGTCGACCACACCGGCGTTCTCGCCGATGCCGACGAGCATCGCGTCCGAATCCGGCTTCTTGTCGCCGAACTGCTTGAGGTGGACCTTGCTGCTCTTGTACGAACAGTGCTCGGACCACATGACCGAGTACATCGCGAGTTCGGCGCCGGTCGGGCGGCGGCCGAGAATCTCCCGGATGCGCGCGTACTCGTCCTGCTTGAGGCCGAGTTCGGCCCACGGCTGGGCGGCGTCCGGGGTCTGCTCGGCGTTCTTGACGGTGTCGAGGCTCATCAGGCGTTCACCAGCTGCTTGAGGACGGAAGTGAAGAAGCCCAGTCCCTCGGTGGTCGGACCGGTGAGCGGCTCCACGGCGTGCTCCGGGTGCGGCATCAGGCCGACGACATTGCCGGCGGCGTTGCTGATGCCGGCGATGTCGCGGTACGAACCGTTCGGGTTGACGTCGAGGTACCGGGCCACGACCCGGCCCTCGGCCTCCAGCTCGTCCAGGACGTGGGCGTCGGCGACGAAGCGGCCCTCGCCGTTCTTGAGCGGGACGACGATTTCCTGGCCCACCGAGTAATCCCCGGTCCAGGCGGTGCCGGCGTTCTCGATCCGGAGCTTCTGGTCGCGGCAGATGAAGTGCAGCGAGTCGTTCCGGGTGAGCGCGCCGGGCAGCAGGTGCGATTCGCACAGCACCTGGAAGCCGTTGCAGATACCGAGCACCGGCATTCCGAGCCTGGCCTGCTCGATGACGGTCTCCATCACCGGCGAGAAGCGGGAGATCGCGCCGCAGCGCAGATAGTCGCCGTAACTGAATCCGCCGGGCAGGACGACGGCGTCGACCTGGTGGAGATCCTTGTCACGGTGCCAGAGGGCGACCGGCTCCGCGCCGGCCAGGCGGACCGCGCGCTGGGCGTCGCGGTCGTCGAGGGATCCGGGGAAAGTGACGACGCCTACGCGGGTGGTCACTTCGCCGCCTCCTCGACCCGGACGGTGAAGTCCTCGATCACGGTGTTGGCGAGAAAGGTCTCGGCGGCTTCGCGGATACGGGCGAGCGCGGCGTCGTCGACCGGACCCTCCAGCTCCAGCTCGAAACGCTTGCCCTGGCGGACGTCGGCGATCCCGGTGAATCCGAGACGGGGCAGTGCACGCTGCACCGCCTGTCCCTGGGGGTCGAGGATCTCCGGCTTGAGCATGACGTCGACTACGACGCGTGCCACTGGCACTCCCGGTGGTGTCTTCGGTGAGGCGGGGGAACTCCAGACTACCGGCCGTTCGGGGCAGGATTGCTGGCCGGGGCGGGTGACGCGCGTAGACCCAGGACCCTTACGCCACAAGGGATCCGCCGCCCCCACCCCCCGCCCAGGCCGTCCCGTTTCCCGGGATTCGGGGCCCCGAACCGCACTGCCCGAAGAACACCCGAATACGGCACTTGGGGACAGATCCTCCCGTCCCGCACTCCGGTATCCCGCAGTAGCGCGAAGACTCGTGAATATCCGGAAAAGAATGTCGGACTCTTCGATTTCGACCCCCTTCGGGTGCAGAATAGGGCCACCTGTCGCGGCAAGTGCTGCGTATCCGGCGGGCCACCAGGCCTGCCCGTGTGCGCTTGCGCGAGTGGGTGCACATCAGGCCGGCGGGCGCACTCCGCGAACCGGCGGCCGAATTGCCCGAGAGGATTGACACCCATGGCTCAGCGTGTAGTTGTCACGCTCTCCGACGACCTGGACGGCGGTGCCGCAGCGGAAACCGTCCACTTCGGTGTCGACGGGAAGTCGTACGAGATCGACCTGTCCGTGGACAACGCGGAAAAGCTGCGGGAGGCCCTCGCTCCGTTCGTCGCGGCCGGCCGTCGGCAGAGCCGCACCGGAAAGTCCTTCCGCCGCACCGCGCTCACCCCGGACCCGGCCGCCGTGCGCGCCTGGGCCCTGTCGCGCGGCATGGAACTCCCGGCCCGCGGTCGCATCCCCAAGCACGTGTACGAGGCGTTCGCCGAGGCGAACTGACCCCGTCGGGGCACCGCCCCCGGTCGCCCTGCCCGCCTGGACCGAAAGGGTGGGGCGACCACCCCGAACGATGCTGTAGAGTATTCCTCGTCGCCGCAACGGAGAGATCCGAAGAGGCGGCGGGTGCCCCACCAGGCACCCTGCGGACGTGGCTCAGTTGGTAGAGCATCACCTTGCCAAGGTGAGGGTCGCGAGTTCGAATCTCGTCGTCCGCTCGCAGTGCGCGAGCACAGCACAACTCAATAGTTTTACCCTGCGGACGTGGCTCAGTTGGTAGAGCATCACCTTGCCAAGGTGAGGGTCGCGAGTTCGAATCTCGTCGTCCGCTCCAGATCGAAGGCCCCCTCGGATCGAGGGGGCCTTCGGCGTATTCCCGCACGTCCTCCCCGTTCCTCCGATGACATTTGTCATCGCCGACCCGTGGATCCGCACCGCGGACCGATGACGGCCCGCACTGCCCGGCAGGCCCCGGCGGCGGAAGGCTCGGGGCATGGAAAAGAGCCAGCCCGCCCGCCCCGGCGACAGCGTGATCGAGGTCACCGACCTGCACCGCCACTACGGCACCGGCGCCGCCGCGTACCACGCCGTCCGTGGCGTCGACCTGAGCGTCGGGCGCGGTGAGCTGTTCGCCCTGCTCGGCACCAACGGCGCCGGCAAGACCTCCACCATGGAGGTCATCGAGGGCCTGGCCGCCCCCGGCGCCGGCAGCGTCCGGGTGCTCGGCCGCGACCCCTTCGCGGAGCGCGCCGCCGTCCGGCCGCGGATCGGCATCATGCTCCAGGAGGGCGGCTTCCCCGGTGAGCTCACCGCCGCCGAGACCGGCCGCACCTGGGCCGGGATGACCAGCGGAGCCCGCCCGGTGGCGGAGGCGCTGGAACTCGTCGGCCTCGGCCACCGCGCCGACGTCCGGGTCAAGCAGCTGTCCGGCGGCGAACGGCGCCGGCTCGACCTCGCGATGGCCCTGCTCGGCCGCCCCGAGGTGCTGTTCCTGGACGAGCCCAGCACCGGCCTCGACCCGGAGGCGCGCGCCGCCGTCTGGCGGCTGGTCCGCGAACTGCGCGCCCAGGGCACCACGGTGCTGCTCACCACCCACTACCTGGAGGAGGCCGAGGAGCTCGCCGACCGGCTGGCCATCATGCACGGCGGCCGGGTCGTCACCACCGGCACCGTCGCCGAGGTGATCGCCGGCCGGCCCTCCCGGATCACCTTCGAGCTCCCCGAGTTCACCGGGACCGCGCTGCCCGTCCTGGCCGGCGCCGAGGTCGCCGTCGACGGCCGCAAGGTCACCGTGCAGAGCACCGGCCTCCAGGACACCCTCACCGACCTGCTCGGCTGGGCCCGCCACCACGGGATCGCGCTCGGCGCCCTGGACGCCCGCAGCGCCTCGCTGGAGGAGGCCTTCCTCGCCATCGCCTCCGAGGCCGCCCACCAGGCCCCGCCCCAGACTCCCGCCGCCCCCGCCCGTCCCGCCCGCCGCCGCCTGATCGGATCCGCCCGATGACCACCGCCGCCACCACCGCCACGGGTGCCCCGAGCACCACCGCCGGCCGCCTGCTCGCCCTCGGCCGCGCCGAGGCCACCCTGCTGCTGCGCAACCGCACCGCCCTGTTCACCGCCGTGGTGCTGCCGGTGGTGCTGATCGGCTCGCTGCGCGGAGTCCTCAAGCAGCAGGCCGAGAACAACCCCGGCCTGGACATCGACTCGATGCTGGTCTACGGCGCGGTCGGGATGGTCCTGGCCTTCGTCGTGTACTACAACCTGACCGCCGCGTACGTCGGGCGGCGCGGCGAACTGGTGCTCAAGCGGCTGCGCACCGGCGAGGCCCGGGACCTGGAGATCCTGCTCGGCACGGCCGTCCCCTCGCTCACCCTCGGCCTGCTGATGGCCGCCCTGATCGGGGTCGGCGGCAGCCTGGGCCTGCACCTGGCGGTGCCGGTCAACCCGCTGCTGATGCTGGTCGGCCTGCTGCTCACGCTGGCCACCATGATCGCCCTGGCCGCGCTGTCCAGCGCCTTCACCAAGACGGTGGAGAGCGCGGGCATCACCACCCTGCCGGTCATGCTGGTCATGCAGTTCGGCTCCGGCCTGTTCGTCCCGCTGGAGGTCATGCCCTCCCAGCTCGCCGACGTCTGCCGACTGCTGCCGACCACCCCGGCCTTCCAGCTGATCCGGGTCGGCTGGTTCGGCACCGACGGCTCGGCCGCCCCGACCGACTTCCTGGGCAGCTGGGGCGCCGCCGCCCCGCACCTGATCACCGGCACGGTCTGGCTGGGCCTCGCGATCTGGGGCGCGGTCCGCTACTTCCGCTGGGAACCACGCCGCTGACCAGGGCGAACGGGAAGCCGAAGGATCCGTCCCCGGCCCACCTCTGATAGGAAGACAGCGACACGATCGTGAGCAGACGGGGGGCACTGCGATGGTCCGGGGGCCGATCCACCGCTGGAAGGGCTACGGCAAGCCGCAACGCGCCGAGCTGTACTTCCGCTGGTCGCTCTACCTGGTCGCGTGCATCGGGCTGCCGGTGAACCTGCTGGCCAGCATCTCCTCGGTACGGATCACGGGCTCGGCCTCCACCGCCCGGGTCGCCCTGGTGCTGTCCCTCGCCTCGGTCCTGGTCACCCTCCGGGCCTACCGCACCTCGCTCGACCACTACCTGGGGCGGCCCAGCACCCACCGACGCTGGCTGGCCGTCAACGCCGTCCTCGCGGTCGGGGGTTCCTGGGCCCTGCTGCTGCTCGGACCGGCCTCCGACGGGACGTCACCCCACCCCGGCCCGCCGTTCACCACGGTGATCGCCGCCGCCCTGGTGGGCGGGGCCGCCGGACCGGCCGGGGTGGGCCTGCCGCTGCGCTGGGCCTTCGTCAGCGCGGTCGCCGCGCCGCTCGCGGTCGCGCCCCCGATGCTGCTGGCCGGCATCAGCCTCCTCACCACCACGGGGTGGGTGGTCGGCGCGCTCATCGGCACCGTCGTCCTGATCGGCAGTTGCCGCAGCGCCGCGTGGGTGACCGCCGTCGTCTGGGAGCTGGACACCGCCCGGGAGGCGCAGTCCCGGCTGGCCGTCGCCGAGGAGCGGCTGCGCTTCTCCCGCGACCTGCACGACGTGATGGGGCGCAACCTCACCACCATCGCGTTGAAGAGCGAACTCGCCGTCCAACTCGCCAAGCGCGGGCGCCCGGAGGCCGCCGAGCAGATGTCCGAGGTGCAGCGGATCGCCCAGGAGTCGCAGCGCGAGGTCCGGGACGTCGTCCGCGGCTACCGCACCGCCGACCTGCGCGCCGAGGCGATCGGCGCCCGGGCGGTGCTGCGCTCCGCCGACATCACCTGCGAGATCGACCTCGGCGAGACCGCCGACGGGCTGCCGCTGCCGGTGCAGTCGGTGCTCGGCTGGGTGATCCGCGAGGCCACCACCAACGTGCTGCGGCACAGCGAGGCCGCCCACTGCCGGATCCGGCTGCGCCGGGAGGACGGCCGGGTGGTGCTGGAGCTGGAGAACGACGGGGTGCCGGAGGTCCCGTTGCCCTCCCAGGGCGCCGGCACCGGGCTGCGCGGCCTGCGCGAGCGGCTCGCCGCCCACGACGGCGAACTGACCGTCCCGACGGCCGTACCGGGCACCTTCCGGATGCTCGCCGCCGTACCGCTCTGACCCCCTGCCACCACGGATCCCGCCGCCACCGCGCGGATCCCGCCGCCGAGGAAGGCCGTCCGATGACCGACACCCCGCCCGTGCGCGTCCTGCTCGCCGACGACGAGCACCTGATCCGCGGCGCCATGGCCGCGCTGCTCTCGCTGGAGGACGACCTCGAGGTGGTCGCCCAGGCCGGCTCCGGCCCGGAGGCGCTGGCGATGGCCCGGACGCACCGGCCGGACGTCGCGGTGCTGGACCTCCAGATGCCCGGCAAGGACGGCATCGAGGTGGCCGCCGAGCTGCGCCGGCTGCTGCCGGACTGCCGCTGCATGATCGTCACCGGCCACGGCCGCCCCGGCTACCTCAAGCGGGCGCTGGAGGTCGGGGTGCGCGGCTTCCTGCCGAAGACCGTCTCGGCGGCCGACCTGGCCGGCATCATCCGCACCGTGCTCTCCGGCGGCCGGTACGTGGACCCGGAGCTGGCGGCGGACGCGATCAGCGCCGGGGAGACCCCGCTGACCCCGCGCGAGACGGACGTCCTGGAGCTGGCCGCGGACGGCACCCCGATCGCGGAGATCGCCGGGCGGGCCGGGCTGTCCCAGGGCACCGTGCGCAACTACCTGTCCTCGGCGGCCACCAAGCTGGGCGCCGAGAACCGGCACGCGGCGGTGCGGATCGCCCGCGAGCACGGCTGGATCTGACCGTCCCGTGCCCGCGGGCGGCGGCGGGGCTCAGACCCAGCTGGTGCCGGTCAGCCGCTCGTACACCTCGATGTACTTGGCCCGGGTCTGCTCGACCACCTCGGCGGGCAGCTCCGGCGGCGGCTGCTCGCTGTAGCGGTCCCAGCCGGAGGCCGGGGAGACCAGCCAGTCGCGGATCAGCTGCTTGTCGAAGGAGGCCTGCGAGCGGCCCGGCTCGTACTCGTCGGCCGGCCAGTAGCGGGAGGAGTCCGGGGTGAGCACCTCGTCGCCGATGATCAGCTCGCCGTCCAGCAGGCCGAACTCGAACTTGGTGTCGGCCAGGATGATGCCGCGGTCGCGGGCGATGTCGCGGGCGCGGGCGTAGACGTCCAGGGTGGTGCGGCGGACCTGGTTGGCCAGCTCGGCGCCGATCCGGCGGGCGGTCTCCTCGTACGGGACGTTCTCGTCGTGCTCGCCGACCTCGGCCTTGAGGGCCGGGGTGTAGATCGGGGCGGGCAGCTCGGAGCTGTTCTCCAGGCCCTCCGGCAGGGCGATGCCGCAGACCGTGCGGCTCTCCCGGTACTCGGTCAGGCCGGAGCCGGCCAGGTAGCCGCGGGCGACCGCCTCGACCGGGATCATGTCCAGGCTCTTGCAGATCAGCGTGCGGCCCTTCCAGTCGGCGGGGGCGCCGGCCGGGACCTCGGTGGAGAGCACGTGGTTGGGGACGATGTCGGCGATCCGCTCGAACCACCAGAGCGAGAGCTGGGTGAGCACCCGGCCCTTGTCCGGGATCTCGTTCGGCAGCACCCAGTCGTGGGCGGACATCCGGTCGCTGGCCACCATCACCAGCTCGCCCGACCCGGTGCGGTACAGGTCGCGCACCTTGCCGGTGTGCAGGTGGACCAGGCCGGGTACCTGGACCGGCTCGGGCTTGGTGACAAATCCGCTCAAGGTGTTCAGTCCTCAGGGGTCGTTCACGGCGTGGGGCACCGCGAAAGGGGAGGTCACTGCCCCCGCAGTCTTTCACGCCCGCCCGACCGGGCTCCCGGGGAGCCCGGGGCTCAGTTCTTGCAGAGCCGGTCCAGCAGGTTGGCGGTGGCCCGCTGGACCCGTTCGTCGGTGAGTCCGGGGCGGCCGAGGGCGGGCGACCAGGCGAAGGTCCCGGCCGCGAAGACGTACGCGCCACTGGGCGCCCGGTACAGCGAGGTCTCCTGGTAGCGGGTGCGGCCGGCCAGGTCCCGGTACGGCGAGTGCGCCAGCAGCACCCGCTCGGTGTGCTCGGGCAGCGCGACCTTCGGGTAGTACCGGTCGGCCTCCCCCGCGACCAGTCCGGGCAGCTCGTCGCCCTCCTGCAGCCCGGTGCCGTCCCAGAGCCAGTGCGCGGTGTGCCGGGCGACCAGGGGGACGGGCGCGGCCACCCGGCCCGAGTACTGCACCCCCAGCAGGTGCTGCTCCGGCTCCCCCGCGTCCCGCCAGAGCGCGCTGGCCGCACCGGGCACCCCGGCGGCCGGGCTGCCCGGCCCGACCTTCTGCCGCTTGCGGCAGTTGAGCAGCCGGTTCGGTTCGCCGGAGGCCGCGGCGGTCAGCTCGACCCGCCAGTACATGGTGTTGGCGGACAGGAAGACCAGCGAGGTGCCGCCGTCCCTGGCCCGCTCGGCGGCCCGGCGCATCGGCTCGGACCAGTACTCGTCGTGGCCGGGGAAGACCAGTGCACGGTGCTCGCCCGGGTCGACCAGCCCGGCGTGCAGGTCGGTCGCGGTGGCGTAGGAGAGGTCGTAGCCGTAGCGCTCGGCCCAGCGGATGAAGTCGTACGCGTGGCCGACGTGCAACGGCAGCCCGGCGGTGGCGTGCGGGCGGTCGAAGGAGACGGTGACGGCCGCCTCGGGCTCGCCGACCAGGCCGCCCCGGCCGTCCCAGGCGTGGTAGAGGCTGGCGCCGGTCCGGCCGTCCTCGGGGAACAGGTTGTACGCCTGCCAGGTCACGTCCGGGACCACCAGGAGCAGTTCGGCGGTCCGCCCCTGGTCGGCGAAGTCCCGCACGGTGAAAGGGATGTGGCTGCGGTGCAGCATGTCCGCGGTGGTCAGTACGGCGACGTACGCGCCGGGCGGCCAGTGCAGCGGGACCTGCAACCGCCAGGAGTGCCACCAGTGGTGGCAGGAGACCGTCCGCTCGACCACCAGCGGCGCGGGCTGGGCCAGCCCTGAGATCAGCGGACTGGACGTCATGTGGCGGGCGCCGTCGCCGCCGTAGTGGCCGATCCGGTAGACGTCCACGGTGAACTCGCGCGGCGGGTTGACGGTGACCCGGAAGTCCACCGAGCCGCCGGGGCGGATCACCCCGGCCGAGGCGAAGCCCTTGATCTGCTGGTCCACGTCGTTGGAGCTCTGCGGAGTGCCGACCGGCGGCTTGGGCCGCACCCCCGCCGACAGCGGCTGCTGGCCGGGCGCGTCCACCGAGACGTACCAGGGCACGGCGCCCTCGGCCCCGGCGAGGTACTGGTCGGGGCTGCGCAGCCAGGGCAGCGGGCCCTGGCCGAAGGGGTCGGACACGCTGTAAGCGTGCGTGCCCGACTCCCAGCGGCGGTTGAGTTCGGTGCCCACGCGCCCCTCCCAGGTGCACTTCCGTCCGGTGGCACGTGCCCCCCGGATGTGCGTGCGGTCTAATACACCACACAGTGCTGGCGCTCCGTCACCCCGCGGTCGCAATTGGTGTCGGGAATCTTCCGCTCCGCCGGGACGGGGCCTCCGGCCTGCGGAGACGGCCGGCGGCCGGGGCTCCCGGGGGCGCGTGCCGGGGTGCCGAGCGCCGCCCGGGGCGGCCGGGGCGGCCGGGGCCTCAGAGGCGGACGGGCTTCTCCAGGCGCACCTCGGCGGCGTCCAGCCAGGCGCGCAGCGGACCGTCCTGGCCCTGCTCCACGGCCTGGGCGACCGGGCCGGCCAGGTCGGTGCGGCGGACCCCGCCGAGCAGCAGCACCGGGCCGTCCAGCCAGTCCAGGCCGGGCGCGCCGCCCGCGGTGTCCACGGCGGCGCAGCAGACCATCGCGGTGACGTGGTCGACCAGCAGGTCGCGGCCGGTGCGGTCGGGCTCCAGCACCGGGGCCGGGGTGGTGGTGCGGGCCAGCTGGGCGGCCAGGGCGGCGGCCAGCTGCTCGCCGTCGCCCTCGGCCAGCCGGACCAGCAGCCGGGTGAGGGTCGGGGCGCCCGGACGGGACTGCGGGGCGAGCCGGTCCAGGGCGGACTGCAGGGCGGCGGCCTGGGCCCGCCAGCCGGCGTCCACCACCTCGGCCGGGTAGTCGGCCCACTCCAGCTCGTGCCAGGCGCCGGCCGCCGGGCGGCCGAAGAACAGCTCGGCGGCCAGTCGGGAGACCGCGCGGTCCACCGTGCCGGGCTCCTCCAGCAGGTCGCAGGCGGGGCGGTCGCCGAGCCGGGTGCCATAGCCGTCGGCCAGCCGGTCCCGGCGGGACAGCTCGGTGAGCGCGGCAACCACACCGGCGTTCAGGTGCGCGGGGTGGCGGCCGAGCCGCCAGGCGGGCAGCGCGACCCGGGTGAGCAGCCGGTCCCAGCCGGCGTAGGCCAGGCCGACCTGCTCCTGGGCGGCGATCCGCAGGCCGTAGTCGACCGTCCTGGCCTGCTCGGAGGCCCAGCTCGCGACGGACCGCTCCAGCTCGGCGGAGTGGCCGCGGCAGGCGCCCAGCAGCCGGCGGGTGACCCGCCGGGCGATCCGGTCGGCGAGCCGGGCCGGGCCCCGGCGGGGCGCAGCCGGCGGCACGGTCAGGGTGCCGCCGCCGAGACCGGGGGCCGCGGCCGGACCGGAGTCCAGACAGGCGTCCAGGGCGCGCAGGAAGCGGCGGGCGGCGGCGATCTCGGGGTCGGCGGAGGCCGCGGTGCCGGCCACCACGGGGGCGAGCAGGGCGCGCAGCTCGCCGGACCGCATCCACCACAGGAACGGCGAGCCGATCACCAGGACCGGCGCGGCGGGCTCGGGGTGCGGCCGCAGCGGGTGGGGGCGGCGCGGCGGTGCCACGTCCTCCAGCCAGCTGTCGCAGTCCGGGGTGAGCGCCACCGCGGACGGGGCCGGGACGTCCAGCCGCTCGGCCAGTTCGTCGATCAGCCGGTACAGCTCGGGGGCGCCGGCCCGCTCGACCGGCACCGCCGGGATCTGTGGCGGGACGGCCCGGCGCAGCGCCCGGGCGGTCAGCCCGGCCACCAGCAGGGTCAGCGCGGCGACCGCGCAGACCACCCACCGGACGGCGTCCCAGCCGGCGGCGTCGGAGGAGCCGGCGGCCCCGATCCGGCCGGTGAACCGGCCCGCGAGCAGGACCACCGCCACGGCGGCGGGCAGGACGGCCACGGCCAGGGCGAGGCCCCGGATCCGCAGGACCGCTTGGGCGTGAGCGCGCGCGGTGTCGACGGCCATACGGTGCGGCACCCCCTTCGGAGCCCTCGGGCACCCGCCACGGGCCCTGAGGCGACTCGAAACGATCAGTTCCGACCGGGAAGCGGAGGCGTCCGATCCCGGCAGTGCATGCTGTGTGGCGCTACTGACATTTTCGACGCCCCGGTCCGGGCGGGCGTTCCGGATCGCCCCGGTTTCCACTCGTCCCGGTGACACCGCCCGGTCGTCCCGGTGACGCCGCCGTCGGTCCGGCGACGCCGCCCGGAGGCCGCTACCGGTCCGGTGCGAAGCACCGGGCGGCCACCCGGCCGATCGCCGTCCAGCATCCCCCCGCGGGCGCGCCGCTACCCGGCGGCGACCCCGGCGCACGGCACCGTCGCACGGCGATCCAGCGCACCATAAGGCCGGGCGCCCGGTTACGTCAGCCGGATGCGGGTGCTGTCACCCGATGGGCTGGAATCCGCCCGCCGATCGGTGCGTCGGGCCCCGCAACCGCTCCGACCGGGGAAACGCCGCGGACGCTGCGCCCTGCGGGTTGTTCCGCCCGTCCTCGGGGCCCGCCCGCCGCCGGAGCCCGGCTCGCCCGCGAGCCCCGTCACGGCCCGCCATGAGCGCGGCCCCCGTGCGAAGGGTTCGCACGGGGGCCGCCGGGGTCGCGGTGGCGTCAGCCGTTGGCCGCCTTGAGCGCGATGTCGGTGCGGTGCTGGCCGCCCTTGAGGGAGATCCGGTCCACCGCCGCGTACGCGCGGTCGCGCGCCTCGGCCAGGTCGGTGCCGGTCGCGGTGACCGACAGGACGCGGCCGCCGGCGCTCAGCACCCGGCCGTCCCCGTCCGCCTTCGTCCCGGCGTGCAGCACGAACGCGGTGCCGTCCGCCTCGGCCTCGGCGAGGCCCTCGATCGGGTCGCCGGTGCGCGGCGCGGCCGGGTAGCCCTCGGAGGCGACGACCACGGTGACGGCGGCCCCCTCGTCCCAGCGCAGCGGCTCCAGCTGGTCCAGGGTGCCGGTGGCGGAGGCGAACAGGACGCCGGCCAGCGGGGTGCGCAGCCGGGCCAGCACGACCTGGGTCTCCGGGTCGCCGAAGCGGGCGTTGAACTCGATCACCCGGGTGCCGCGCGAGGTGAGCGCCAGGCCCGCGTACAGCAGGCCGGAGAACTCGGTGCCGCGGCGGCGCAGCTCGTCCACGGTCGGCTGCAGGACGGTGTCCAGGACCTCCTGGACCAGCCCGGCGGGCGCCCAGGGCAGCGGCGAGTAGGCGCCCATGCCGCCGGTGTTGGGGCCCTCGTCGCCGTCCAGCGCGCGCTTGAAGTCCTGCGCGGGCTGCAGCGGCAGCACGGTGGTGCCGTCGGTGACGGCGAACAGCGAGACCTCGGGGCCGTCGAGGTACTCCTCGATGACCACCCGCTCGCAGGAGGCGGCGTGCGCCAGCGCGGCCGCGCGGTCGGAGGTGACCACGACGCCCTTGCCGGCCGCCAGGCCGTCGTCCTTGACCACGTAGGGGGCGCCGAAGGCGTCCAGCGCCTCGGCGGCCTCCTCCGCGGTGGTGCAGACGTACGAGCGGGCGGTGGGCACGCCGGCGCCGGCCATCACGTCCTTGGCGAAGGCCTTGGAGCCCTCCAGCTGCGCGGCCGCGCCGGAGGGACCGAAGACCGGGATGCCGGCCGCGCGGACGGCGTCGGCGACGCCGGCCACCAGCGGGGCCTCGGGGCCGACCACCACGAGGTCGGCGCCGAGTTCCGCGGCGAGTGCGGCGACCTGGGCGCCGTCCAACTGGTCGATGGGGTGGACCGTCGCCACCTGGGCGATCCCGGCGTTGCCCGGGGCACAGTGCAGCTCGGTCACGGAGGGATCTTGGGACAGGGAGCGGCACAGGGCGTGTTCGCGGGCGCCGCCGCCGATGACGAGGACCTTCACGCCTGGCAGCGTAGTCGGTGGCCTGTTCCGGCCGCTCTCCGGTCCCGTCGGATCCTCCAGGAGGAGCCGTCCGTACACCGATGAGCTAGGAGGATCCTCCAAGTCGGACCGGGTCGGATGGGCGCCGGGTGTCCGGGTCAGGACGGCGGGTCACCGGCGCCTCGCTCGGACGGGTGAAATCTCCCCGGGTCCCGCAACCGCCCCACCTCGTGTTCCGGTGGCCGAAACCGGTAACGATCACCGGGGAAGCTCCCCGCGGTCAGCCATTTGGCGGTAAGAAGTGCTGTTGGACAACCACCGGCGGACGTCGCGTCAGCCGATGCGCCGACAGACCATGCCGCCCGCCCGCCACAGGGAGCCCCACAGGTGAGCCAGCCGGAAATGCAGCCCGAGGAGAGTGCCTGGGGCAAGGAGATCGGTGAGGAGGACCAGCCCGCCGCAGCCGTGGCCCGGCGGGCCTCCACCCGGTACCGGACCGATCTGAGCGCCCGCCAGTTCCCGCTCGGGGACTGGGGCGAGCCCGCGGAGCGGCTGGAGGAGCTCTACCGCTGGTCCGAGGAGCGGGCGGTCGAGGCGATCGAGTGGTACCGCCGGGACCGGATCTGGAAGCGCCGCTGGGCGCGCCTGCTGCGCTTCGGGTCGGCCGGCTTCGCGGCGGGCGGGGTGACCGCCCCGCTGGTGGGCCTCACCGGCACGCTCGCCCACGGCACCGCCTGGGGCTACGTGGGCTTCGGGCTCTCCGCCGCCTGCTACGGCGCCGACCGGGTCTTCGGCCTCACCTCCGGCTGGATGCGGGACGTCTCCACCGCGCAGGCGCTGCAACGCCGCCTGGAGGCCTTCCAGTTCGACTGGGCGTCGGAGTGCGTGCGCGAGGTGCTCGGCCCGACCGAGGGCACCGCGGGCGAGGCCGCCGAGCGCTGCCTGGGCGTGCTGCGCCGGTTCTGCGAGGACGTCTCGGACATGGTCCGCACCGAGACCTCGGAGTGGATGCTGGAGTTCCGCGCCTCGATGACCCAGCTGCCCACCCAGTCCGCGGGGACCTGGGGCGGCCGCACCGAAGCCGGGGTGGGCGCCCAGGTGCGGGTGCTGCCGCCACCGGGGACGAGGCCCACCATGCCGCGTCAGCGGCCGCCGGAGGGCCCGCTGCGCTAGCCGGACGGGCCGGGGCCCGGGGTCTGGGAGCTGAGGCCTGAGGCCTGAGGTCTGGGAGCTGAGGCCTGCGGCCCGGGCCTGGGCCCGGGCGAAGGCGAAGGCGGCGCCGGGGCGTTACGCGAAGACGATCATCGAGCCCTGGCCGAGGCTTCGGGTCGCCGCCGCGTACAGGCCCGACCACGCGTGCCGCTCCCGGGCGAAGGGGTGCAGGTCGTCGATCGGCGGCCCGAACGGCTGCTCCAGGCCGGTCGGCCCGAGCGGTCGGGTCGGGCTCGGCGGGTTGAGCGGGTCGATCCCCAGGGCCGGTGCCACGGCCTGCAGTTCGCGCAGCAGTCCGTGGCTGGAGCCGAGCGGGCCGCCGGCGGCGAGCAGCGTCTCGTCCACCAGCGGGGCCTGAAACTCGATCGGCACGTAGGCGCCGGCGTGGTCGAAGTGCCAGACCAGGTGCGACTGTTCGGCGCTGCTCTCGAACATCTCCAGCAGCTGCTCGTAGTCGCTGCCGAGCGCGTCGACCGGGGTGATGTCCAGGCCGGTGAGGCCCAAGAGGTAGGCGCGGCGCAGGAAGTGCAGCGAGTCGTAGTCGAAGGCGGCTATCGGCTCGACCGCCCCGCTCAGCCCCGGGACGAACTGGTAGACCGGCACTTCGGGCAGGCCGCGCGAGGTGAGCACCGCGTTGTAGAGCGCGAGGTCGTCCCGGAAGGGGTTGTCGGGGCTGTGGCTCAGCACGTCCACCAGCGGGACGAGCCAGAGGTCGCAGGCCATGGCCGGCAGTTCCTCTCCGGACGGCGGGATCGCCCGCGGGGCGGGGCGACGACGGGGGCGGGGTCGGTACCCGGACGGCCCGTGCGGGCGGCCGGTCCGACGACCGCCCACCCTACCGGCCCGGGGCCGGACGCGGATCGGGCCGTCCCTGCGGAGCCTCGGGGGGCGGCTCGGGCAGCCGTCGGCCGAACCTGGTGTGCGGCACCCAGCGCGGCTGCGGCACCAGACCGAGGCCGAGTCCCAGCTCACGGCCCAGTTCGCGGCCGACCTCGTCACCCCGCCGGGGCCGCCCGCCCCGGTCCGCCCCTGGCTCCGGCGCGGCCCCGTGCTCCTCCGCGCCCTCCGGCGCCGGCCGGTCCACCGGGAGCAGGCGGGACCGGTGCCACGCCGACTGCGGCCCGGGCGGCTCCACCGGGACGGGCAGCGGCTCGCCGTCCGCGACCTCGGTGAGCAGCCCGAGCACCGACACCGACTCCAGCGGCCGCCCGGCCAGCCCGGCCAGCAGCCGGACGGTGAACAGGTTGTACTCGCAGATGATCCGGTGCGCGCCGTGCAGGTCGCGGGCCCCGATCGCGTCGACCAGGTCCGGGTGCCGGTCCCAGCAGACCCCGCCCAGGGTGGGCATCGCCCGCAGGTAGCGCGCGGCGAACATCCAGGACTGCACCCGCAGCCAGTCCAGGTACTCCGCGATCCGGCGGTTGCCGAGCAGGGCGGAGACCTCCTGCCAGAACCGGCGGTCGCAGCCCACCATCACGTCCAGGTTCCCGGCCCGGGCGGCCCGCACCGCCGCGTCGGCCCGGCGGCTCAGCGAGGGCAGCCGGGTCAGGTCGGGCAGGGACCGACGGGTGGCGAACTGGCGGTGGAAGCTGTCGGTGAGCAGCACCCTGGCCTCGAAGATCTCCAGGAAGTCCTCCCAGCCCAGCTCCGGCACCGTGAAGCCGCGGTGGTGCTCGGCCCGCAGCAGCCCCTGGGCGCCGAGGTCGACCAGCGCCTCGCGGGCCGGGGTCGCGGAGACGCCGTACAGCTCGGCGATCTCCTTGACGGTGAAGTTGCGGCCGGCCTCCAGCCGGCCGGCCATCATCTCCTCGCGGAGCGCGCCGGCGATCTGCTCGCGCAGGCTGTTGCGCTGGATGACGGGGCGGGGGGTGTCGCCGGCGCCGGTGCCGGACATGCGCGCGACCTCCTGGGGCGGGCCACCGTACCGACCCGCGACGGACCGGCCGACCGGCGGCGGGGAACACGACGAGTGCTCATCTTCTCAAACGGACCCGGAACAGGTACGAACCAACCCTCCCGGCCCCCCGCGCCCCCGCCCGTGCCTACCGCTGGACCGGCGCCGGGATGCCGAGCAGGCGGTCCCGCAGCACCGGGAACTCCTCGCGCGCCCGACCCACCTCGGCCGGGTCGAACTCGACGGTCAGCACCTCCTCGCCCGCCCCGGCCTCGGCCAGCACCCGGCCCCACGGGTCCACCACGATGCTGTGCCCGGCCTGCTCGACCCCGGCGTGCGTCCCGGCCGTGTTGCAGGCCAGCACGAAGGCCTGCTCCTCCACCGCCCGGGCCCGGGCCAGCAGCGTCCAGTGCTCGCGCCGCCTGGCCGGCCAGGCCGCCGGAACCACCAGCAGCTGGGCCCCGGCGTCCAGCAGCGCCCGGAACAGCTCCGGGAAGCGCAGGTCGTAGCAGGTGGCCAGGCCCAGGGTGCCGAACTCGGTGGGCGCGGTGACGATCTCCTGCCCGGCGCCCATCACCACCGCCTCGCCGCTGTCGAAGCCGAAGCGGTGGATCTTCCGGTAGGTGTGCACCAGCTCGCCGTCCGGGGCGAACACCATCGAGGTGTTGTAGATCGGACCGTCCGGGTCGCGTTCGACGATCGAACCGGCGTGCAGCCAGACCCCGGCGGCCCGGGCGGCGGCCGCCATCGCGTCCGAGGTGGGCCCGTCGAGCGTCTCGGCACCCTCCGACCAGAGGTCGTGGGCGAAGCCGCCGAGCGGCCACAGCTCCGGCAGGACCACCAGGTCGGCACCCTGCTGGGCCCGTACCAACGACGCGGCCCGGGCCCGCCGTTCGGCGGCCGGCTCGGCGTCGGAGACCGCGAGTTGGATCAATGAAGCGCGCACAGTACCACCGTCCACGGCAAGAGACCTACGATCGTCACCCGAAAGCGCTGCCCAGCTGTCTCCCGGCAGCGTAACGTGCGGTTAGCGTGTGCGCCCGGAAGCCGGACCATCCCGGCCGACCGCGACGGCCGGGCGCCGAGCGTAGGAAAGCTGACGGAGGGCCGGAGATTCCCGTGACGGACAACCAGACCGTGCAGGCTTACACGGAGGCGTGGACCCAGAGCATCGAGTCCATATCGGAGCTGGTCGCCCCCCTCCCCGAAGGCTCCTGGAACCGGGCCACCGAGTGCCCCGGCTGGTCCGTCCGGGACGTCGTCTCGCACGTGATCGCGGTCGAGTCCGAGCTGCTCGGCGACCCCCGCCCGATCCACTCGCTGCCGCGTGACCTTCGCCACGTGACCACCGAATTCGCCCGCTACGTCGAACTGCCCGTCGACAAGCGCCGCTGCCACACCGCGCTGGAGATGACCAGCGAGCTGGAGTACACGATCATCCGCCGCTCCCGTGCACTGCGGAACGCCAAGCAGACGCCCGGGGAGCCGGCCCGCTGGCCGGCCGGGCCGCTGGCCACGGACGTGCCCTACCACCAGCTGCTGCGGATGCGGGCCTTCGACGTCTGGGTGCACGAGCAGGACCTGCGCCGGGCCCTCGACACCCCGGGCAACCTGGACTCCCCCGGCGCCCTGATCGCCCGGGACGTCCTGCTGGAGCTGCTGCCCAAGGCCGTCGCCCACACCGCCGGCGCCCCGGCCGGGACGGCCCTCGTCCTGGACGTGACCGGCCCGGTGGAGTTCCTGCGCACCGTCCGGGTGGACGCCGGCGGCCGCGGCAGCGTCGACGAGTCGATCAGCCTGGCCCCCGACGTCCAGCTCACCATGGACTGGGAGACCTACGTCCGCCTCGCCTGCGGCCGCGGCCGTCCCGGGCCGGTGAGCGTCGAGGGCGACAAGGAGCTGGCCGAGCGGGTGCTGGCCAACTTCTCCGTCACCATCTGACGCCTCTCGCCGTACCCGGCCCGACCCGGCGCGCGCCACCCGGCGTACACGCACGACCGTGCGCCGGGTCGGCACCACTCGTGCACCCATGCGTCAATCCAGCACCAGCAACCTCACCTGTTTGGCCTCGTTTCACCGGGCAGCACTGCCATCACCCGGAAGAAGGAGGGGCGTCCGCATGGACGACGAACAGGAACAGCAGGAACAGCAGGAACAGATGGTGCTGGTGCGGTCGAGCTTCCCGGTCACGGGGCAGCCGATCCGGGTCGTGATGATCGACGGGGAGCCGTGGTTCGCCACCAAGGACGTGTGCGCCGTGCTCGATCGGGGCAGCCCGGGCTGGGCCGGCAAGATGGTCGGCCCTGACGACAAGCAGACCGTCGACATGCGCTCGGTAAGGGTGAGTTCAACTCACTCATACGACGTTTCCGCAGGTGGGAATGGATCCGTCCGTGGAAATCCCTCTCTGAGCCTCATCAGCGAGGCGGGGCTCTATCTTCGACCACGAGGACTGGCCCGGTCTGACCTTCCACTCGGACGGGACGGTCCACTGCCGGCACGGGGAGATGGTGCTCCACCTGCCGGGCCGGGAGGAGGACAGCGGGCCGCCGTTCGGCGCGTACTTCGCCTGCCCCGGCGGGGAGCGGGTCGGCATCCGGGGCAGCCGGATCGTCCCGGGGTGCCCGAAGTTGAAGCTGGTGGACCTGATCCGCCTCCGAACGGCAGTAGCCAAGCACCCGCAACCGGTGATCCGCTCGGCTCCGTCACCGACCGTGCCGCCGGAGGGCACGGTTCTCTGCCTCATTGACCGGGTCCAGCTCTACGGTCGCCCACCGGAGATCACTGAGGTGCTCCGCGGCCTCGGGCTGTAGCAACGGCAAACCACCCATCAGATGGGGCCATTCGACATTCCCGCAGGTCGGAAACCCTACGCATCCGCCGCCGCAACCCTCCGCCGGAGCCGCAGGATCATCGCCGTCCCCAGCGCCAGCGGCACGTACTGCCAGCAGAAGGCCCAGCGGAAGGCGTCGGCGGAGTAGGCGCTGGTGCCGGACGGGGAGAGGGCGTCGAGCAGGACGCCGATGCCGAACAGGGTGATCATCGTGCCGATGAAGCCGCCCATGTTGACGATCCCGGAGGCGGTGCCGAGCCGTTCGGCCGGGTTGCGGGTGCGGGCGTAGTCCAGGCCGACCAGTGAGGCGGGGCCGTTGCTGCCCATCACCAGGATGATCCCGATCAGCAACCACATCGGCGGGTGCCCGCCGGGCCAGGCGAGCACGAGTGCCCAGCCGAGCGCGGTGGTGGCGATGACGGTGAGCACGATGGGCATCCGGGTCCGGGCGGTGCGGGAGAGCAGCCGGCCGAAGAGGAACCCGCAGGCCATGTTGGCGAGCACCAGCAGGGTCAGCAGCCCGCCGGCCTCGCCCCGGGACATGCCCTGGGCCTCGATCAGGTAGGGCATGCCCCAGAGCAGGCCGAAGGCGTTGCCGGGGAACTGGGTGGTGAAGTGGATCCACAGGCCCAGCCGGGTGCCCGGCTCCCGCCAGCAGTCCTGGATCTGCCGTCGGACCTTCGGGCGGGCGACCGGCGTGCCGACCGGCGGCTCGACCGGTCGTACGGCCGTCGGCGCCTCCTTGAGGAACAGCGCGACCAGGGCGAACACCGCCACGCCGAGCAGCGCGATCGCGGTGAAGGTGGGCGTCCAGCCCTCGCTGTGCAGCGCCTGGGCGAGCACCACGGTGGTGACCAGGTTGCCGCCCATCCCGGCGAGGCCGGTCAGCTGGGCGACGAACGGGTTCTTCGCGGCCGGGAACCACCGGGCGGCGATCCGCAGCACGCTGATGAAGGTCATGGCGTCGCCGCAGCCGAGCACCGCCCGGGAGGCCAGCGCCGGGGCGAAGGAGGAGCTGAACGCGAAGGCCAGCTGGCCGGTGCTCAGCAGCAGCACGCCGAGCAGCAGCACCCGGCGCGGCCCGAACCGGTCGACCAGCAGGCCGACCGGGACCTGCATGGCCGCGTAGACCAGCACCTGGAGGATCGAGAAGGTGGAGAGCGCCGAAGCGCCGATGCCGAAGCGCTCGGCGGCGTCCAGGCCGGCCACGCCGAGGCTGGTGCGGTGGATGACGGCCAGGACGTAGACGCTGACGCCGACGGACCAGGCCAGCCAGGCCGCGCGGCCGCCGGGCGGTACGGGGGCTCCGGCCGTCGGCGGCTCGACGGCGGATCGAGGAGCGGGGACGGACAGGGACGCGGCTGAACGAGCGGGCTCCACGGTCATAGTCCGTCCAGACTAGTCATCCCATGATTGGACGCCCAGGTCCCCGCGGTGTGAGCTCGCGAACCCCGCCCGGCCCTCGTCCGGCGCCCGTCCGGCGCCCGGACGGCCCCCGCCGGCGCCCGTCCGGCTCTCAGCCGGTGACCGTCCAGGACACCGACCGGGTCATGTAGCGGTCCCGGAAGGCCTCGTCCCGCACCCAGTCCGTGGTGTCCCGGACGGTCGCCGTCACGGTCGCCGTCCGGCCCGGGGCGAGGTCCAGCTGTGCGGTGTCCAGGCGGCCCCCGTCCACGGCCTGCGGGGCGGCCGGGGCGCCGTCCACCTTCCAGTCCACCGTCAGTTGCCGGGCGCCGGTCAGCGGCAGCGGCCGGACGTCCAGCCGGGGGAGCCCGGCGACCTCGCCGGGCGGCGGCGACGGGGTGTCGGTCGGCCGGACCTTGCGGTACAGCTCCTCGACGATCGCCTCGCGGGAGGGCAGGTTGTAGGCACTGCCCAGGGTGCGCATCACGGAGTCGGGGGTGGGCCGGTAGAGGCCGTTGGCGCTGCGGTACGCCCCGACGATGCCGGCGCCGTCCGGCGAGACGGCGCCCAGCCAGCGCCACCACTTGGTCTGCTTCTTGAGCATGTCCTCGGCGTTGAGGGTGGAGAGGTTCGGGTAGTCGGCGTCGTCCGGGGCGCTGTCGTACTCGTCGCCGAGGTCTCCCACGGTGTGGCCGATCTCGTGCTGGATGATCCGCCCGGCGTCCGGGCTGCCCCCGGCGAGGGTGGTCACCCCGGTGCCCCCGGCGCCGCCGTACTCGACCGAGTTGGCCAGCGCGATCAGGTACTGCGGGCCGGCGCTGTCCCCGGCGTAGCGGGCGGTGGCGCCCTCGTCGGCGCAGAGCAGCCGGGCGGTGCCCTCGCACCAGAAGTGCATGCCCAGCGGGGTGGCGGGGTGGCGGCCGCGGCTCTCGGTCTCGGCTATCCCGGAGGTCGGGGAGACCACTTCGACCCGCCGTATGTTGAAGAACCCCTGGTAGGTGCGGAACGGCTCGATGTCCATCAGCGCGTGCCAGGCCTTGTCGGCCTGCTGCCGGAACGCCTCCTGCTCGTCCGCCGTGTAGCCGTCGCCGAGCAGGACCAGGGTGACCCGGTTGGTCGGGTCCCCGGTGCGGCGTATGTCGAAGGTCGGGGCGGCGGCGGGCATCCGCTGGTCGGCGCGGAGGGCGGTGTGCGGGGGCACCGCCCGGTCGACGGGGGCGCCCGCCCCGATCACGCCGAAGGGCGAGGGGCCGACGAGTTCCAGGGCGGCCGGGAGTACGGCGGTGGACACCAGTACGAGGGCGGCCAGACTCCGGACGAGACGGCCAGGGTTGCCAGCAGGCATACGGGTGCGTCCTCGGGGCTCCGGTCACCCGGTGTCGCCCGGGTGGTGGAGCGGAGACGTACCCGCACCGGCGTGTCGCCCCCACCGGCCGCAGAAAATGTCACCGACCTGGCCGAACGATTCCCGTTCTACCTGTCATACCAATCAATTTCCGGGCTCCCTCCCGGCGAGACTCCCCCACGAGACTCCCCCACGAGACTCCCCCACGAGGCTCACCCCGACGCTCACCCCAGGGCTCACCCCAGGGCTCACCGGGCGCGCCTCCCCAGCTCCAGCACCAGGTGCGTCCCGAGCCCGAAGAGCAGCCCCCAGAAGGCCGAGCCGATGCCGAACAGGCTCATCCCCGAGGCGCTCGCCAGGAAGGTCACCACCGCCGCGTCCCGCCCGCGCTCCGCCGCGACCGCCGCCGCCAGGCTGCCCTGCAGCGAGGCCAGCAGCGCGACCCCGGCGATCACCGCGATCAGCTCCTTCGGCAGCCCGGTGAACAGGCTCACCAGCACCCCGCCGAAGCTGCCCACCAGCACGTACAGCACGCCCGAGGCCATCCCCGCGACGTAGCGGCGGCGCGGGTCCGGGTGGGCCTCCGGGCCGGAGCAGATCGCCGCCGTGATGGCCGCCAGGTTCACCCCCGGCGAGCCGAACGGTGCCACCAGCACCGACATCGCCCCGGTCGCACCGATCAGCAGCCGGTCGTCGGTCCGGTAGCCGAAGGCCCGCATCACCCCGAGTCCGGGCGCGTTCTGCGAGGCGAGGGTGACGATGGTGAGCGGCAGCGCCAGCCCCACCAGGGCCGACCAGGAGAAGGCCGGCACGGTCAGCACCGGCACGGTCGGCCCGCCCGAGCCCAGGTGCAGCGGCAGTCCGACGGTCAGCGCCGCCAGCGCCCCGCCGACCACCAGCGCGATCAGCACGGCGTACCGCGGCGCGAACCGCTTGGCCAGCAGGAAGGCCGCGAAGCTGCCCACCACCAGCACCGGAGCGCCGTGCACGGCACCGAAGATCCCGGCGCCGAAGGAGAACAGGATGCCCGCGAGCATCGCGTTGACGATCCCCACCGGCACCGCCGCGATCAGCCGGCCGAACCACCCGGTCACCCCGAACAGCGCCACCACGGCCGCGCTCACCAGGAACGCCCCGATCGCCTCCCGGTACGGGTAGTGGCCCAGGCTGGTCACCAGCAGCGCCGCCCCCGGCGTGGACCAGGCGGTGATCACCGGCGTCCTGGTCCACCAGCTGAGCGCGAAGCCGCTCACCCCGCTGCCGATCGCCACCCCCCAGATCCAGGAGGAGGTGTGCGCCGGGTCCAGCCGCCCGGCGGCGGCCGCCGCGAGCACCACCACCAGCGGCCCGGAGAACGACACCGCGACGCAGACCAGCCCCGCCAGCAACGCCGGCACCGACACGTCCCGCCGCAGCGACCGGCGTTCGCCGTCCCCGGCCGCCACCGTCTCCGGGCTGATCGTCAGTTCATCCGTCATTCCGGCAGTATCCCGAAGCCCTACCGGAGACTCCCGGGAAACCTTCCAACTCACCTGCAACCCCCGCGGGGGATGCGCGTCTGTACGAATGAAGGCGCGGAGCCGGGGGCGCCTCCGCCCGGCGGAAGCGGGGGCGGTCGTCCCCGCCCGACACACCGCCCGTCACCCGGCCCTGGGGAGTCACGTCATGCGCATGTCCGTTATAACCCGTTATGCAAAGAACGCCCGCACCGCTGACACCGGCTGGGCCTAGTCGTATCCGTCGGTCGACCGGCGGATACCCGAAGGGGCCCTGCTCCGCACGGCGGTGCGGAGCAGGGCCCCTTCGTCACGGCTCCGGGAGCGTCAGCCCCAGGTGATCAGGCGCTTCGGGAACTCCAGCAGCCCGGCCACGTCGGCCAGCACCCGGGATCCCAACTCCCCGTCCACCAGGCGGTGGTCGAAGGAGAGCGCGAGCGTGGTCACCTGGCGCGGGACGACCTTGCCCTTGTGCACCCACGGCAGTTCCCGGACCGCGCCGAAGGCGAGGATGGCCGCCTCGCCCGGGTTGAGGATCGGGGTGCCGGTGTCGACGCCGAAGACGCCGACGTTGGTGATGGTGACCGTGCCGCCCTGCATGTCGGCCGGCGAGGTCTTGCCCTGGCGGGCGGTCTCGACCAGCTCGCCGAGCGAAGTCGCCAGGCCCGAAAGGGTCTTGGACCCGGCGTCCTTGATGTTCGGGACGATCAGGCCGCGCGGGGTGGCCGCGGCGATGCCGAGGTTCACCTGGCCCTTGACCACGATCTCCTGGGCCGCCTCGTCCCACTGGGCGTTGATCTCCGGGTGCCGCTTGATCGCCACCAGCAGCGCCTTGGCAACCAGCAGCAGCGGGCTGACCCGGACGTCCCGGCCCAGTTCGCCGCTCTCCTTGAGCTTGCGGACGAACTTCATCGTGCGGGTCACGTCGACCTGGACGAACTCGGTGACGTGCGGGGCGGTGAAGGCCGAGGCCACCATCGCCTGCGCGGTCGCCTTGCGGACGCCCTTGATCGGCACCCGGACGTCGCCCGAACCGGACACCGGCACCGGAGCCGCCACGGCCTCGACGACCTCGACGGCCTCGGCCACGACCGGCTCGACGACCGGAGCGGCCTGGGCCGCGGCGTGGGCGTGCAGGTCCTCGCGGGTGATCACCCCGCCCGCACCGGTCGGGGTGACGGACCGCAGGTCGATGCCCAGGTCCTTGGCCAGTTTGCGCACCGGCGGCTTCGCCAACGGCCGCTCACCGGCAGGCAGTTCGGCGGGCGCGGCCGGAACGGCCGGAGCCGGCGCAGCGACCGGGGCCGGGGCAGCGGCCGGAACGACCGGAGCCGCGGCCTTCGCCGTGGCGGTGGCCGTGGTGGTCCGCCGGGCCCGGCGCTGGGCGGTGCCGGTGCGCGGGCCGTACCCGACCAGCACCTCCCGCCGCTCCGGCTCGGCCTCGGCGGCCGGAGCCGCGGCGACAGCGGGCGCCGGCGCGGGCACGGCGGCCGGAGCGGCCCCCGCCTCCCCGGCGACCGCCACCGAGATGATCGCGGTGCCGACGTCGACCGTCGCGCCCTCGGGGAAGAAGAGCTGCTCGACGACCCCGTTGAACGGGATCGGCAGCTCCACCGCCGCCTTGGCGGTCTCCACCTCGCACACGACCTGCCCGTCGGTGACGGTGTCACCGGGCTTGACGTACCAGCTGAGGATCTCGGCCTCGGTGAGGCCCTCGCCCACGTCGGGCATCTTGAACTCGCGGAGCGAGCGAACTTCGGTGGTCATTTCGCTCCCCGGTATCAGTACGCGAGCGCGCGGTCGACGGCGTCGAGCACGCGGTCCAGGTCGGGGAGGAACGCCTCCTCGACGCGGGACGGCGGGTACGGCGCGTAGTAGCCGCCGACCCGCAGGACCGGTGCCTCCAGGTGGTAGAAGCACCGCTCGGTGAGCCGGGCGGCCAGCTCGGCGCCCATGCCCAGGAAGACCGGGGCCTCGTGCACCACGACGGCCCGCCCGGTGCGCTTGACCGACTCCTCCAGGGCGGCGAAGTCCACCGGGGAGAGCGAGCGCAGGTCGACGACCTCCAGCCGGCGGCCGTCCTCCTCGGCGGCCGCAGCGGCCTCCAGGCAGACCTTGACCATCGGGCCGTACGCGATCAGCGTCGCGTCGGTGCCGGGGCGGACGATCCGGGCCTCGTGCAGCCCCAGGTCGGCGGCGGCGCCGACCTCGCCCTTGTCCCAGTAACGCCGCTTGGGCTCCAGGAAGATGACCGGGTCGTCGGACTCGATGGCCTGCCGCAGCATCCAGTGCGCGTCGTGCGCGTTGGACGGGGTGACCACCCGCAGACCGGCGGTGTGCGCGAAGTACGCCTCGTGCGACTCGCTGTGGTGCTCGACCGCGCCGATACCACCCGCGTAGGGGATGCGGACGGTGACCGGCATCTTGACGTGCCCGAGCGCGCGGGCGTGCATCTTCGCCAGCTGGGAGACGATCTGGTCGAAGGCCGGGTAGACGAAACCGTCGAACTGGATCTCCACGACGGGGCGGTAGCCGCGCAGCGCGAGGCCGATCGCGGTGCCCATGATGCCGGACTCGGCCAGCGGGGTGTCGATCACCCGGTCCTCGCCGAAGTCCTTCTGCAGGCCGTCGGTGATCCGGAAGACGCCGCCGAGCTTGCCGATGTCCTCGCCCATCAGGACGGTCTTCGGGTCGTTCTCCAGCGACTTGCGCAGCGCGTCGTTGAGCGCCTTGGCGATGCTCTGACCGGCCATCAGTGGTTCTCCCCCGCCTCGAAGGAGGCCGCGTACTCGACGTATTCGGCCCGTTCCTGATCGACCAGCGCGTGCGGCTCGCTGTACACGTGGTCGAAGATCAGCGTCGGGTCCGGGTCCGGCATGCTGCGCACGCCCTCGCGCACCCGCAGCCCCAGCTGCTCGCTCTCGGCGTCGACGGAGGCGAAGAACTCCTCGTCCGCCAGGCCCTCCTTCTCCAGGAGGGTGCGCAGCCGCAGGATCGGGTCCTTGGCCTTCCAGGCCTCGGTCTCCTCGGTGGCCCGGTAGCGGGTGGGGTCGTCGGAGGTGGTGTGCGCGCCCATCCGGTAGGTGAAGGCCTCGATCAGCACCGGGCCGTTGCCGCTGCGGGCGTGGTCGAGCGCCCAGCGGGTGACCGCGAGGCAGGCCAGCACGTCGTTGCCGTCGACCCGGACGCCGGGGAAGCCGAAGCCGGAGGCGCGGCGGTACAGGGGGATCCTGGTCTGGGTGGTGGTGGGCTCGGAGATCGCCCACTGGTTGTTCTGGCAGAAGAACACCACGGGCGAGTTGTAGACCGAGGCGAAGGTGAAGGCCTCGTTGACGTCGCCCTGGCTGGACGCGCCGTCGCCGAAGTACGCGATCACCGCGTCGTCGGTGCCGTCCTTGGTGATGCCCATCGCGTAGCCGGTGGCGTGCAGGGTCTGCGCGCCGATCACGATGGTGTAGAGGTGGAAGTTCTTCTCGTTCGGGTCCCAGCCGCCGTGGTTCACGCCGCGGAACATGCCGAGCAGGTTCAGCGGGTCGACGTCGCGGCACCAGGCGACGCCGTGCTCGCGGTAGGTCGGGAAGGCGTAGTCGCCGGGGCGCATGGCCCGGCCGGAACCGACCTGGGCAGCCTCCTGGCCGAGCAGCGAGGCCCACAGGCCCAGCTCGCCCTGGCGCTGGAGCGAGGTCGCCTCGGCGTCGAACCGGCGCACCAGCACCAGGTCGCGGTAGAGGGAGCGCAGCTCCTCGGGAGTGGTGGTGAGGGGGTAGTCCGGGTGCTCGACCCGCTCGCCTTCCGGCGTGAGCAGTTGGACGAGCTCCGGCTGGACGTCCGTCCCCGTGGCGCGGAGGGTGTCAGGAACAGCGGGGGCCGCCTTCTTGCGGGTCCTCGCCGTGCTTTTGACGGTCACGTTCACTCCTCGGTCTGTCCGGCCGCCCGGGGTCGCCGGTGACCGGTCCGGTCACCGCCTCGCGGGGCGCGCGTGGGTGTGCGCACCTACTGCGTGGCAGGTGGTGATCCTGTTCCGACGGCGTCCCTCACGAGAACGTTACCCAGCGTCCGCCCTTGGCGCGCTTGCGCTAGGACGTCCTACTTGTTCAGGGCCTACAAACCCCGAGGGTGCCGCGCCCGGCTCGCCGTCGGAAGGGTGGGGGTGACGGTCGGCGTGACGCAGCTCTCAATTCGAGCGCCTTCAGGACACCAGCGCACGTTATCCGGGCGGAAGCCCGTACGTAAGGGGGTTCTCGGTATCGGTTTCGGTCGGGTGTGGCTGGATCACGCCTTTACGGCACTGGGGACGATAGGCCTTTTGTACGGTGGTATGGGAGGCTTTGGGCGTGACTGATAACGGACAAATCAGGGTGTTCCTGCTCGACGACCACGAAGTCGTCCGACGGGGCGTGCACGACCTGCTGTCGGTCGAGGACGACATCGAGATCGTCGGCGAGGCCGGCACGGCCGCCGAGGCGCTCACCCGGATCCCCGCGGTCCACCCCGACGTCGCGGTGCTCGATGTCCGGCTGCCGGACGGCAACGGGGTCGAGGTCTGCCGCGAGATCCGGTCCCGGCTGCCCGAGATCAAGTGCCTGATGCTGACCTCGTTCTCCGACGACGAGGCGCTGTTCGACTCGATCATGGCCGGCGCCTCCGGCTACGTCCTGAAGGCGATCCGCGGCACCGACCTGATCACCGCCGTCCGGGACGTCGCGGCCGGCCGCTCCCTGCTCGACCCGGTCGCCACCAGCCGGGTGCTCGCCCGGCTGCGCGACGGCGGCGAGAAGGAGGACGAGCGGCTGGCCCAACTCACCAAGCAGGAGCGGCGGATCCTCGATCTGATCGGCGAGGGGATGACCAATCGTCAGATCGGCAACGAGTTGCACCTGGCCGAGAAGACGGTGAAGAACTACGTCTCCAGTCTGCTCGCCAAGATGGGCATGGAGCGACGCACCCAGGCGGCGGCGTACGTGGCGCGGCACCAGGCCGATCATCAGTACTGATACGGTCCTTCACACATGTGACGGTTTGTCAAGGGCCCCCACCAGGGGGCCATAACCTCTGCACGTGACTTTCAGCCAGACCCTCGCCTGCGCCCCGGCCCGCCCCGACCTCTCCGCACCGCCGATAGGGACCCTCAGCCCACCGGTACCGCGCAGCGCACTCGCCGAGGTCCTGGCCCGCTTCCGGGTGGGGCGGCTGCTCACCGCCGAACCGGTCGCCGAAGGCCTGCTCAACCGGGGTTACCGGGTCACCACCGAAGCCGGCGCGTACTTCCTGAAGTGCTACGTCGACGCCGCCACCGCCAACCGCCCGAAGATCCTCGCCCACCACCGCGCCATGACCGACCTGCACGCCCTCGGCCTGCCGGTGGCACCCCCGCTGAGCTGCTCCGACCGCGGCGCGACGGTGGCCGGCCTGAACGGCCGCCTGTTCGCCCTGTTCCCCTGGACCGATGGCCGACACCGGCACGGTACGGAGCTGGAACCGCCGCAGTGCGACGCCCTCGGCGCGCTGCTCGGCCGACTGCACGGCGCGCTCGACGACGTCTGCGCCCCCCTCGACCAGCCCGACGGCTACCGCAGCGCCGACCCCCTCGACAGTGCCGAACTGGCCCGCGACCTGCGGCGCCACGCCCGCGAGCACCGCCCGAACGGCGACCTGGACGCCCTCGTCGTCCGACGGCTCGACGAACGGCTGGAACTGCTCGCCGAGCACGCCCACCGACGGCCCGACCCGCTCGCCGCCCCGCCCACCGGCTGGACCCACGGCGACTTCCACGGCCTCAACCTGATCCACACCGCGGGCCCGGACGGCGGCGAGCGGGTCACCGCCGTACTCGACTGGGACAAGCTCGGCCCGCAGCCACGCGCCGAGGAGGCCGTCCGGGCCGCCACCCTGCTCTTCAACGACCGCACCACCGGCACCCTCGACCTGGTCCGGGTCCGCCGCTACTCCCAGGCCTACCGGGCCTCCGGCGCGGCCACCGCCGAGCACCTGGCCGCCGCCGTCCACCGGGTCTGGTGGGAGCGGCTGAACGACTTCTGGATGCTGCAGTGGCGCTACCAGCGGGCCGACCACCGGGCCGACCCGCTCTACCCCGCCTCGGCGGGCCAGTTGGCGTGGTGGTGCCAGGAGTACGAGCAGGTCCTGGACGCCTTCGCCAACTGATCCGTCAGGGGTTGGCGGGGGGCGGCAGCGTGGCCCCGCCCACGCCCCCGCCGCCGGACGGCTTCGTCGGCGGAGCCGACTTCGAGGGCGTCGAGCCGTCGCCGGCCGGCACCGACGCCGTGGAGCTCGCCCCACCGGTCGCCGTCGCGGAGGCGGTCGGCGTGTGGGTGGCCGAAGGCGTCGGGGTCGGGGTGTGCTTCCCCGTCGGCGACGGCGACATGTTGTTGTTGCCGCCCCCGCCGCCGCTCCCGCCGTACGTCCCCGGGTCGCTCGGCAGCTGCGGCCGCCGGCTGCCGGAGGTCGACGGCGGCGGGGTCAGCTGGCCGCTCTGGGTCGGCGTGGTCGACTCGACGGTGCTGACCGCCGGCTCCGGCGTGTTGGGCACGACGGGCGTCTTCGCGTCGCCGCCGCTGAGCGCGAAGGCGATCCCGGCCCCGGCCGCGACCAGCACGGCGATCCCGCCGGCCACCCAGCCCCAGGGCCCGCGCCGCCGGCCGCCGTGGTCGCCGTGGTCGTCCTCGCCGCCACCGCCGTACGAGCCGCCGCCCTGGTACGGGGAGGGGGTGTGCGGGCCGCCCGTGGAGTACGGCAGCACCGAGGTCTGGTCCCCGGCGCCGACCGCGCCGAAGGCCTGGGTGGCGCCCGCCTGGTCCGGCCGGAGCACCTGGGTGGCCCCGGTGTCCCCGGGCAGCCCGGTGCCAGCGCCGACCCAGCCGGCCCCGCCCGCGCCGTGCATCTCGCGCAGCGCGTGCTGGAGGTGGGCGCGGAACTCGTCGGCGTCCTGGAAGCGGTCGTCCGGGTTCTTGGCGAGCGAGCGCAGCACCAGCGGGTCCAGGCCGACCGGCACCCGGCTGTTGGCCTGCGAGGGCGGCATCGGCGGGTCCTGGACGTGCTGGTAGACCACCGAGAGCGGGGTGTCGCCGGTGAACGGCGGGCGCAGCGTGAGCAGTTCGAAGAGCATGCAGCCGGCCGCGTACAGGTCGGACCGGTGGTCGACCGGCTTGCCGAGCGCCTGCTCGGGCGACAGGTACTGCGGGGTGCCCATGACCATGCCGGTCTGGGTCATCGTGGTGGCCCCGCCGGTCAGCGCCCGGGCGATGCCGAAGTCCATCACCTTGACCGCGCCGGCGTTGGTGATGATCACGTTGGCGGGCTTGATGTCGCGGTGCACGATGCCGTTGCGGTGGCTGTAGGCCAGCGCCTCCAGCACCCCGGCGATGATGATCAGCGCCTGGTCGACCGGCGGCGCCTCCTCGTCCGCCAGCAGCTCGCGGACGGTCCGGCCCTCGACCAGCTCCATCACGATGTACGGCGTGGACTCGTCCCCGACGTACTCCTCGCCGGTGTCGTAGACCGAGACGATCGAGTGGTGGTTGAGCGCCGCGACGGCGTGCGCCTCGCGGGTGAAGCGCACCCGGGCGATGTCGTCCTGGGCCAGCTCGCCGCGCAGCAGCTTGACCGCGACGGTGCGGCCCAGCCGGACGTCCTCGGCGGCGAACACCTCGGCCATGCCGCCGCGGCCGAGCCGGTGGGTCAGCCGGTAGCGGCCGTCGCCGACCGTGCCCATCGGCACCCCGCGGCCCGGCGTCTGCGAACCGCCGAACGGCGGCAGCGCGGAGGTCGCTGATTCGCTGCCCGGCTCGGGGATCCTCGGCGTGCCGCCGGTCCGGCCGTTCGCTCGGGCACCCGTCTCGTCGTCCGGCTGCTGCGTCTGTGCCATCGCTCCTCGCCCCGGGCGTTCGCTCGGATTCGCGGTGCCCTGTCGCTTACGTGTCCCCGAACGCTACCGCTTCCGGCGCGCACCCGTGACACGCGCGGAGGAGCGGGAATCCGTCAGAGCAGACCGCCCCGGTCGGCCTGCGGGTCCACCACCACGACCGCGGCCGGGCGCTCGGAGTGGAACTTGCCGTTGGTGTTGTTCTGCGCCTTGTTGACCACGATCGCGATGATGATGCCGGCCAGCACCAGCACACCGACGATGATCGCGATCACCACGAAGGCCGTGGAGCAGCCGCCGCCGCTGGGCTTCGGCTGCTGGTACGGCGGCATCGGCTGCGGGCCCGGGGTGTGCATCGGCCGCTGGAAGGGCTGCGGGGTGTGCGGGGCCTGCGGGACCGGGGTCTGGTACGCGGGCGGCGGGGTCCGGTACTGCGGCTGGGCCTGCGGCGCGCCCTGCTGGAGGTACTGCGGGTGCGGCGTCTGGTAGGCGGGCGGCGGGGTCCGGTACTGCGGCTGCGGCGGCTGCTGCGGGAACGGGTGCGGGGTCTGCGGCGCCTGCGGGGTGGCGTGCACCGAGCGCGGCCCCTCCTTGATCACCAGCGGGGAGCTGGCCTGCAGCGCGTGCCCGGCTCCGCCGCCCTTCAACTCGGCGATCAGCCGCTCGGCCTCGTCCCGCATCGCGGCCGCGCTCTGGAACCGGTGCGCCGGGTCCTTGCGCAGTGCCTGCGCCACGAAGGCGTCCACCACCGGGGTGATCGACCGGTTGAGGCTGGAGGCCGCCGGCGGCTCCTCCTGGACGTGCTTGTAGGCGATCGAGAAGGCCGAGTCGCCGTCGAAGACCAGCTGGCCGGTGAGCATCTCGAAGAGCATCACGCCGACCGAGTACAGGTCGGAGCGGGCGTCCACCGGCTTGCCGAGGGCCTGCTCGGGCGACAGGTACTGCGGGGTGCCGACCACCATGCCGGTCTGGGTCATCGACGTGACGCCGGACTCCAGTGCCCGGGCGATGCCGAAGTCCATGACCTTGACGTTGCCCTTGCGGTCGAACATGACGTTGCCGGGCTTGATGTCGCGGTGCACCAGGCCCATGTCGTGCGAGGCCTCCAGCGCGTTCAGCACGCCGACGATGACCTTCAGGGCCTCGTCGGCCGGCATCGCGCCGTACTGGGCGACCGCCTCGTTGATCGCCTCGCGCAGCCCCTTGCCGTCGATCAGCTGCATGACGATGTACGGCGTGCTGGAGCCGTCCGGGGCGACGTCCTCGCCGCTGTCGTACACCGTGACGATGTTCGGGTGCTCCAGCCGGGCCACCGCCTGGGCCTCGCGGCGGAAGCGCTCCTTGAACGAGTCGTCCCGGCCCAGCTCGCTGTGCATGCTCTTCAACGCGACCTGCCGGTCCAGCACGCTGTCGTACGCGAGGTGCACGGAGGCCATGCCGCCCTCGCCCAGCAGCCGCTGCAGCACATAGCGGCCGTTGCCCAGGGAGAAGCCCCCGGCCGCCGCGTTGCCGTGCTCGCTCATGGTCCTCTGCTCCCCCTCGGCGCGGTGGTCCTGCCGCAACCGTGACGTTCGGTCTCGTCCGTGCGTGGTGGCCCGGCCCGCCGGCCCGGCGAACCCCTGTCGCGGCGGCTCCACCGGCCTGCGACAGGGGTCAGGGTATCGGCTCCCGCCGACGGTGATCGGTCCAGGGGCGCTCCCGCCCCCGGACCGTCGGCGCCCCGTCCCCGTGCCCCGCTCCGGGGCGGATCGTCGCGGTACGTCCGGCCCCGGGGCCGGCTACAGGTACGGGCCGGAGCGGATGCCGCGGCCCTGGCCCGGCTCCTCCTCGTCCGGCTCGCCGCCGTGCAGCCCGGGCGGCAGCGCGCGCCGCATCTGCTCCAGCTGCGCCCGCGCGGCCATCTGCTGCGCGAACAGGGCGGTCTGGATGCCGTGGAACAGGCCCTCCAGCCACCCCACCAGCTGGGCCTGGGCGATCCGCAGCTCGGCCTCGGTCGGGATGGTGTCGTCGGTGAACGGCAGCGAGAGCCGCTCCAGCTCGGCGACCAGCTCCGGGGCCAGCCCGAGCTCCAGCTCCTTGATCGAGCTGGCATGGATGTCCTTCAACCGGACCCGGCTGGCCTCGTCGAGGGGCGCCGCCCGGACCTCCTCCAGCAGCTGCTTGATCATGCTGCCGATGCGCATGACCTTGGCGGGCTGCTCGACCATCTCGGTCACCGGGAGCTCGCGCGGCATGTCCGCGTCCTCGTCCCCCTCGATCGGCGCCCCGGCGAACCCCGGTCCCACGGGCAGCCCGTCCGGTCCGACGATCAGCACCTTCTGGCCGTCCTGCGACTGCCCGCCGGCGGCCCGGAAGGGCTCCTGCGACGAGCGCTCGTTCATCGGATTCGTCATGAACAACATTCTCTCTCACTGGGGTTGGTCGGGCGGAAGCCCCCGTGCGTCCCGCCGTCCTGCGCCACCCGTGACGACGGTACGCCCCCGCGGCCCGCCCGGGTATCCGTACGGATACTCAGTTCCCGCCCCGCCCCGACCGTCCGCGCCCGCGCGTACGCCGTCCCGCGCGCCACCCCGGTCGCACACAGCACCTCCCCGACCACCCCGCGAAACCCACCCCTCGCCGCGGGCCCGTCCCCCGCGAACCCGCACCGAACCTCCACGCCACCGCCCCGCCCGGGCCTTCCGCGGCACCGCCCGCTCAGCCCTTCCGCAGCCGCAGCCCGACCAGTCCCAGGCCGCAGCCGATCAGCCCCAGGCCCACGCCCAGCGGCAGCTGGAGGGTGGAGGGGTCCTGCCAGCGGGCGGGGAGCACCGCCGTGACGGCCGTGGCCGCCACCGGCTGGGCGGCCGTCGTGACGGTGTCCTGGTCGGCGGCGGGGTCCTGGGCGTCCGGGGTGTCCGCGGCCGGGTCCGGCCGGTCGGCCTGGGCGCCCTGGTCCGGGGCCTGCTCGGGGGCCTGCGCGGGGGGCTGCTCGACGGCCTGGTCCGGGGCCTGCGCGGGAGCCCGGTCCGGCGCCTGGTCGGGCACCTGCTCGACGGCCTGGTCGGGCCGCTCCAGGGCGGCGGCCGGGTGGTGGCGGTGGGCCCTGAGCTCGGCGAGGTCCGGGCGCGACCGGTCGGGCACCCCGTACTGCGGCGGGGCGGCCTTCGGTGCGAACCAGGCCCGGTCGGCGCCGTCCACCCCGTCCGCCTGGTCGGACTGGTCCGCCTGATCGGACTGATCGGACTGATCGGACTGCTGCTCCTCGCCGCCCGGTACCGGGGCGTCCGGCACCGGGGCGTCCGGCACCGGGGCGTCCGGCACCGGGGCGTCCGCCCGCGCGCCCGCCGGCGCCGAGGCACCCGGCACGGGGGCCGCCACCGCGGCGGTCGCGACGGCCAGCGGGAGCGTCAGCCCCAGCGCGGCCGCCGCGACCAGCCGCCGGGCCCGACCGGTCGGGCGGGCGCGGCGGGGACGGCGGGCACAGTGGTCGGGACGGTGGTGGAGCACGGCGGGCAGCGGCCCGAGGACGACGTGCGGGGGTGCGGCCACGGTCGGAGTCCTTCCGACGGCCGACCTCGCCCGGAGGCGGGTTCGGCAGCGGGACAGCTCCGCACCAGCCTCACACAGTCCGACAATCGCGGCATTTCGGACACCGCGGCAGCGTCCGCCCCCGTCGCCCCCGCCCCGCCGCCCCGCCGCTCAGACCGTCAGGACGACCTTCCCGACCTGCTCCCCCGCCTCCAGCACCCGGTGCGCGTCGGCGACCGCGGTCAACGGCAGCACCCGGTCCACCACCGGCTTCACCACCCCGGACTCCACCAGCGGCCACACGTGCTCCCGCACCGCCGCCACGATCGCCGCCTTCTCGGCCAGCGGCCGCCCGCGCAGGTTGGTGGCGATCACCGCCGCCCGCTTGCGCAGCAGCGCGTTGAGGTCGAGTTCGCCCTTCACCCCGCCCTGCAGCCCGATGATCACCAGCCGTCCGTTGACGGCCAGCGCCTCCACGTTCCGCTGCAGGTACTTGGCCCCCATGATGTCCAGGATCACGTCCGCCCCGGCCCCGTCGGTGGCCTCCCGGAGCACCTCGACGAAGTCCTGCTCGCGGTAGTCGATCGCGATGTCCGCGCCCAGCTCGGTGCACCGGGCCAGCTTCGCCGCGCTGCCGGCCGTCACCGCGACCCGGGCGCCGACCGCCTTGGCCAGCTGGATCGCCATCGTGCCGATCCCGCTCGCGCCGCCGTGCAGCAGCACCGTCTCGCCCGGCCGCAGGTGCGCGGTGAGGAAGACGTTGGACCACACGGTGCAGGCCACCTCCGGCAGGGCCGCGGCCTGCTCCGGGCTCAGCCCCTTCGGCAGCGGCAGCAGCTGCCCGCTCGGCACCGCGACCCGCTGGGCGTAGCCCCCGCCGGCCAGCAGCGCGCACACCTCGTCGCCGACGGCCCAGCCGGCCACGCCCGGGCCGAGCGCGACGATCCGCCCGGCGCACTCCAGCCCGGGGTAGGGGGAGGCGCCGGGCGGCGGGTTGTAGAAGCCCTGCCGCTGGAGCAGGTCGGCGCGGTTGACGGCGGTGGCCGCCACCTCGACCAGGACCTCGCCCTCGCCGGGCACCGGGTCGGGGACCTCGGCCCACACCAGTGCCTCGGGGCCGCCGGGTACGGGAATCGTCATCGCATGCATGCCCCGAACCTACTGCGGCGCACGGCGCTCCGGGGCTCAGGCCCCGCCCTGCGCGGCCGACTTGATGACGATCACCCGGTCGGTGAGCTGCAGCACGGCGGCCTCCGGCTCGGTGTAGTTGAGCACCCGTCGGCCCCGCACCACCGCGACCACCAGTTCCTCGCACTCGCGCGGGCTGTGCCCCGCCTCGGCCCGGGTGACCGGACGCTCGACCACGTCCAGCCCGTTCCCGTACGTCAGCAGGTCCTCCATCACCGCCCCGGCGTGCGGGCTGAGCATGGACAGCCCGAGCAGCCGCCCGGCCGAACTGGAGCTGGTGACCACGACGTCGGCGCCGCTCTGCCGCAGCAGGGGTGCGTTCTCGTCCTCCCGGACGGCCGCGACCACGGTGGCGCCCTTGTTCAGCTGCCTCGCCGTCAGGGTGATCAGCACCGCCGTGTCGTCCCGTTCCGGGGCGACCACGATCCGGGCCGCGGCGGGGACGGCGGCCCGCACCAGGGTGTCGGTCCGGGTCGCGTCGCCGACCACCCCGACCAGGCCGTGCTGCGAGGCGTGCTCGATCACCTTGCGCTGGGGGTCGACGACGACGATCTCCTCCGCCTTGACCCCCTGCCCGAGCAGGGTGTCGACGGCGCTGCGCCCCTTCGTCCCGAAGCCGATGACGACGGTGTGCTCGCGCACGGTGGACCTCCAGCGGTTCAACCGCCATTGCAGGCGGGTCCGTTCGGTGAGCACCTCCAGCGTGGTGCCGACCAGGATGATCAGGAACACCACCCGCAGCGGGGTGATCACGAAGATGTTGGCGAGCCGCGCGCCGTCGCTGTACGGGGTGATGTCGCCGTAGCCGGTGGTGGAGAGCGTCACGGTGGCGTAGTACGCCGCGTCCAGGAAGCTGAGTTCGCCGCCCGCGTTGTCGTGGTAGCCGGCCCGGTCGAGGTAGACGATCACCGAGGTGGCGACCAGCACGAACAGCGCGAGCAGCAGCCGCGAGCCGACCTGCCGGAGGGCGGGCGCGGTGCGGCGCGCGGGCAGCACGATCCCGGCGTCCGCCCACGGTTCCGTCCCCGGCGCCGAGATGCGCCGCAACCTGCTCATGGGGCCTCCACCAGTTCGACGGTCTCCCCCGCGGCCGCCCCGCCGGGCGGGACGACAGCCAGGGCCTCGGCCCGGGCGAGGCCGCGCAGCATCGCGGGCCCGTCGAAGGCGAGCGGCACCACGCCCCCGGCGGTGCGCCGCACCGGTTGCAGCCGGGTGTCCACCGGGTGCCCGGGCAGCAGGACGGCCGCCGGGGCGAGCGCGGGCGCGCCGGCCGCCCGGCCGCCCCGGCCGTGCAGCAGCGGCAGGGCCAGGGTGACCATGCCGGCGACGGCGGCGAGCGGGTTGCCCGGCAGGCCCACCAGGTGGCGCCCGCCGGTGAGTTCGGCCAGCAGCATGGGGTGTCCGGGCCGGACGGCCACGCCGTCCACCAGCAGTCGGGCGCCGGCCTCGGCGAGCGCCCGGTGCAGGAAGTCCACCGGACCGGCGGCCGTCCCGCCGGTGGTGACCACGACGTCGGCGGTGGAGTGCCGCAGGGCGTCCCGCAGCAGCCCGAAGTCGTCCTGGACGCAACGGACTTCGGCCACTTCGGCGCCGGCCGCCCGCAGCCAGGGCGGCAGCAGCGGGCCGAGCGCGTCCCGGACCAGTCCCGGCCCGGGGATCCCGGTGTCGAGCAACTCGTCACCGAGCACCAGCAGTTGGACCACCGGACGGCGGCGCACGGCGAGCCGGTCGTGGCCGCAGGCGGCGGCCAGGCCGAGCACGGCCGGCCCGATCACCGTCCCCGCGGGCAGCAACTCCTCGCCCCGGCGGCACTCCTGGCCGCGCGGACGGACGTCCTGGCCGGTGGTCAGCTGCTGCGGGCCGCTGTCGCGCAGCAGTGTGCCCTCCGCCCGGCCGTGTTCGCGCCGCAGTACGGCGGTGGCGCCGGAGGGCAGTTGGGCGCCGGTGGCGATCTCGACGGCGTGGCCGTCGGCCAGCGGCGCCACCTCGGTACGGCCGGCCAGCACCCGGCCGGTGACCCGCCAGGGCCCCGGCCCGGCGACCGCCCAGCCGTCCATCGCGGAGGTGTCGAAGGCGGGCAGGTCGGTGAGCGCGCCGAGCGGTTCGGCGAGGACGTGCCCGAGCGCCTCGGCCAGCGGCAGCCCGATCACCGGCAGCGGCCGCAGCCCGGCCCGGCGCGCGGCCTCCCGGGCGCGCGACCAGCTCAGCACGCCGGGGCCGGTGGCGGGGACGGTCACGGTGGTCCGTCCGACCTCGCTCACGGCTCCCCCGGGCCGTCGGCCGGGCTCCACCGCTCGGCGAGCGCCGCGGTCCGCCGGGACGCCTCGGCCACGGCCTCCGCCCCGCCGCCCCGCTGCGCGGCCGCGTAGCCGATCAGGAAGGCGGTCAGCGGCGCCGCGGGCCGGGCCACCCCGTGCGCGACCACCCGGGCCAGGTCGAGCAGTCCCCGGACGTCCACGTCCAGGTCGATGCCCAGGTCGGCCTTGACCTCGGCGATCCAGTCTTCCAGCGTGCGCTCCATGCGCCCATGCTGCCCGATCGGCGGTTTCCCCGAGGTGTTCTCCCCGTGTGCGGCGCGCGTCGGTTCCCTCACGACCGACGACCCGGCCCGGTGAGGCCCGCTCACCGCCGGCGCCCCGGTCAGGACTTCTCCCGTTCCCGGGCCCGCTCCAGGTCCTCCCAGGTGTCGCAGTCGTACGCGACGTTGTCGGTGTCGGCGAGCCGCAGCCCGGTCAGCCCGCCGACCAGGCGGCGCAGCGGCTGCCCGGCCGGGTCGCCGAGCCCGGCGAGCGCGGCGCGCAGCGGGGCGGTGCGGTAGGCGGCGGCGAGCGGCTGGTCGCGGCCGCCCGCGTCGACCAGTACGGCGGCGTCGGCGTGCGGTCCGGCCCGGTCGAGGGCGGCGGCCAGCCGGTCCACGGTGCGGCGGTCCAGGAAGGGCAGGTCGGCGGCGAGCAGCAGCACGGTGTCCGCGGTGACCAGGTCGAGCCCGGCCGCGACGGCGGCGACCGGCCCGCCGCCGGGCGGCTGCTCCCTGGTCCAGCGGACGCCCGGGCGCGCGGTGGGCCGGGCGGGACCGACCACCACGGTGGTCCGGGCGCCGGTGCAGGCGGCGAGCACCCGGTCCAACAGGGTGGTCTCGCCGACGGTCAGGGCGGGTTTGTCGACGCCGCCCAGCCGCCGGGCCGCGCCGCCCGCCGGAACGATCACGTCGTACGGCGTCGTCATGCGGCCAGTATCCCGCCCTACCGGCCGTCCCCGTCCCGGTCCGTCCCGCCCTCGGCCCCGGCCCCGGCCGTCTCGGCCGTCTCGGCGGTCTCGGCGGTCTCGGCCGTCTCGTCCTCACCCTCGGCCCCGGTCTCGGCCCCGGCGGCAGAGTCGACCGAGTCGGCCGACTCGACCGCCGGAGCCGCGGCGGCCCGGGCGGTGTTGGCGGCCGCCCCCAGGTCCAGGAAGGACGGCAGGGTCAGCTCCCCGTACCGCTCGTTCATCGCCGTGACCAGCGCCTCCGGGTCGTCCGGGTGCTCGGCGAGCAGCCGGTCGAAGTCCCGCAGGTACTCCCCGGTGAAGGCGAGCACCCGGGCCGCGTCGTCGCCCTGCTCGGGGGCGCGGTGCCCGGCGATCACCCGGTCCACGCCGAGGTCGGCGATCCGCCCGAGGTTGTGGCCCCAGGTGGTGCGCTGGGCCGGGGTGGTGTCGGCGGTCCACACGTGGGTGCCGTTGCAGACGAAGTCCCCGGCGATCACGGTCCGGATGCTCGGCACGTGGACGACCGTGGACTCCCCGCAGTCGGCCTGGCCGACCAGCAGCACCGGGATGACCTGGCGGTCGAGCATCAGCGGCTGCGGCAGCAGCGGGGCGGGCACCAGCGGGTGGTCCGGGATGTCGTCGCCGTAGACCGGCTTCCACTGGGCGACCTTGGCCGCGACGGTGCGCCGGATGCCCTCGACCACCGCCGGGGCGGCCAGCAGCTGGGCGTCCGGGAAGAGCCTCAGCACCTCCTCGGCCCCGAAGTAGTGGTCCGGGTGCTGGTGGGTGACCACGATGGCGAGCAGCCGGCGGCCCTTGCCGGCGACCCATTCGGCCAGTTCGCGCCCGGCGCTGCGGGTGAGCTGGGCGTCGACGAGGATCGCGGTGTGCTCGCCGAGGATCAGCGTGGAGGTGGCGAAGAAGGCCGACTCGGGCCCGGTGAAGACGGCGACCTCCAGCGGCCGGGCGGTCCGCTCGGTGTCGTCGGGGAGTCCGGCCGCGACGGGCTCGGCGTCCACCCGTTCCGCGCCGGCGCTCTCCTCGGGCGGGGACGACGTCACGGGCTGCTCCCTCTGGTCGGCGGTCGGAATTCCTGCGCCCTACAGCATGGGAGCACCGGCGGCCGATTGCGCGGAAGGCGCGCCCGGTGGGGCACGCCTTCCGGCGCACGTCACACCGTGGCCCGGGCGGCCGACTCCTTGCCCCGGGCGGCGGCCAGCTCCAGGGCCTTGGCCTTGGACTCGGCGGCCGCCGGGACGAACTCGGCCAGCGCCGGGACGCTCGCCGCCATGGTGAACTCCGGGACGATGAAGTCGACCTCCAGCCCGAGTCCGCCGGCCAGCACCTTCTCCAGGTAGGTGGTGACGAACTCGTACGGCTCGCGCGGGGCGCCCGGGCCGTACGAGCCGCCGCGGGAGGCGACGACGGTGACCGGGGTGCCCTTGGCGGAGGGCTGCTCGCCGGCGGTGCGGCCCATCAGGATCACCTGGTCCAGCCAGGCCTTGAGGGTCGACGGGATCGTGAAGTTGTACATCGGGGCACCGATCAGCACCGCGTCGGCGGTCTCCAGCTCGACCATCAGCCGCTCGCGCACCGCGAAGGCGGCGGCCTGCTCGGCGGTGCGCGCCTCGGCCGGGAGGTATCCGGCGGTGATGCCGGCGGCGTCCAGGTGCGGCAGCGGGTCGGCGGCGAGGTCGTGGTGGACCACCGTGCCACCGGGGTGCTCGGCCTCCCAGGCGGCCCGGAAGGCGGCCGTGACCTCGCGGGAGACGGAGCCGTCGGTGAGCGCCGAGGAGTCGATGTGCAGAAGCGTGGGCATGCCGGACCTCCAGAGAATTTAGTAGCTGCCTTTTCCCTCGCAGCTGCAAGTACGGTAGCAGCTTACTTTTCTGCAGTCACTAGTGCCGGGTCGAGTACGCTGGATCCATGGCCGAGCCCGAGGTAGTGACCGACGCAGTACCGACCGCGGTCGACGCGTGCGCCGCCCCTGCCGCGCGCGGCGGCTGCGCCAAGGTCGACCTGGCCCTCAACCGGGTGTTCACCCTGCTCGGCAAGCGCTGGACCGGCATGCTGCTGGGCGTGCTCAACAACGGCGGCCCGGCCTACTTCTCCGAGCTGCGCCGCGCCGTGCCGGGCATCAGCGAGCGGATGCTCTCCGACCGGCTGACCGAACTGACCGAGGCCGGACTGGTCGTCCGCGAGGTCGACCCCGGCCCGCCGCTGCGGGTCAGCTACCGGCTCACCGAGGGCGGCGTCGCGCTGAAACCGGCCCTCAACGAACTCGCCGTCTGGGCCGACCGCTACCTGCCGGAGAGCGCCCTCCGGGGCGGCTGCTGACCGACCGGTCCCCCGGCTGCCGACCGGCCGGACCCCGACCGCTCACCGGCGGGCCGCCCCGGGTACGACGAAGGGCCCGTCCGCCGTATCCCGGCGGACGGGCCCTTCACACGATCAGCGGGCGGCTCAGCCCTGCGCGGCACCGCCGCGCGCCCGGGACACCCGGTCGGCGACACCCCAGGAGGTCACCCGCCAGAGCGCCTCGACCACGATGCTGCGGCTCATCTTGGAGGCGCCGAGCTCGCGCTCGACGAAGGTGATCGGCACCTCGGCGACCTTGAAGCCGGCCTTCACCGTGCGCCAGGCCAGGTCGACCTGGAAGCAGTAGCCGGCCGAGGCCACCTCGTCCATGCCCAGGCCCAGCAGGGTCTCCTTGCGGAAGGCCCGGTAGCCGCCGGTGACGTCCCGGATCGGCACGCCCAGCATCAGCCGCGAGTAGGTCGAGCCGCCGCGGGAGAGCAGCAGGCGCGACTTCGGCCAGTTCACCACCCGGCCGCCCGGCACCCAGCGCGAGCCGAGCACCAGGTCGGCGCCGCGCAGCGCGCTCAGCAGCCGGTCCAGCTCCTCGGGCTGGTGCGAGCCGTCCGCGTCCATCTCGACCAGGACGTCGTAGCCGTTGTCGATGCCCCAGCGGAAGCCCGCGAGGTAGGCGGCGCCCAGGCCCTCCTTGCCCTTGCGGTGCATGACGTGGACGTTGTCGTCCTCGGCGGCCAGCTTGTCGGCCAGCTCGCCGGTGCCGTCGGGGCTGTTGTCGTCGGCGACCAGCACGTGGGCCTCGGGCACCGCGGCACGGACCCGGCCGACGATCCGCTCGACGTTCTCCGCCTCGTTGTAGGTCGGGATGATCACCAGGACCCTGCCGAGATCAGCAAAACTCTGCTGGTTCACGGTCACGTACAAACCTCTCGGCCGATGGCGGGGAGTGTCAGAACACCGTCGCCCGCACTCTGGAACGCGGCCCCGCCGACAGCCCGCCGACGGGATGACCGCGGTGGAGAATGCTGCGGGGGGCGGATACTACTGCGTCCTGGCATTCTACTACCGCGCCCGGGAACCGCCGGTCGGACCACGGCACTCCCACCTGATGCCCACCGTTTCCCCGCGGGCGACCCAGGTCAGCTAGGGTCGATGCCCTTGCCCGGGCCCGGACCGCCCGCGCCGCCGTACCCGCACCGCCGACCCGGACCCGGGACGTCCGGGGCAGCCCCGTCAGCGAAGGAGTAGGACCGCGCGCATGGACAGGCTCGTCAACACCGTCCGCCCGTACGCCTGGGGGTCGCTCACGGCCCTGCCCGAGCTGCTCGGCCAGGAGCCGACCGGCGAACCGCAGGCCGAACTGTGGATGGGCGCCCACCCCGGCGACCCGTCCCGGGCCGACCGCGGCGAGGGGCCGCGCCGGCTGGACGAGCTGATCGCGGCCGACCCGGAGCGCGAGCTCGGCGCGGCGAGCGTGGCCCGGTTCGGGCCGAGCCTGCCGTTCCTGTTCAAGGTGCTCGCCGCCGGCATCCCGCTGTCCATCCAGGCCCACCCCACGCCGGAGCAGGCCCGGGCCGGCTTCGCCGCCGAGAACGCCCTCGGCATCGCGCCGGACGCCCCGGAGCGGAGCTACCGCGACGACAACCACAAGCCCGAAATGGTGTGCGCGCTGGGCGAGTTCGAGGGCCTGTGCGGCTTCCGCCGGCCCGCCGGGGCGGCCGCGCTGATGGCCGGCCTCGGGGTGCCCGGGCTGGACCCGCTGATCGCGCTGCTGGCGGTCGACGAGGACGGCGGCGCCGAGGCCGAGGCCGAGGCGCTGCGCCGCACCCTGGCCACCCTGCTCACCATGGACGACGAGACCGCCGGGCGGACCGTCCGGGCGGTCGTCGCCGCGCTGGCCGGCACCGACCCGGACGGCCCGCACGCCCCGTACGCCCGGATCGCCAAGGACTTCCCGGACGACCGCGGCGTGATCGCCGGCCTGCTGCTCAACCACGTCCGGCTGCGCGCCGGCGAGGCGCTCTACCTGGGCGCCGGGGTGCCGCACGCCTACCTGTCCGGCGTCTGCGTGGAGCTCCAGGCCAACTCGGACAACGTGCTGCGGGCCGGCCTCACCCCCAAGCACATCGACGTCCCGGAGCTGTTGAAGGTCGTGCTCTTCGAGCCCGGCGCCCCCGAGGTGGTGCACCCCGTCCCGGTCCAGGGCACCCCCGGCGAGCAGCTCTACCCCGTCCCGATCGACGAGTTCCGGCTGTCCCGCTTCCAACTGGACGGCGCGCAACGGGAGATCGACGGCCGCACCCCGCAGATCCTGCTCTGCACCGAAGGTGCCGTCCGGCTCACCGCCGCCGACGGCGCCGTGCTGGACCTCGCCCGCGGCCAGTCCGCCTTCCTGCCCGCCACCGGCACCCCGACCCGGCTCTCCGGCACCGCCGGCACCCTCTTCCGGGCCACCGTCACCGTCTGATCCACCCCCGCCCGGCCCCCGGTACGAGGGGTCGGCACGACGAAGGGCCCGCCCCCGGTGGGGCGAGCCCTTCGTCGTGCTCAGCAGGTCAGCGGCCGGACGACCCCGCACCGACCTCGACCGGCACCGACTCCTCGGCCCGGGCCTGAGCGCCAACGGTCACGCCGGTCGCCGCCGGTCCGGCCGGCGCCCCGAAGGCCAGCGGCGGCAGATCGCCGCCCGGCCAGCGGCGGTCGGCCCACTTGCCCACCTTGCGGCCCAGCTTCTGCACCGGGAGCTCCACCAGCTTGTACATCAGCCAGCTCACGACCATGATCACCGCGAGGTACTCGACCGTCCAGAGCACCTTGCCGCCGGTCGTCGGGGGCACCTTGGGCACGTTCAGCAGGTCGTGCAGGGTGTGCAGCACCGGTACGTGCAGCAGGTAGAGCGAGAAGCTGATCCCGCCGAGCCAGGTCAGCGGCTTCGGGAAGCGGCGCTTGCGCAGCGCGAAGCCGATCCCGAAGGTGATCCAGGCACCGAGGTAGGAGCCGACCCAGGCCCGCGGTCCCGCGGTCCAGGTGTTGTTCTCCATGCCACTGTGGTTGTAGAAGAAGCCGACGGCCACGCCCGCGGCGATCACGAAACCGCAGCACAGGACGGCCTGGAGCCGGTCGATCTGGCCCCTCTCGGCGCGGTAGATCACGGTGCCGGCGAACATCGTCGCGAAGATCATCAGGGTCTCGAACATCGGTGCCCGGCTGTTGTTGTACATCAGCACGAAGGCCAGCACGCCGAGCGTGACCGCCCCGATCCGGGTCAGGTTCGCCCGGCCGCTCAGCACGCAGCCGAAGGCGAAGAGCACGATCAGCACGACGCCCCAGACCAGGTTGTGGGTCGAGGCCGCGTCGACGGTCATGGTGTGGGAGGCGATCGAGGTGCCGAAGATCAGCGCCACGGCGGCGAAGGCCACCGCGACCGGTCCGCTGCGACGGTGCTGACCGACCGCGAAGAGCGCGGTCACCATGTAGTAGAACGCCATCTCGTAGCTGAGCGTCCACATCACGCCCAGGCCGTTCCAGACGCCCATGAAGTCCTGCAGCATGGTCGCGTTGGCGGCCACGGCCACGTAGTTGTGGCCGGTGGCGAAGAGCGCGACCGAGCCGTCACCCTTCGGGATGATGGCCAGCGCCACCGCGATGCCGATGATCACCGGCGGCCAGAGCCGGAAGAAGCGCCCGATCCAGAACGCCCGCACGTTCCCACGGCGCTCCAGCGAGGCCGGGATGATGTAGCCGCTGACCAGGAAGAACAGCATCACGCCGTAGAGGCCGAGGTCCCCGTGCCACCAGATGAAGGCGGCCAGGCGGTCCGGCAGCAGCTTCAGGACATCGAAGTGGTGCAGGGCGACCACGAGGGCGGCCACGCCGCGCAGCGCGTCGAGCCAGCCCAGCCGGGCGGCTGCCCCACCCGCCTTGGCCTGCGCGCTTCCCCCAGCCTTGCGGGCGGACAGCTGTCGTATCGTCTTCACGGCAGGGACAGTAGTCCATCGCGCCGCCGCCCCGTCCCCCGGCGCCGTACGGGCCCGGCCGCCTCGGCGGACCATATTCGGTTGACCCCCTTCCGGCCCTCCGCTGGACTGTCGGCGGCCCGCGAACCGTGGGCCGTACCCAGGGGAGGGCGCAGCACCGATGGAGATCCGTTCCACGACCGAGAAGGACCTCGACGTCTTCGTCGACACCGTCCACGCCGCGTTCGGCCGCTTCCCGGAGACCCCGGCCGAGGACGGCAGCGGGGTCTGGTGGTCGGCGATCGAACCGGAGCGCGGACTGCTCGCGGTGACGGACGAGGGGCGTCCGGTCGGCACCGCCGCCGCGTACTCCTTCGAGCTCACCCTGCCCGGCGGGGCGCACACCCCGGTCTCCGGGGTGAGCTTCGTCGGCGTCCTGCCCACCCACCGCCGCCGGGGCGTGCTGACCGCGCTGATGCGGCGCCAGCTCGCCGACCTGCGGGCCCGGGGGGAGTTCCTCTCCGTGCTGCTGGCCTCCGAGGCCGTGATCTACGGCCGCTTCGGGTACGGCCCGGCGACGTACACCGGGCGGCTGACGGTGCCGCGCCGCCGGGCCGCCCTCGCCACCCCGCGGGCCGGCGGCACCGACACCGGCTCGGTCGAGGTGGTGCGGCGGGCCGAATGCCGGGACCTGCTGGAGGAGGTCTACGACCGCTACCGCCGCGCCCGGCCCGGCTCGCTGTCCCGGCCGCACCGCTGGTGGGCCATGGCCGCCGGGCAGCCCCCGGTCTCCGCGGCGCCGCGCTACATCGCCGTCCACCGGGACGCCGACGGCGCCCCGGACGGCTACGCCAGCTACTCGCTGGACGGGGACACCCTGACGGTGGACGAGACCATCGCCGTCGACGACGCCGTCACCTCGGCCCTGGCCCGGTTCCTGCTCGGGCACGACCTGGTCGAGCAGGTCGTCTTCAAGCACTTCCCGGCCGAGCACCCGCTGCGCTGGCAGCTCGCGGACTTCGGCGCCGCCCAGGTGGGCAACAGCACCGAGTGGCTCTGGGTCCGGCTGCTGGACGTCCCCCGGGCGCTGACCGCGCGCGGCTGGTCCGCCGACGGCGAGCTCGTCCTCGACGTGGACGACCCGTTCCTCGGCGAGCGCGCCCGCCACCTGCTGACCGTCCGGGGCGGCGAGGCCGTGTGCGTTCCGACCGACCGGGAGCCCGACCTCTCGCTGGACGTGCGGGACCTGGGCGCGGTCTACCTCGGCGGCACCCCCGTCGGCACGCTGGTGCGGGCCGGGCACGTCCGGGCCCACCGCCCGGAGGCGGTCGCCCTCGCCGACGCCATGTTCCGCACCGAGCGCCCGCCGCACTGCCTGTCCTGGTTCTGACCGGCCTCCTGCTGCCCGCTGCCCGCTGCCGGTTCCGGAGCGGGCAGCGGGCAGCGGGCCGGAGGTCAGTCCCGGGTCATGTCGACGAAGCGCGAGTAGTGGCCCTGGAAGGCGACGGTGATGGTCGCGGTCGGACCGTTACGGTGCTTGGCGACGATCAGGTCGGCCTCGCCCGCGCGCGGGGACTCCTTCTCGTAGGCGTCCTCGCGGTGCAGCAGGATGACCATGTCGGCGTCCTGCTCGATCGAGCCGGACTCGCGCAGGTCGGAGACCATCGGGCGCTTGTCGGTGCGCTGTTCGGGACCACGGTTCAGCTGGGACAGCGCGATGACCGGCACTTCCAGCTCCTTGGCCAGCAGCTTGAGGTTACGGGACATGTCCGAGACCTCCTGCTGACGGTTCTCGGCCCGGCGGGAGCCGCCGGACTGCATCAGCTGGAGGTAGTCGATGACGATCAGCTTGATGTCGTTGCGCTGCTTGAGCCGGCGGCACTTGGCCCGGATCTCCATCATCGACAGGTTCGGCGAGTCGTCGATGAACAGCGGCGCCTCGCTGACGTCCGGCATCCGGCGGGCGACCCGCGTCCAGTCGTCGTCCGTCATGTTCCCGGAGCGCATGTGGTGCAGCGCGACCCTGGCCTCGGCGGAGAGCAGGCGCATGGCGATCTCGTTGCGGCCCATTTCGAGCGAGAAGATCACGCTCGGCAGCTTGTGGTGGATCGAGCAGGCCCGGGCGAAGTCCAGCGCCAGGGTGGACTTGCCCATCGCGGGGCGGGCCGCGATGACGATCATCTGGCCGGGGTGCAGTCCGTTGGTGAGCGCGTCGAAGTCGGCGAAGCCGGTCGGCACGCCGGACATCTGGCCGTTGCGGGAGCCGATCGCCTCGATCTCGTCGAGGGCGCCCTCCATGATGTCGGCGAGCGGCGCGTAGTCCTCGTTGGTGCGCTGCTCGGTGACGGCGTAGATCTCCGCCTGGGCGGCGTTGACGATCTCGTCCACGTCGCCCTCGGCGGCGTAGCCCATGCCGGCGATCCGGGTGCCGGCCTCGACCAGCCGGCGCAGCACCCCGCGCTCGGCGACGATCTGGGCGTAGTACTCAGCGTTGGCCGCGGTCGGGACGGAGTTGACCAGGGTGTGCAGGTAGGCGGCGCCGCCGACGCGCTGCAGCTCACCGCGCTTGGTGAGCTCGCCGGCCACGGTGATCGGGTCGGCCGGCTCGCCGCGGGCGTACAGGTCGAGGATCGCGCCGTGCACCATCTCGTGCGCGGGCCGGTAGTAGTCGGCCGGCTTGAGCACCTCGACCACGTCGGCGATGGCGTCCTTGGAGAGCAGCATGCCGCCCAGCACGGACTGCTCGGCGGCGAGGTCCTGCGGGGGGACGCGTTCGAAGCCGTCGACGCCGCCGTGGCCCTCGTCGTCCCGGCGGTCGTCCCGGCCGCCGCCCTTGCCGTTCTTGCCGCCCCTGCCGTTGAAGTCGCCGCCGCCCTTGCGGAAGCCCTCGCCCCGGTTGCCGCCCTGACCGCCGCCACCACCCTGGCCGCCGCGGTTGCGGGAGACCGGCAGCCGGTCGCCGGGACCGTCCGGGAAGGGGGCGTCGTCGAAGGCGGCGGCCGGGAAGGGGTCCTCGGCGGTCTGCCAGTCCTCCTCCGGCGGCGGGGCGTCGTGGTCGTCGTACTGGGGGCCGGTCACGCGTGTTCCCCGATCAGCGAGTGGTGCGAAGTTGGAGCGGGCCTTGCCGGTGGCTGGGTGGAGCGGAGCCGCTCCTCTTTGTACGCCACGGCACCGACAAATCGGACGCCGGGGCCGGTGGGAGTGTCGGGTGGAGGGCCCACGCTAAGGCGCCGGACGCCCTGGCGCCAAGGCGGTTATCCACAGGGGGTGTGGACGAGTGGCCCCGGGCTGTGGAGAACTGCCGCAAAGCTGTGGACACCCCTGTGGAAGCTCCTGTGGATAACCGGACGATCGATCCGTCGTCAACCTGTTGACCTGCGATTACCTCTTCCGGGGCCTGTGCATGAGAAATTCTTCACACGGCGCCGAACGGCCGTGGGCGCGGACCGGGCGGAGCGCGCCGCTCACAGTTTCGAGTAATGGCCGAACAAGCCATTGGCCTCTTACCTGTGGATGAGTACCCTGGAGCGCATGAGCACCGCCCCCGCCGAACCCTCCAGACGCAGCCGCGAGGCACGCGGCCACGACCGCGAGATCCTCGCCCTGGCGGTGCCCGCCTTCGGCGCCCTGGTCGCCGAACCGCTGTTCCTGATGGCCGACTCCGCGATCGTCGGCCACCTCGGCACCCCCCAGCTCGCCGGGGTCGGCGTCGCCTCCGCCGCCCTCACCACCGCCACCGGGGTGTTCGTCTTCCTCGCCTACGCCACCACCGCCGCGGTGGCCCGCCGGATCGGCGCCGGGGACCGCCGGGGCGCCGTCCAGCAGGGCGTCGACGGCCTCTGGCTCGCCGTCGGCCTGGCCGTCCCGGTGGTCCTGCTCACCCTGCTGCTGGCCCCCCGGACGGCCGAACTGCTGGGCGCCTCGCCGACCGCGGCGCCGTACGCCGTGACGTACCTGCGGATCAGCTCGCTGGGGATCCCGGCGATGCTGCTGGTGCTGGCCGCCACCGGCGTGCTGCGCGGCCTCCAGGACACCCGTACGCCGCTGCTGGTGGCCGTCGGCGGCTTCACCGCCAACATCGGGCTGAACGCGGGCCTGGTGTACGGCGCCGGGCTCGGGGTGGCCGGCTCGGCCTGGGGCACCGTGCTGACCCAGACCGGGATGGCCGCGGTCTACCTGGTCGTGGTGGTGCGCGGCGCCCGCCGGGAGCGGGCCTCGCTGCGGCCGGACGCGGCGGGCATCCGGGCCGGGGCCAGGGCCGGCGGGCCGCTGCTGGTCCGCACGGTCAGCCTGCGCGCGGTGCTGATGATCGCCACCGCGGTGGCCGCCCGGCTCGGCGACGAGCAGGTCGCCGCGCACCAGATCGCCATGACGCTGTTCAGCTTCCTGGCCTTCGCGCTGGACGCCATCGCGATCGCCGGCCAGGCCATCATCGGCCGCTACCTGGGCGCCTCGGACGTCCCTGGCGCCCGCGCGGCGACCCGGCGGATGGTCGAGTGGGGCCTGGGATCCGGGGTGGTGCTGGGCCTGCTGGTGGTGCTCGCCCGCCCGCTGTACGTCCCGCTGTTCACCCCCGACCCGGTGGTCCAGGGGCAGCTGCACACGGCCCTGCTGCTGCTCGCGCTCAGCCAGCCGGTGGCGGGCCTGGTCTTCGTGCTGGACGGCGTGCTGATGGGCGCCGGGGACGGCCCCTACCTGGCCGGGGCGGCGCTCGTCACCCTGGCGGTGTTCGCCCCGGCGGCGTTCCTGGTGCCGGCCACCGGCACCGGACTGGCCGGGCTGTGGTGGGCGATGAACCTGTTCATGCTGGTCCGCGCGGTCTTCCTGGTGGCCCGCGCCCGCGGCGGCCGCTGGCTGGTCACCGGGGCCGTGCGCGACTGAGGGGCCCGACGGCCGGGAGGGCCCGGGAACGGCTGAGGGCCGGACTCCCCGGGGGGAGTCCGGCCCTCAGCCGGTGCTACGGAACTCAGGCAGCCACGACGGCGACGTCGAGGTTGGCCACGACGTCCGAGTGCAGCTTGACCGAGACCTTGTGGGTGCCCACGGTCTTGATCGGCGAGGCGATCGCGACGGCGCGCTTGTCCACGGCCGGGCCGCCGGCGGCCTTGATGGCCTCGACGACGTCGGCCTGGGTCACCGAGCCGAACAGACGGCCGGCGTCGCCCGAGCGAACGGCCAGCTTGACCTGGACGCCCTCGAGCTTGCCCTTGACCTCGTTGGCCGCGTCCAGGGTCTGGATCGCGTGGATCTTGCGGGCGCGACGGATCGCGTCGACGTCCTTCTGGCCGCCCTTGGTCCAGCGGATGGCGAAGCCACGCGGGACCAGGAAGTTGCGGGCGTAGCCGTCCTTGACCTCGACGACCTCGCCGGCGGAGCCGAGACCCGGAACCTCGTGCGTGAGGATGATCTTCATTACTCGGTCACCCTCTCTTAGCGCGCGGTGCTGGTGTAGGGCAGCAGCGCCATCTCACGGCTGTTCTTCACGGCCGTGGCGACGTCACGCTGGTGCTGGGTGCAGTTGCCGGTGACACGGCGGGCACGGATCTTTCCGCGGTCGGAGATGTACTTCCGCAGCAGGTTCGTGTCCTTGTAGTCAACGTAGTTGACCTTGTCCTTGCAGAAGACGCAAACCTTCTTCTTCGGCTTGCGAGCAGGCGGCTTCGCCATGGTGTGCTCCATTTGGGGTTCACGGCCCGGCCGGCGTCCGAGGACGCCTGCGGCCGGGCCGCACGAAATCTGTCAGCTCTTAGAACGGGGGCTCTTCCGAGTAGCCGCCACCGGACGGGGCGCCGCCCCAGCCGCCGCCGCCCTGGTTTCCACCGGACGGGGCGCTGGACGCCCACGGGTCGTCGGAGGGGCCGGACTGGCCGCCGCCGGAGTTTCCACCCCAGCTGCCGCCGCCCTGCTGGCCGCCACCGTTGCCACCGCCCCAGTTACCGCCCTGGCCGCCGCCCTGCTGGCCGCCGAAGCCGCCGCCGGGAGCGCCGGACCGGTTGGCCCGGGTGACCTTCGCGGTCGCCGAGCGCAGGCTCGGACCGACCTCGTCGACCTCGACCTCGAAGACCGTCCGCTTCTCGCCTTCCTTGGTCTCGTAAGACCGCTGGCGCAGTCGGCCCTGCACGATGACGCGCATGCCGCGCTGCAGCGACTCGGCCACGTTCTCCGCCGGCTGCCGCCAGACGTTGCACGTGAGGAAGAGGCTCTCGCCGTCCTTCCACTCGTTCGTCTGACGGTCGAAGGTGCGGGGGGTGGACGCGATGCGGAACTTCGCGACCGCCGCACCCGACGGGGTGAAGCGCAGCTCGGGGTCGTCGACGAGATTGCCGACGAGGGTGATGACGGTCTCGCCTGCCATGGTGGTGATGACCTCTCGGGAAGATGTCCGTTCACCGCTGTTTCACGTGAAACAGCGGACGCGAGCTACCCGAGACCCGAAGGCCTCAGAGGTGGCTCAGTGGGTGTCCGGGCGCAGGACCTTGGTCCGCAGAACCGACTCGCTCAGGCCCATCTGGCGGTCGAGCTCCTTGACGACCTCAGGCGTGGCCTTGAGGTCGATGACCGAGTAGATGCCCTCGGACTGCTTGTTGATCTCGTAAGCCAGACGGCGACGACCCCAGGTGTCGACCTTCTCCACCTTGCCGCCGGCGTTGCGGACGACGGCCAGGAAGGACTCGATCAGGGGGGAGACAGCGCGCTCCTCGACCGACGGGTCGAGGATGACCATCAGCTCGTAGTGACGCATGAGTAACCCACCTCCTTTGGACTCAGCGGCCACGGTCTCTCCGTGGCAGGAGGGTTGTGCGTAGCGTCGGCACCGGTGCGGTGACGACTCCGGCCCACGGTAGCGGCCGGGTCGGACAGTCGGGCCCCGTACACCCGCAGGGGGTGTCACCCGGAAGAGGGCGCAAGGGGGCACAACTACACCAGTGCAGACGGCACAGCCTACCTGCACCCGGACGGCCGAACAAAACGCACAGGGGTTGTGGGACGGACCCAACCGCCGCAATCTGGACGGAACGGGATTCCTGCCCGTTCGTCTCCACGCCAGGAGGTGGGACACATGGCCCAGTCCGTCCACCGCATGCCCGCCCTCACGCTGAACACCGACGGCCACCCGCACCCCCGCGAGAACACCCTGGTGGCCCTGACGGCCGTACTGGGCGTGATCGCCTTCACCACCTCGTTCTTCTACAACCTGCACCTGCTGACCTCGTGGACCGGCCTGGCCGGGATCGTCACGGGCCTGTGGGGCATGTTCGTCTCGGTCACCACCGCCGAGCGCTTCGTCCTGATGATCGCGCTCGGCGCCTCCGCGATCGGCTTCTACCTCGGCATCGCCCGCGGCGGTCTCTGGGGCTGATCCACCCGGCTCCAGGAACCCTCGGCGCCCCCGTGGCGTATCTGCATCAGACAGGTACCCTCCGGGGGCGCCGTCGTGCCCGCAGCGCCGGGCCGCCGGGCCCCGGACGATAGGGTCGAGCCCGAGAACCTGGGGCCACCGCAGCCCGACCGACGAGGAGCACCGAGCAATGAGCCTGCGCCTGAGGACGATCACCCGCGAGGAGCACCTCGCCTTCATCAGGAGCCGCGCCTCGGCCAGCCACATGCAGGTGCCGTCCTGGGGCGACGTGAAGGCCGAGTGGCGCTCGGAGTCGATCGGCTGGTTCGACGACGCCGACCAGCTGGTCGGCGCGGGACTGGTGCTCTACCGCCAGCTGCCCAAGGTCAAGCGCTACCTCGCCTACCTGCCCGAGGGCCCGGTCATCGACTGGTTCGACCGGGACCTCGACCGCTGGCTCTCCCCGATGCTCGCCCACCTGAAGTCGCAGGGCGCGTTCTCGGTGAAGATGGGCCCGCCGATCGTCATCCGCCGCTGGAACGCCCCCACCATCAAGGAGGCCATCGCCGCCAAGCAGGCCAAGCGCCTGCGCGACGTCGAGGCCGACTGGTACGAGGCCCGCGCCTTCGAGGTGGCCGACCGGCTGCGCAAGGCCGGCTGGCTGCAGGGCGAGGACGGCGGCGCCGGCTTCGGCGACGTCCAGCCGCGCTACGTCTTCCAGGTGCCGCTGGCCAACCGCTCGCTGGACGACATCCACAAGAACTTCAACCAGCTCTGGCGCCGCAACATCAAGAAGGCCGAGAAGAGCGGCGTCGAGGTGTACCAGGGCGGCTACGACGAGCTGCCGATCTTCCACCAGCTCTACCTGGTCACCGCCGAGCGCGACAAGTTCACCCCGCGCCCGCTGTCCTACTTCCAGCGGATGTGGCAGGCCCTCACCGCCGAGGACCAGAACCGGATGCGGCTCTACATCGCCTACCACGAGGGCGAGCCGCTGGCCGCGACCACGATGCTGGTGGTCGGCGAGCACGTCTGGTACTCCTACGGCGCCTCGGCCAACCACAAGCGCGAGGTCAAGCCGTCCAACGCGATCCAGTGGCGGATGATGCGCGACGCCTACGCCCTCGGCGGCGGCGTGTACGACCTGCGCGGCATCAGCGACACCCTGGACGAGAACGACCACCTGTTCGGCCTGATCCAGTTCAAGGTCGGCACCGGCGGCCAGGCGGCCGAGTACCTCGGCGAGTGGGACTTCCCGCTGAACAAGCTGCTGCACAAGGCCCTCGACCTCTACATGTCCCGCCGCTGAGGAGGCTGCCCCGATGACGCTGTCGCTCTACCTCGACACCGAACGCTGGCGCGCCCACCAGCGCTCCGTCCTGGCCGAGTTCCCCGGCCTGGTGCCCGTCGCCAAGGGGAACGGCTACGGCCTGGGCAACCACCGGCTGGCCGAGGAGGCGACGCTGCTCGGCACCGGTGTGCTGGCCGTCGGCACCGCGTACGAGGCGGCCGACGCGGCCGAGTGGTACGGCGGCGAGCTGCTGGTGCTCACCCCCTACCGGGTCGGCGAGGAGGTGCTCCCGCTGCCGCACGCCCGGGTGATCCGCACGGTGGCCAGCGTGGACGCGCTGCGCTCGCTGCACGGCGCCCGGGTGGTGCTGGAGTGCATGACCACCATGCGCCGGCACGGCGTGAGCGCCGCCGACCTGCGCACCGTCGCCGCCGAGCTGGACGGCGTCTCCTTCGAGGGCCTCGCCCTGCACCTGCCGATGGACCGGCCGGACGGCTCCAGCCCGGTCGAGGAGGTCGTCCACTGGGTGGACACCGCGCTGGCGGCCGGCATCCCGGTGCACACCGTCTTCGTCAGCCACCTGGGCGCGGCCGGCATGGAACAGCTGGCCCAGCGCTACCCGGGCACCGTGTTCCGGGCCCGGATCGGCACCCGGCTCTGGCTGGGCGACCACGGCGCGCTGGAGGTCCGGGCCACGGTCCTGGACGTCACCCCGCTCAAGAAGGGCGAGCGCTACGGCTACCGCCAGCACCCGGCGCCCACCGACGGCCACATCCTGGTGGTCGCCGGCGGCACCGCGCACGGCATCGGCCTGGAGGCCCCCAAGTACGTGGCCAGCATGGGCGCACGCGCCAAGGGCATCGCCCGGGCCGGTCTGGCGACGGTCAACAAGACCAAGTCGCCGTTCCACTGGGCGGGCAAGCAGCTCTGGTTCGCCGAGCCGCCGCACATGCAGGTCTCGCTGCTGTTCCTGGACGGGGAGACCGCGCCCCCCGCGATCGGCGAGGAGCTGGGCCTCCAGGTCCGGCACACCACCACCCACTTCGACCGGGTGGTGGACCGCTAGGTCCTCCGGCGGCCCGCGGGCCCTACCGCTGCTTCTCCTCGGCCGGCTCCGACAGCCGTGGCTCGTCCAGCCACTGCTCGATGGAGCCGGCCGGCGCGTGTCCGGCGTAGCTGCGCTCCTCCTCCAGCCGCCGGGCGGTGCCCAGCGCGAACGCGTCCGGCGCGCCGTCCAGCACCCCGCCGGAGGGGTCGTCGGTGCCGTCCCAGCGGACCGGGTCGCGGTCCGGGTACAGGGCGTCCCGGACCACCAGCACGACCAGGTAGAGCGTGCCGAGCAGGTGCAGCGCGATCGCGAAGTGGTACCAGGGCTCGCCGATGCCGTGCTGCTTGGGCCCGGTGACGAAGCCCAGGTGGGACCAGATGCCCAGGGTGTACAGCACCTCGCAGGCCTGCCAGATCAGCAGGTCGCGCCAGCGCGGCCGGGCCAGCGCCGCGAGCGGCAGCAGCCAGAGCGCGTACTGCGGCGAGTACACCTTGTTGACCAGCACGAACAGCGCCACCACCAGGAAGGCCAGCTGGGCGAACCGCGGCCGGCGCGGCGCCGAGAGGCCGAGCCACGCTATGGCCGCGCAGCCCAGCACCATCAGCACGCCGATGTAGAGGTCGAGGTCGGCCAGGCCCACGCCGCGCTGCTGCATCAGGATCAGCCAGAACGAGCCGTAGTCCTCGCCGCGGTGCTTGCTGAACACGTAGAAGGTCGACCAGCCCTGCCAGTTGGCCAGCATGATCGGCAGGTTGACCACCAGCCAGGCGCCCACCGCGCCGCCGAGCATCACCCGGAACTCACGCCACTTGCCGGCCCGCCAGCAGAGCACCAGCAGCGGGCCGATCAGCAGCAGCGGGTAGAGCTTGGCCGCGGTGGCCAGGCCGATGAAGACCCCGGCCCAGCCCGGCCGGGAGCCGGACCACCAGGCCATCGCCACGGCGGCCAGGGCGACCGCGAGCAGGTCCCAGTTGATCGTGCCGTTGAGCAGCAGGACCGGCGAGAGCGCGAACAGCATCGCGTCCCAGGGGCGGCGTCGGTGGGTGCGCGAGAGCGCGACCGCGGCGACCACCGCGCAGGCCATCAGCAGCCCGGCGTTGATCGCCCAGAACCACTGCTCCTGGGCCTGCCCGGTGCCGCCGCCGGGCGTCAGCCAGGCCGCGACCTGCATGAACAGGCCGGTCAGCACCGGGTACTCCAGGTACTGGAGGTCCCCCGTGGTGCCGGGGATGCGGTCCACGTACGGGTGCAGCCCGGCCGCGAAACCGCGACCGGAGAACAGGTGCGGGACGTCGCTGTAGCAGGCGTGGATGTACTGCGGCGAGCCCGGCTGGAACCAGGCCTGCTCGTAGCAGGGCAGGTTGTGCACCATGCCGAGCGCGGAGACCACGATCACCACCAGGGCCAGCACCCGCACCGGGACCCACCAGGAGACGCCGAGCAGCGCCCGGCGGCCGGGCGGGCCGCCGAACACCTCGCTGCCGGCCGCCGCCACCCGGTCCTCGTCGGCCGGGACGACCACGGTGTTGGCCGGTGGCGCGGCCGTGGCGACGGCTGCCGGGGTGGTCCCTGCGGCGGCGCCGGGCCCGTCCGGGCCGCCGGTTTCGTCACGATCGCTCGACGTCATGCCGGACATCCTGCCGCACCGGATCCGCCGGGACGAGGAGGACCCCGCGGTGGTCCGGTGGTGCGGACGGGCCCCGTGCGGCGAATCGTGACGAAACGGCGGTGGCGGCCCTCCGAGGAGGACCGCCACCGCCGTTCTCAGCGTCTCACCGGTCGGACCGGTCTGACCTGGCTATTGCCCGGCCGCTCCGCCGCCGCCCTGGAGGCCGCCGCCCCCGCCGGCGCCGCCGGCGCCGCTGGTGCTGCTCGGGGTCGGCTTGCCGCCGGTGCCACCGTTGCCGGCACCGCCGTTACCGGCACCGCCGTTGCCACCGGGCGGTGGCGTCGACGGGCAGTTGACGAGCGGGATGCAGGGGGTGTCCGTCGGCCTCGGCCTGTGGGTGGGGCTCGTCGGCGGCTGGGTCGGCGGGCAGTCGACGGTCGGCACGCAGCCGCTGCCCTGGGTGGGCTGCGGGGGCTGCGGCTGGTTGGGCTGCTGGGTCGGCTGCTGGGTCTCCACCGTGGTCGGCGTGGAGCTCGGGCTCTGGGTGGCCGTCGCGGTGGCCGTGGACGGCGCGCCGGAGGAGTCCACCTCGGTGCCGACCGGCTGCGGGGTCGGGAAGTCCACCTTCTTCTCGTTGGCCAGGGCGGCCTTCATGTACCGGGTGAAGATGTCGGTGGGGATGTCACCACCGTGGATGGACTCCTTGCCGCCGGTGCCGTTGAGGGACTCCCGGTCGTGCTTGTTCGGGTCCTCGCGCCACATCGCGACGCTGGTCACCAGCTGCGGGGTGTAGCCGACCCACCAGGCCGACTTGTTCTGGTCGGTGGTACCGGTCTTGCCGGCCACCGGGCGGCCCAGGCTGTTGGTCTTGGTACCGGTACCGTTCTTGGCCACGTTCACCAGCACGTCGGTGACGTTGTCCGCGACGGCCGGCTCCAGCGCCACCTTGACGTCCTTCTTGCCGAAGCCCGGGCGCTCCTTGCCGTCCACCTCGACCTTGGTGACCGAGTAGGGCTCGGCCTCCTTGCCGCTGGCGGCCAGGGTGCCGTAGCCGGTGGCCATCCGGATCGGGCTGATGGTCGAGGTGCCGAGCGGGAAGGTCGCGGTCTTCGGGTCGGCCAGGCTCTCCCGCTTGATGCCCATCTGCACGGCCATGTCGGCCACCGCGGGGCCGCCGACGTCCTGGTTGAGCTGGACGAAGGGCACGTTGTACGACCACTGCATGGCCTGCCGCAGCGAGACGTAGCCGCGCTTGCCGGCGTCCTCGTTCTTCTGCCGGTAGGGCTTGCCGTCGTCGCCGATCACCAGCGAGCCGTCCGGCTTGCGGATCTCGGACATGTCGTCGGCGAGGTAGCGGCTGTCGGCGTTGATCCGCTTCGGCTTGCCGTCCGTGTCCTTCGCGGTCTGCACACCGGTCTGCATCGCGGTGGCCAGCACGAAGGGCTTGAAGGTCGAGCCGACCTGGACACCGCCGGCGTTGGCGTTGTTGTCGAAGTGGCCGTTCTCCACGCCGTCGCCGCCGTAGATGGCGACCATCGCCCCGTCACCGGGCTTGATGCTGGCGGCGCCGAACTGGACGAAGGTGTCGTTGTTGGGCCGCTTCTGCGGGTCGAGGTTCTCGCCCTTGACGTCGTCGACGGCCTTCTTGAGGGCGTCGACCTTGTCCTTCTCGAAGGTGGTGTAGATCTTCAGGCCACCCTTGTCGATCATCTGCTGGGTGACCGACTTGTCGGTGGTCATCACGTACTGGTTGGCGGTGTCGACCAGGTAGCTGATCTCACCGTTCATGTTGGAGCTGGGCTTCAACGCGATCGGCTCGGGGAAGGTGGTGCACTTCGCCCGCTCCTCCGGAGTGGCGTTGTGGGTGGTCACCATCCGGTCCAGGATCCACTTCCAGCGCTCCACCGCGCGGTCGTGGTTGGCCGGCTTGGAGGGGTCGTAGTAGTTGGCCCCCTTCAACAGTCCGGCCAGCATGGCGCTCTGGCAGAGGTTCAGGTCCTTGGCGTTGACCCCGTAGTACGCCTGCGCCGCAGCCTGGGCGCCGTTGGCGTTGCGACCGAACCAGCTGGTGTTGAGGTACCCCTTGAGGATCTCCTCCTTGCCCATCTGCTGGTTGATCTTGAGCGTGATGAAGAACTCCTTCATCTTGCGGCTGATGGTCTGTTCCTGGCTCAGGTAGGCGTTCTTGACGTACTGCTGGGTGATCGTCGAGGCGCCCTGGGTCTCGCCGCCCTTCGCCATGTTGTAGACGGCGCGCAGCATGCCCTTGGGGTCGATGCCGCTGTCGGTGCGGAAGGTCTCGTTCTCCGCCGAGATGACGGCGTTCTGGAGGGTGGGGTTGATGTCGTTGAGCTCGACGATCTGACGGTTGGTGTCGCCCTTGCGGGTCATCTCCGAACCGTCGGCCCAGTAGTAGATGGTGTTCTGGTTGTTCACCAGGTCCTTGAGCTGGGGCACCGTCGTGGTCTGGTACAGGTAGAACACGAGGCCCACGCAGGCGGCGAAGCCCACCAGGAAGACGCTGGAGACCAGCTTCCAGGACGGCAGCCAGCGCCGGAAGCCGGTCTTGCCGAACCGCGGGTAGTCGATGAAGCGCTTCTTGCCGGGGCCGGCCGCGGCAGCGGCGGAGGCGGCGGCGGCACCGCGCCGGCCACCGCCCTTGCCCTTCTTCTGGGCGGCCTTGCGCATCTCGGCACGGCCCATCCGGGGTTGCTGGGCGGTCTCCCGGACACCGGGCGGGCGTCGACGGCCGATCCCTTCCGAGCCCAGTTCGTCGGGACCGGGGCCGCCCCGACGGCCGCCGCCTCCCGGCGGCTGCTGCCCGTCACCGCCCGAATTGGGCGTCCTTCGCCGTCGCTCGCTCATGTTTCCAGCCGCTCCTCGCCAGGCCCGGTTCGGCCTGAAGGCAGGGTTCCTGTCCGATGCCCGGACCGCCCTAACCCCGGAGGTTGGTCCTCGTGCACACGCGACAGCGTACGCAGCGGGAAATCCCTCCTAATCGGGCATCAGGTGCCAATGCCCGCAAAAGGGCAGCAGATCATTACACGCCCGTTGCCAACCCCACCCGCGCGTCGGCTTGTGATCACATTCACGCGTGCCCCCCTTGCTCGTTCCGGGGGTCGGGTTTACTGTTCTCGATATATCGAGCCGATACATCGAAGCGGCATACCGCCGATGCAGCGGCCGGAGCGAGGGTCGAGAGGGAGGAGGACGACGGCAGTGGGCAGGCGCTCAGGAGTGCTGGAGTTCGCTGTTCTCGGGCTGCTCCATGACGCCCCGATGCACGGCTACGAACTGCGCAAACGGCTCAACATCCTGCTCGGGGCACTGCGGGCGCTCTCCTACGGAACGCTCTACCCGTGCTTGAAGAGCCTGGTCGCCCAGGGTTTCCTGGTCGAGGACAACCCGGACGTCGAGTACGTCCCGGCCACCGCGCTCAACGGCAAGCGGTCGAAGATCGTCTACCGGCTCTCCGCCGAGGGCAAGCAGCGCTTCGAGGAGCTGCTCGCCGACTCCGGCCCGGAGGCCTGGGAGGACGAGCGCTTCGGCGTCCACTTCGCCTTCTTCGGTCAGACCGACCGAGCCGTCCGGATGCGCGTCCTGGAAGGCCGCCGCAGCCGGCTGGAGGAGCGCCTGGAGCGGATGCGCAACTCGCTGGCCCGCGCCCGCGAACGGTTCGACGACTACACCGTCGAACTCCAGCGGCACGGCCTGGAATCGGTGGAGCGCGAGGTCCGGTGGCTCAACGAGCTGATCGAGACCGAGCGGGCCAACCGCACCGGCCGGACCGGGCCCGCCGCCGGCGCCCCCACCGGGACCGCCGGAACCACCGCCGTACCCCACACGACTTCGGACGGCCGTGGCCAGGAGACCGGGTCCCCCGACCCGTCCGGGCCACCGTACGACCGCCCGGGGCGCTCCGCCCAGGAGCGCTGACACCGCGTCAGCCCCGTGCCACGCGGCAGGAGTGGGCGCCTCGCGCCCGTACAAGCAGTCATTCGAAGAAGCAGGACGAGTGCCGTCTATTCCGACGGCCCTCATGAGATCAGAGGGAGCAACCGGAATGGGTTCGGTTCGCGTAGCCATCGTGGGCGTGGGCAACTGCGCCGCGTCGCTGGTGCAGGGTGTCGAGTACTACAAGGACGCCGACCCGGCCGGCAAGGTCCCCGGGCTGATGCACGTCCAGTTCGGTGACTACCACGTCCGTGACGTGGAGTTCGTCGCCGCCTTCGACGTCGACGCCAAGAAGGTCGGCTTCGACCTGGCCGACGCCATCGGCAGCAGCGAGAACAACACCATCAAGATCTGCGACGTCCCGCCGACCGGCGTGACCGTCCAGCGCGGCCACACCCTCGACGGTCTGGGCAAGTACTACCTGGAGACCATCGAGGAGTCGGACGAGGCCCCGGTCGACGTCGTCCAGGTCCTCAAGGACCAGCAGGTCGACGTCCTGGTCTGCTACCTGCCCGTCGGGTCCGAGAAGGCCGCCAAGTTCTACGCCCAGTGCGCCATCGACGCCAAGGTCGCCTTCGTGAACGCCCTGCCGGTGTTCATCGCGGGCACCAAGGAGTGGGCGGACAAGTTCACCGAGGCCGGCGTGCCGATCGTCGGTGACGACATCAAGTCCCAGGTCGGCGCCACCATCACGCACCGCGTGATGGCCAAGCTGTTCGAGGACCGCGGTGTCATCCTCGAGCGCACCATGCAGCTGAACGTCGGCGGCAACATGGACTTCAAGAACATGCTCGAGCGCGAGCGCCTGGAGTCCAAGAAGATCTCCAAGACCCAGGCCGTCACCTCGCAGATCCGCGACCGCGAGCTGGGCGCCAAGAACGTCCACATCGGTCCCTCGGACTACGTGGCCTGGCTGGACGACCGCAAGTGGGCCTACGTCCGCCTGGAGGGTCGCGCCTTCGGCGACGTCCCGCTGAACCTGGAGTACAAGCTCGAGGTCTGGGACTCCCCGAACTCGGCCGGTGTCATCATCGACGCCGTCCGCGCCGCGAAGATCGCCAAGGACCGCGGCATCGGTGGCCCGATCCTGTCGGCCTCCTCGTACTTCATGAAGTCCCCGCCGGTCCAGTACTTCGACGACGAGGCCAAGGAGAACGTCGAGAAGTTCATCCGCGGCGAGGTCGAGCGCTGAGCACAGCTCGGTTCGCGACCGTCGGACACCGCGCGCCGAGCTGACCGCTCGTAACGCGCCGGAAGGGCTCACGACCACCCGGTCGTGAGCCCTTCACGTTCGCGCAGCGAATGTTTCACGTGAAACGGCGCCCGGTTCCGTGGCACCCTGGGCGGGTGGCGATCACCGAGAACGGCAGCACCCACCAGTCCGCGCACCGCGCCACGCTCCTCGGTCTGCTCCGCGGCCGGGACTTCCGCCGACTGCTCACCGCCCGGGTGCTCTCCCAGCTCTCGGACGGCGTCTTCCAGGTCTCGCTCGCCGCCTACGTGGTCTTCTCCCCCGAGAAGCAGTCCTCCCCCGCCGACATCGCCTCGGTGCTGGCCGTGATGCTGCTGCCGTTCTCGGTGATCGGCCCGTTCGCCGGGGTGCTGCTGGACCGCTGGCGCCGGCGCCAGGTGCTCTACTTCGGCAACCTGGCCCGCTTCGGGCTGGGCCTGGGCACCGGTGCGCTGCTCCTGGTCGAGGCACCGACCTGGCTGTTCTTCGCCTCGGCGCTGCTGGTCACCGCGCTCAACCGGTTCATCCTGGCCGGGCTGTCGGCCGCGCTGCCCCGGGTGGTCGAACAGGACCGGCTGGTCACCGCCAACGCCCTCTCCCCCACCCTCGGGACGGTCGCCGCCGCCTCGGGCGGTGGCATCGGCTTCCTGCTGCACCAGCTGATGGCCCCCGGGCCGAAGGCGGACGCCGCGCTGGTCACCGTCGCCTCGCTGCTCTACCTCTCGGCCGCGCTGGCCGCCCGCCGGATGGACCGCGACCTGCTCGGCCCGGACCAGCACGGCGAGCGCCCCCCGCTCGGCCAGGCCCTGGTGCGGGCCGCCGTCGGGCTCGGCTCCGCCGTCCGCCACCTGGTGCGGGACTGCCGCCCGGCCGTGCACGCGCTGGCCGCCGTCACGGCGGCCCGGTTCTGCTACGGCGTGCTGATCGTGGTCGTGGTGATGCTCGCCCGCTACACCTTCAACGCCCCGACCGACAGCGCGGCCGGGCTGGCCACCCTCGGCCAGGCCGTCGGGCTGTCCGCCGCCGGGTTCTTCGTCGCCGCGGTGGTCAGCCCCTGGTGCACCCGTCGGCTCGGCCTGGCCGGCTGGATGACGCTCTGCCTGCTCGCCCCGGTGGTCTTCGTCCCCGCGCTGGGCCTGTTCTTCGCCCCGGTGCCCACCCTGGCCGCCGCGCTGCTGCTCGGGGTGGTCACCCAGGGCACCAAGATCTGCGCCGACACCGTGGTGCAGGAGTCGGTCGAGGACGAGTTCCGCGGCCGGGTGTTCGCCATCTACGACGTGCTGTTCAACGTCGCCTTCGTGGCCGCCGCCCTGGTGACGGCGCTGGTGCTGCCGCTGTCCGGCCGCTCGGTCACGGTGGTGGTCGGGGTGGCGGTGGTGTACGGGCTGACTGCCGCGTGCTACCTGCGGGCCGCCCGGCGGTCCGGTCCGCTGCCCGGCGAGGCCCACTGACACCGCGCGGTACCGGAATCGACACCACTTCGTCCCGGAATCCGGTTGCTGCCACCGGACCGATTGCGTCCGACCCAGTCGCTAAGGTACGTAAACCTGTCGGAAAGACAGCACTCTGTCTCGGGGGACGAACTGATGAGCACACCGACCGGTCCGTACGGGCCGCCGCCACCCGCGGCGCCGGGCTTCGGTCCGCCCCCACCCGGCTACGCCCAGGCGCCGTACGGCGGGCCACCCGCCCAGCAGCCGTACGCCCCGGGCCCGTACGGCGGCCCGCCGCCGGGACCCCAACCCCCGTACGGCCAGGCCCCGTACCCCCCGCCGCCGCACGGCCAGGCCCCGTACGGGCCGCCGCCGCCCGCCGGGCCGTACGGCTACCCGCAGCCCGGTGCGGCCCCCACGGCACCGCCCGCCAAGCGCGGTGCCCGTGCCAAGCTGCGGATCGCCGGGGCGGTCGGCGGCTGCGTGGTGCTCGCGGGCGCGTACTTCTTCAGCGGCCCGAACGTCAGCAGCGCCAAGCCCGGGGACTGTGTCCGGGTGAGCGGCTCCCGTGACGTCGAGATCGTCAAGTGCACTGATTCCAAAGCGAATTACAAGGTGCTGTCGAAGTTCACCGGCACCACCGACGTGACCCGCTGCCGGCAGACCCCGCAGACCACCAGCGCCGTCTCGGGCAAGAGCGGCCGCCGCTGGAACAAGACGCGGTACGTGCTCTGCCTCGGCCCCCTGACCCCCACCACCACCGGCTACCCGCCGGTGAAGAAGTCCTGAACCTTCCACCACGTCCTTGTTCCGGGGGATCCCTTGTCCGCTCCGCCTCCGCCCCAGCCGCCCTACGGCCCGCCACCCGGTGACGGCAACCCGTACGCCGGCGGCCCGTACGGCGCCCCGCCGCCGCCCCCGCCGGGGTACGGCTACCCGAGCGCCCCGCCGCCGCCGGAGCAGCCGTACGGCGCCCAGCCGCCCGGCTACGGCTACGGCTATCCGCCGCCGGCCCCGACGGACGGGGAGCACTGCCGCTTCTGCGGCGGCTTCCCGGCCGTGCGCGCCACCGTCCGCGGCCACCAGGGCCTGCTGATCGCGTTCCGGATGCTGCGGATGCACGGCCCGTTCTGCCGCACCTGCGGCACGGCCACCGTGCGCGACATGTCCGCCAGGACGCTGGTCCAGGGCTGGTGGAGCTGGGTCTCGCCGATCCTGACCGTGATCACCCTGCTGATGAACCTCGGCGCCCACAACCGGATCAAGCGGCTGCCGCCGCCCATGCCGGGCACCCACGGCCCGCAGCTGGACCCGGGCGCCCCGCTGGGCAGCCGTCCGCACGTCGCCATGCTGCTGGTGCCGGTCTCGCTGCTGGTCACCGGGGTCCTGCTGGCCACCGGCGTGATCGGCCCGAAGCAGGACTCCGGCTCCGTCGCGGGGCCGACGCCGACCGACACGGTCACCTTCTCGCCGTCGCCGCGGCCCTCGCCCACGTTCAGCTACACCCCGCCGCCGCCGCTCCCGGTGCCCACCTTCTCCATGCCGAGCATCACCCTGCCGCCGCCCGCGACCAAGGACGACGTCGACAGCGCCGGCATCGGCGACTGCCTGCGCAACGAGAACTCCAGCAACGCGACCGCGGACGACCACCCGAAGATCACCGTGCTGCCCTGCACCGACCCCAAGGCCCAGTACAAGGTGGTCTACAAGTACTTCGCCACCTCGGACGAGAAGGTCTGCGAGAAGCAGCCGAAGTCCGACAGCTCCTACACCCGCACCTACACCAAGCTCCCCTCGCTGGACTACGTGCTCTGCCTCAAGCACGTCAACGGCTGACCGGACGCGAGCGCGGGGGGGGGGGGGGGGGGTGGGGGGGGGGGGGGGGTGGGGGGGGGGGGGGGGGGTGGGGGGGGGGGGGGGGGGGGGGGGGGGGGGGGGGGGGGGGGGGGGGGGGGGAGGGGTCCCACCCCCCCCCCCCCCCCACCCCCCCCCCCCCCCCCCCCCCCCCACCCCCCCCCCCCCCCCCCGCGGTGCGTCCGGGCCTCGCCCGGGTCAGCCCTGCTGCTGCTCGGCCCACCAGGCCCGCAGCGCCGCGACCGCCTCGTCGGGCTCCATCGGGCCGTGCTCCAGCCGCAGTTCGAGCATGTGCTTGTACGCCTTGCCGACCTGCGGGCCCGGCCCCAGCCCGAGCAGCTCCATGATCTGGTTGCCGTCCAGGGCCGGGCGGATGGCGTCCAGCTCCTCCTTGGCCTGCAGTTCGGAGATCCGCTCCTCCAGGCCGTCGTAGGTGCGCGACAGCGCGGCCGCCTTCTTCCTGTTGCGGGTGGTGCAGTCGGAGCGGGTCAGCTTGTGCAGGCGCTCCAGCAGCGGCCCGGCGTCGGTGACGTAGCGGCGCACCGCGGAGTCGGTCCACTCACCGCCGCCGTAACCGTGGAAGCGCAGGTGCAGCTCGACCAGGCGCGAGACGTCCTCGGTGAGCTCCTTGGAGTACTTGAGCTCCCGCATCCGCTTGCGGGTCATCTTGGCGCCGACCACCTCGTGGTGGTGGAAGGAGACCCGGCCGTCCGACTCGAAGCGGCGGGTGCGCGGCTTGCCGATGTCGTGCAGCAGCGCGGCCAGCCGCAGGGTGAGGTCCGGGCCGTCCTGCTCCAGGTCGATGGCCTGCTCCAGGACGGTCAGCGAGTGCTCGTAGACGTCCTTGTGCCGGTGGTGCTCGTCGCTCTCCAGCTGCAGCGCGGGCAGCTCCGGCAGCACGTGCCCGGCCAGGCCGGTGTCGACCAGCAGCCGCAGGCCCTTCACCGGGTGCGCGGCCAGCAGCAGCTTGTTCAGCTCGGCCTGGACCCGCTCCGCCGAGACGATGGTGATCCGCTCGGCCATCGCGGTCATCGCGGCGATCACCTCGGGCGCCGGGTCGAAGTCCAGCTGGGCGGCGAAGCGGGCGGCCCGCATCATCCGCAGCGGGTCGTCGGAGAAGGACTCCTCGGGGGTGGCCGGGGTGCGCAGCACCCGGGCCTCCAGGTCCTCCAGGCCGTGGTGCGGGTCGACGAAGCCGCGGTCGGGCAGGTCGACGGCCATCGCGTTGACCGTGAAGTCACGGCGGACCAGGTCCTGCTCGATGGTGTCGCCGTAGGTCACCTCGGGCTTGCGGGAGGTGCGGTCGTACGCCTCGGAGCGGTAGGTGGTGATCTCGATCAGGAAGGAGCCCTCGGGGGTATCCTTGCGGGCGCCGACGGTGCCGAAGGCGATGCCGACGTCCCAGACCGCGTCCGCCCAGCCCTTGACCAGCTTGAGCACCTGCTGCGGCCGGGCGTCGGTGGTGAAGTCCAGGTCGTTGCCGAGCCGGCCGAGCAGCGCGTCCCGCACCGAGCCGCCGACCAGGGCCAGCCGGTACCCGGCCGCCTGGAAGCGGCGGGCGATCTCGTCGGCGACCGGCGACACCCGCAGCAGCTCTTGCAGCCCCATCGTCTGGGCCTCGCTCAGGCCTGGGACGACCTGGACGGCGGTGCTGGAACGGTCGGTGCGCGCGGTGGGCTCATTGGCAGTGGACACGGCTCACAAGGGTACGTGCCCCGGAAGGTCAACCGCCCGCGCGTTCTGGGCGTCTCACCCCACAGCCCGCAACACTGCACGCCAGGCTGGATCGTTACCATGCCGGTGGACGAAGCGCGGACACCGGAACCGGGGATGCGGTGTCGCGTGCCGCCGTGCCGACGGATCCTTCCGCGGCAGCGGGGTGGCGTACGTCGTCGAGCGAAGAACGTCGAGCGAGGAACGTCGAGCGGGGAACGTCGGGCGACCGCGCCGGACGGACAGCATCAGCAGCGAGCGAGCGAACAGAACGGCGAGGGCGAAACGAGTGAGTGAGCCGGCACGGCACTCGGGCCTGGGGGCGCACCGACGACCTGGACGGGCCGAGGGCCCGACCGAACCCCGCACCGGGGAACGGCGCACCGGCGGCCGCGCGCGCCGCTTCGCCGCCGCCTGCGGTGCGGTCCTGGCACTGGTCGCGGCCGCCCCCGCCGCGGCCCTGCAGGCCGGCGGCAACGTCCGCCCGACCGTCGACTCGACGGCCACCGCGGAGTACCCGGTGGTGCTGACCATCGAGACGGTCACCCCGCAGCTGGCCGTCCAGAACGGCACCGTGTCCATCACCGGTCACGTCACCAACTCCGGCAAGTCCGCCCTCAAGGGCGCCCACGCCGCGGTCCGCAAGCCGGTCTCCAGCAAGCCCCTGCAGCGGCGCAGCGAGCTCCAGGGCGTGGCCACCCGGACCAGCCCGCGGGGCGACGACGGGACGGAACTGGACAGCCCGCAGTACGCCCTGCCGGAGCTCAACCCGGGCCAGAGCCTGCCGTACACCCTGAGCGTCGCGGTGAGCGACCTCGGCTTCTCCGAGAGCGGCGTCTACGAGCTCGCGGTGGACGCCTGGGGCTCGACCACCGACAACCCGCGCGACCGGGCGCTGGGCATCGCCCGCACCTTCCTGCCCTACTCCCAGGGCGGCAGCGAGGCCCAGCCGACCAAGGTCGCCACCCTCTGGCCGCTGGTGCACGCGCCGGTGCTGGCCGCGCAGACCTACGCCGAGGGCGACCAGACCCTCTCCGTGCTGCGCGACGACAGCCTGGCCGCCGACCTCGCGCCGGGCGGCCGGCTGTACGAGCTGGTCGACACCGGTGCCAAGCTGAACGGGCTGACCTGGATGGTCGACCCGGACCTGCTGGACGCCGCGTTCGCGATGACCAAGCCGTACCGGGTGCAGAAGCCGGGCAACGAGGCCTCCGGAAAGTCCGCCAAGGACGAGAACACCATCGGCCGCCCCGCCTCGGCCGCCGCCGACGCCTGGCTGAACAAGCTGCGGGCGGCCGTCACCAAGTCGGGCAACCAGGTCGTCGCGCTGCCGTACGCCGACCCGGACCTCGCCTCGATCGCGCACAACGGCGCCGACCTGAGCGGCACGGGCACCGCCCTGAGCAAGGCCGCCACCGCCGGCCGGCTGACCGTCGAGGGCCGGCTCTCGGTGGACACCCGCTCCGACGTGGCCTGGCCGTACCAGGGCTACCTCGACCAGCAGATCGCCGGCATCGCCCGGCAGGCGGGCAGCGACCTGGTGCTGGTCAACGGCGCGAGCATGCCCGACCCGGACTCGGTCAACTACACCCCGACCGCGGTGCGCCCGATCGGCAACGGGCAGAACGCCGTGGTCGCCGACGACACGGTCTCCACGCTCTTCCAGAAGGACCTGAGCACCCCGAAGGACCAGACCGACGCGACCCAGCGCTTCCTCGCCGAGACCTACGCGATCACCCACGAGCAGCCGCAGAACCAGCGCGGCCTGCTGGTGATGCCGCCGCGCGAGCTGACCGCCAACACCGCCAAGGCGCTGGCCGGCGCCCTGCAGACGGCCGGGGACAAGTGGCTGACCCCGGTGAAGCTGGACGTGCTGGCCCAGGCCGCGCCGGACCCGAAGGCCAACACCGGCGTCCCGTCACCGGCCGACTACCCGACCCGGGCCCGCGCCTCCGAGCTGCCGGCCTCCGCCCTGAGCGGCACCGACGAGATCCAGCAGAAGCTGGACACCCTGATGCGGGTGCTCACCCTGCCGCAGCGGGTGCGCGGCCCGTTCAGCGCCGCGATGGTCCGCTCGCTGTCCACCGAGTGGCGCGCCCAGGCGCCGTCCGGCGACGCCTACCGCAACGGCGTCACCAACTACCTGAACGAGCTCACCACCGCCGTCCAGGTCCCGAAGAAGAACGTGGTCACCCTGGCCGGGAACACCGGCCAGCTCCCGGTCAGCGTGCGCAACGACCTCACCCAGACGGTCACCAACCTGCAGCTGCGGCTCACCTCGAACCAGCCGAACAGACTGCGGGTCGGCCTGCCGGAGCAGCTCGTCCTCCCCGCCTCGCAGAGCGTCACCCTGCGCTTCAACGCCGAGGCCCGCAGCAACGGCCCGGTCACCATGGTCGCCCAGCTGTGGACCACCGGCCCCGATTCCCGGCCCTACGGCCAGGCCCAGACCTTCACCGTCGAGGTCACCTCGGTGACCAACGGGGTGCTGTACGTCTTCGCCGGCGCCGCCGTGCTGCTGGTGCTCGCCGCGCTGCGCTTCGTCCGCCAGCGCAAGCGGCGCGGCGGCCGGCCGCACGAGGACGGCGACCAGCCGGTCGGGGACGGCCCGGAGGACGGCGACCCGGCGGGCGCCGCCGCGGCCGAGCCAGCCGGCCCGGACGCCACCACGGCGGACCGGCCGGCGGACCAGGCGGCGGACCAGGCGGCTGACCGGCCGGAGAACGGTGCCGCGGACGGGGGTCCCGCGCAGACACCGCGCGCCAGCAGCCCGGATGGCCGGGATCGGACCGCCAGTGATGAGAAGGTTGGTCCTTGACACCGCCGACCCCCCGCAACCCCGGGCCGGTCTCCCCCCACAACAGCGAAGAGGTGACATGACCGGGCGCAGCGAGGAGCGGCCGCCGGGCCGCGGTGAGAGCCGGCCGGGCGCCGAGTCGCCGTCCGGCGACTGGTACGTGGCCGACACCTACGCCCAGGACCCGTACGCCGCGCAGGCGTACGGGACGGCGCAGGACGGTCAGGATCCGTACGGCCTCCAGGCCGGACGGCCCGCCGCGGCGCCGCCGCCGGTCACCGCGTACGACGTGCCGCCGCACCTGCCGCCGCAGGGCGGCGGCTACCCGACGCCGGTGCCGTCGACGCCGTTCTCGCCCCCCGTGCCCCCCGTGCAGCCCGGCTGGGACACCCCGGTGCAGGACGGCTGGCCGCAGCAGGCCGCCCCGGCGGGACCGGTCTCCGCCCCGGCCCCCGGAGCGTGGAGCCAGCCGCAGCCGCAGTGGGAGCCGGGCCCGGCGCACTCCGCCTGGGACTCCGAGACCACCGAGTACGTCGGCGTGGACGCGCTGTTCGGCGGGGGCCGGGCGGAGGCCGCGGCCCAGCCGCCGGTCCCCCAGCCCGCCCCCGCCCCGCAGGCCGCCCCCGTGCCCCCGGCCTCGGCGGTGCCGCCGGGCGCGCCCGCGCCGTACCCGCCGATGGGCGGCTACCCGGGGCAGCCGCAGCACGGCGGCCACGACGGGCAGCGGCCGTTCGTGCCGCCGATCGAGTTCGACCCGCCGCTCTCCGAGGAGGAGGCCACCATGCAGGTGGCCGCCGTGGCGGTGCCCCCGGCGGTCGAGCCGCTGGCGGACCTCGCCGAGGAGCAGGCCGCCCGGCCCGCGACCGAGACCGCCCCGGCCTCCGGCGGCGGTGGCGGCAAGGTCGCCGGCCTGCTGAGCTCCAGCGCGATCATGGCGGCCGGCACCCTGGTCTCCCGCGGCACCGGCTTCCTGCGGACCATGGTGATCGCCGGCGCGATCGGCATCGCGGTCATGGGTGACTCGTACAACGCGGCGAACACCCTGCCGACCCTGCTGTACATCCTGATCGGCGGCGGCGCGCTGAACGCGGTCTTCGTGCCGCAGCTGGTGCGCAGCATGAAGAACGACGAGGACGGCGGGACGGCCTACGCCAACCGGCTGCTCACCCTGGTGATGGTCGGACTCGGCGGCGTGGTCTTCCTGGCCGTGCTCGGGGCGCCGCTGCTGGTCCAGCTGATCGCCCATCCGATGATGACCAACCCGGCCCGTGCCGACACCACGGTGGCCCTGGCCCGCTACTGCCTGCCCACCATCTTCTTCATGGGCGTCCACGTGGTGATGGGCCAGATCCTCAACGCCCGGGGCCGGTTCGGCGCGATGATGTGGACCCCGGTCCTCAACAACATCGTGGTGATCTTCACCTTCGGCGCCTACATCTGGGTCTACGGCGGCTTCAACGGCACCCAGATCACCCCGGAGAACATCACCCCGGAGGGCGTCCGGCTGCTCGGCCTGGGCACCCTGCTCGGCCTGGTGGTCCAGTCGCTGGCGATGATCCCGTACCTGCGGGCCGCCGACTTCCGCTTCCGGCCGCGCTTCGACTGGCGCGGCCACGGCCTGGGCAAGGCCGCCCGGCTGGCCAAGTGGACCTTCTTCTTCGTGCTCGCCAACCAGGCCGGCTACCTGGTCATCACCCAGCTGGCGACCGCCGCCGGCAGCGCCGCCGAACAGGGCGGGCACGGCGGTGTCGGCCTCTCGGCCTTCTCCAACGCCCTGCTGATCTGGCAGCTCCCGCAGGCCGTCATCACCGTCTCGATCATGAGCGCGGTGCTCCCCCGGCTCTCCCGCGCGGCCTCCGACGAGGACGCCGGCGCCGTCCGGGACGACCTGTCCTACGGGCTGCGCACCACCGCGGTGGCGGTCGTCCCCGCGGCCTTCCTCTTCCTGGCGCTCGGCCCGGCGATCGGCCGCTCGATCTACGCGGTCGGCGGCGGCGGGACGGCCCTGGACAACGCGACCAACGTCGGCCTGATGCTCTCGGCCTTCGCGCTCGGGCTGATCCCGTACTCCGCCCAGTACGTGATGCTGCGCGGCTTCTACGCCTACGAGGACACCCGGACGCCGTTCTCCAACACCGTCTGGGTGGCGGTCTGCCAGGCCGGCTTCTCGCTGATCTGCTGGGTCGCGCTGCCCTCGCAGTGGACGGTGACCGGGATGGCCTTCGGCTACGGCCTCGCCTACGCCGTCGGAGTGACGGTCGCGGTGCCCAAGCTCAAGAAGAAGATCGGCGGGCTGGACACCAAGCGGATCGGCAAGACCTACAGCCGGCTGGCCACCGCCTGCGTCCCGGCCGCGGTGGTCGGCCTCGGCGTCAGCCTGGCGGTCCAGCAGGTGCTCGGCGGCTGGCCGGGCAGCGTGCTGTCGGTCCTGCTGGGCGGCGGCCTCCAGCTGCTGGTGTTCGTGTTCATCGCGAAGCGCCTGCGGATCGAGGAGATGAACGCCATGCTGGGCATGGTTCGCGGCCGACTGGGCCGCTGAGTCCGAGCACAACCGGCCGGACGAGCGGGCGCCCTGACCGGGCGTCGACCAGGGCGGACACCGCCCCCGCCCGTCCGGCCGCAGCACGGGCCGCCCCCCACGACCGGACCCGCCCGGGCCACCACGTGGCGGCCCGGTGTCGGACCTGCACCACATCTCTCCACCGGCATGCAACCGAGCGGACCCTTCAGCGGTCGTACCCGGTGGTGAAGAGTGGGCACAATTGTCCTGGAGCACAGGGCGGCCAATCCGCGGGCTCCAGCGACTCTCTCAGGCCGGGGCGACACAAGGGGAGGCAGGACCACGGTGGCTGATGGCACCAAGGCGGTCGTCGACACGTCAACAGCTGACGCGGCGGCGGACGAGGCCGCGCTGGCTGCGGCGATCGACGAGCTCGGGAGCGGGAACACCGCCCCGGCGGGCTCCGCCGACGCCTCCTCCACGGACGCCCCCGGGAACTCCTCCGCGGACTCCGCCAAGGCCGGCGGCAAGACCGGCGGTAAGGCCGTCGACACGGCCCCCGACAAGACCGACGGCAAGGACGACGGGGACGGCAAGGACGACGAGGACGGTCCGGCCCCGGAGACCGCGGTGAGCGAGGAGACCTCGGAGATCACCGCCCCGCTCTCCGTCCACGAGATCGCCGCCGAACTGGCGGCCGGCTCCCCCCGGAAGAAGCCCGCTCCGGCACCGCAGCCTGCCGCCGACAAGCGCCGCCCGACCGACCCCCAGCCCACCGTCGACCCGCGCGACACCGCCACCCTCCCGCGCACCCTCCCCGCGCCGATGCGGCACAGCGGCGACAAGATCGGCCACCGGTACCTGCTGGAAGAGTGCATCTCCCAGACCGAGACCTTCAGCAGCTGGCGCGCCGTCGACGAGAAGCTGCGCCGGGCCGTCGGCGTCCACCTGATGGCCTCCGGCCACCAGCGCGCCCGCAAGGTGCTGGCCGCCGCCAAGTCCGCGGCCCTGCTCGGCGACCCGCGCTTCGTCCAGGTGCTGGACGCCGTCCAGGAGAACGAGCTGGTCTACGTCGTGCGGGAGTGGCTGCCGCACGCCTCCGACCTCGCCAAGCTGCTCGCCGACGGGCCGATGGAGCCGCACGAGGCGTACCAGATGGTCCGCCAGGTCGCCGACGCCGTCGCCGCCGCGCACCGCCGCGGCAAGGCGCACCTGCGGCTCACCCCGCGCTGCGTGCTGCGCACCGACAGCGGCCAGTACCGGATCAACGGCATCGCGGTGGACGCCGCCCTGCGCGGGCTGCCCGCCGAGGACTCCACCGAGGACGCCCAGCGCACCGACACCCGGGCCATCGGCGCGCTGCTCTTCGCCGCGCTCACCCACCGCTGGCCGTACCCCGAGGACCGCTACGACCTCAAGGGACTGCCGAAGGACCTGCAGAACGCCGCGCCGGACCAGGTCCGCGCGGGCGTCCACAAGGGCCTGTCCGAGCTCGCGGCGCGCGCCCTGTTCGACCACCCGCCGCACCACGCCGAGCCGATCACCACCCCGGAGGAGCTGGTCCGGGCGATCGCGAAGCTGCCCCGGATCCGGCAGCCCGAGCCCGAGCTGCCGGCCTTCCCGACCCCGCCCCGGCACAACACCCACGCCCTCCCGACCGCGCCCAACCCCACCCGGGTGGCCGACCCGGCGGTCGCCCCGCTGCCGGCCTCCTCCCGGCCCACCGCCGCCCGGCGCACCAAGCGCCGACTGCGCCGGGTGGTCAAGGCCACCGCCTGGACGGTCGCCCTGGGCGCGATCGGGGTCGCCTCCTGGCAGTTCGTCGGCAGCCTGCGCAACAACAACCAGGCCGTCGCCACCCCGCAGACCTCGATCAGCAGCACCGCCGCGAGCGCCCGCCCGACGGCCCACCCGCCGGTGCCGATCCAGATCAAGGAAGCCTTCTCCTACAACCCGCGGGGCGACTCCCCGGAGTCCCTCTGGCTGCTCCCCAAGGTCTTCGACGGGGACCCGAACACCTCCTGGGTGACCAAGACCTACAACGACCCCTTCGGCCCCAAGCCGCCGTTCAAGGACGGCACCGGCCTGCTCATCGACCTCGGCGCGGTGCAGTCGGTCAGCTCGGTGAGCGTCCAGTTCGCCGGCACCCACACGGCCGAGCTCCGGGTGCCGAACGCCCAGGCCGCCGCGAAGCCGCAGGACGCCCAGCCCGAGGCCTTCAACGTGCTGGACAAGCAGACCGGCTCCACCACCGACTTCACCCTGAGCAGCCCGACGAACACGCGTTACCTCTTGATCTGGATGACCAGCCTGCCGAAGGATACGAGCGGCGGCGGTTACCGCGGTCAGGTCAACGAGGTGAAGGTCTTCGGCTGACCGCACGCCCACGCAGACCGGACGACGGCGACAAGGGGTGACAGTGGCGGACGACGACGCGACGCTGCTCGCCCGGCACGTCGCCGGCGACCAGGAGGCCTTCGGCCTGCTGGTGAACCGCCACCGGGACCGCCTCTGGGCGGTCGCCCTGCGCACCCTGGGCGACCGCGAGGAGGCCGCGGACGCCCTCCAGGACGCCCTGGTCTCCGCCTTCCGGGCCGCCGCCGGCTTCCAGGGCCGCTCGGCGGTCACCACCTGGCTGCACCGGATCGTCGTCAACGCCTGCCTGGACCGCGCCCGGCGCAGCGCCACCCGGCGCACCACCCCGCTGGACGAGGACCCGCAGCGGCTGGACCGCCTGGTCGGCACCGCCGAGCCGGCCGACTCCCCGGTGGTCCGGGCCGAGGTGCACCGCGAGCTGACCGCGGCGCTCGCCGAACTGCCCCCCGAGCAGCGGGCCGCGCTGGTCCTGGTCGACATGCAGGGCTACCCGGTCGCCGAGGCCGCCGAGCTGCTGGGTGTCCCGGTGGGCACCGTGAAGAGCCGCTGCGCCCGCGGCCGGGCCCGACTGCTCCCCCTGGTCCGGCACCTGCGCGAGACCGACGGCGGGGACGGCGACGGGGACGGCGACGGACGGCACGTTTCACGTGAAACACCGGCCGGCCGGCCCCCGGGGCGCCCCACCCCCGACCCGTCCGGTACCGCCCCGCCCCCGCCGAACGGGACCAGGGGGAACCCGAAGGGCCCCCGCACCGTCACAGGGACAGGCCCGAGCACCGGCCGCACGATGCTGGAAGGAGACGCGAGCACGCGATGAACGCCCCCCTCTCCTCCCCCGGGCCCGCCGACGCCCACCCCTCGGTCGACGAGCTGGCCGACCTCGCCGAGGGCCTGGTCGAGCCCGCCGGGGCCGCCGAGGCCCTGCACCGGCACCTGGACGGCTGCGCCGAGTGCCGCGGGACCGTCGAGGCGCTGGCCGAGGTGCAGGCGCTGCTCGGCACCGTCGAGCCCGAACCGATGCCCGCCGACGTCACCGCCCGGCTGGACGCCGCCCTCGCCGAGGCGGCCCGCGCCGACCGCCCCTCCCCGGCGGAGCCCACCGGGCCCGGCGGTGCCACCGGACGCCCCGAGCGGGCCCCCGCGACCGCCCGCCGGACGGAGCTCCCCGCCGCGCCCGTACGGGCCACCGCGGCGCCCTCCGCGCCCTCCGCGCCCCCAGCACGCCCGGCCTCGACCTCCGGTCCCGGCCGCCCCCGCCCGCGCCGCCGCCGGTTCGCCCTGCTGCTCGGGGCGGCCGCCGCGCTGGCCGCCGTCGGGCTCGGCGGGGCCCTGCTGCTGCACCAGGACGACTCCCCCGCCCGCACCGCCGCCTCCGCCGCCTCGGCGGGCACGGTGGGCTCCCCCGGCGAGCAGAGCGCCCGCACCCCGCACCTGGCGGACCCCGGCACCGTGTACCAGGAGGACCGGCTCGCCGACCAGGTGCAGCAACTGCTGGACCGCTCCGGCTCCCAGCCCGGGCTGCGCGCCACCGGGCCCGGCAAGTCCGGCGCCGCGCCCGCCGACGGCTCCGGACCGGAGCTCTCCGGCCCCGCCTCGCCCACCGCACCGGTCTCCCCCGCCGCCTGCCGCGCCCCCGCCCCGGGCACCCCGCTGGCCACCGACCGGGGCAGCTACCAGGGCTCCCCGGTGGACGTCCTGGTCTACCCCGCCGCCGGTCGGCCCGGCTTCGTGGACGTCTTCCTGCGCTCCCCCGACTGCGGCCCGGTCGTCCTGCACCGGACCGTCCCCGGCCACTGACCGGCCCATCCCAGCCACCGGACGGCCGTTCCCATGCGATCGACGACCAGGGCGGCACGCCGCTTCCGGAGTTCGGGCGCCTGGTACTGATCCGCCTGGGAATGCGAGAGACTGGTCAGTCGTTGTCCCGGGCGGCGGAGCAGGACCGCCCTCCCCGCAGCAAACGCGGGTCGCGATGCGAACCAGGAGAAGCAGTGAGCGACGTCCGTAACGTGATCATCATCGGTTCCGGCCCGGCCGGGTACACGGCTGCGCTCTACACGGCCCGTGCCTCCCTCAAGCCGCTGGTCTTCGAGGGAGCCGTCACCGCCGGTGGTGCGCTCATGAACACCACCGAGGTCGAGAACTTCCCCGGCTTCCGGGACGGCATCATGGGCCCCGAGCTGATGGACAACATGCGGGCGCAGGCGGAGCGCTTCGGCGCCGAGCTGATCCCCGATGACATCGTCGCGGTGGACCTCACCGGTGAGATCAAGACCGTCACCGACTCCGAGGGCAACGTGCACAAGGCCCGCGCCGTGATCGTCACCACCGGCTCCCAGCACCGCAAGCTCGGCCTGCCCAACGAGGACAAGCTCTCCGGCCGCGGCGTCTCCTGGTGCGCGACCTGTGACGGCTTCTTCTTCCGCGACCAGGACATCGCGGTGGTCGGCGGCGGCGACACGGCCCTGGAGGAGGCGACCTTCCTCTCCCGCTTCGCCAAGAGCGTCACGATCATCCACCGCCGTGACAGCCTGCGCGCCTCCAAGGCGATGCAGGAGCGCGCCTTCGCCGACCCGAAGATCCGCTTCGAGTGGAACAGCGCGGTCGAGGCCATCCACGGCGACCCGAAGCTGACCGGGGTCACCCTGCGCGACACCACCACCGGCGAGACCCGCGAGCTGGCCGTCACCGGCCTGTTCATCGCGATCGGCCACGACCCGCGCACCGACCTGTTCAAGGGCCAGCTGGACCTCGACGGCGAGGGCTACCTCAAGGTCGACGCCCCCTCGACCCGGACCAACGTCGAGGGCGTGTTCGGCGCCGGCGACGTCGTGGACCACACCTACCGCCAGGCCATCACCGCCTCCGGCACCGGCTGCTCCGCCGCGCTGGACGCCGAGCGCTACCTGGCCGCCCTGGACGACGCGGAGAACAAGACCGCCGTCGCGGTCTGACCTCCCCGCCACCGACCGAACCCCGCGGGGGTGTTCCACGTGAAACACCCCCGCCCCGGCCAGGCCGAAACAGAACGGGCCCGCCCGTTGTTCACCTGGCAGCAGCCCCCTCCGTCCTAACCCGAGGAGTCCCCGTGGCCGGCGCCACCACCACCGTCACCGACACGACCTTCAAGTCCGACGTCCTGGAGAGCGACAAGCCCGTACTGGTCGACTTCTGGGCCACCTGGTGCGGCCCGTGCCGCCAGGTCGCCCCGGTCCTGGAGGACATCGCGGCCGAGCACGGCGACAAGCTGACCATCGCCAAGCTCGACGTGGACGCCAACCAGGTGACCGCCGCCGAGTACAACGTGATCTCGATCCCGACCCTGATCCTCTTCAAGGGCGGCCAGCCGGTGAAGCAGATCACCGGTGCCCGTCCGAAGGCCGCGCTGCTGCGCGAGCTGGACGGCCTGTTCTAGGCCTCCCGGTCAGTCTCCCGGTCACCGACCGAACGGCGGGGGGGGGGGGGGGGGGGGGGGGGGGGGGGGGGGGGGGGGGGGGGGGGGGGGGGGGGGGGGGGGGGGGGGGGGGGGGGGGGGGGGGGGGGGGGG